>JANQQG010000006.1 GCA_028285065.1 Phycisphaerales bacterium
GCCGCGACGAGGGCGCAGCGAAGCACGGCTCGTCGGGCGAGCTCGGGCGAACCCGCGCCCAGGTACTGACCCGCGAGGGTCGCGGCGGACATCCCCATCGCGAAACCCATGAGGAAACTCATCGCCTCGATGCGGACGGCGATGATGTGCGCGCCAAGGAAGCCCTCGGCGCCCAGCATGCCGACCATCAGGATGACGGCGAAGTTGCCGAACCACATGCCGGTGGTCTCGAAGAAGTTCGGCAGCCCGAGGCGCACGAGGCGGCGCATCGTCGTCCAGTGGGGACGCACGCGGCGGCGCATCAGGCGGATCCCCCACACGCCGCGCCCGGCCATGACCAGGATGATCACGCTCCCGACGAAGTGCGCGACGACGGTCCCGAGCGCGATCCCGTTGATGCCGAGGTCGATCGAGAGCGGGTTGGCCAGCAGCGTGACCGTCTCGACGGTCGCGGCCCCGTCGGTCCCGACGACGTCCTTGACGACCTTGAGGTCGACGCCCGACGCGAGCCAGCTCACCAGCACGTTGATGATGTTGACCGCGATCCAGGCGTACAGCGGGCGCCGCGAGTCGCCCGCGCCGCGCGCACAGGCGGTTACGGCGATCAACACGGCCGTGAACGGAACGCCCGCGGCCGTCACGCGCAGATAGGCGACGAAGGCGTGACCGCCCGCGGTGATTCCGGGCGCATCGGGCGCACTGAAGAGCAAGAGCGCGATCGTCGGCGCGAGTAGGTAGACCCCGATCGCGATCAGGATCCCCGTCGATCCGGCGAGGAGGATGGTCTGACCCAGGGCCGCGCTCGCGACGGCCATCCGTCCCTTACCGACGGAACGCGAGATCAGTGCGGTCGCGCCGACGCCGACGGAAACGCCGATGAGGCTGAGGAACCAGGTCATGTACGACGCGCCGCCGATCGCGTCGGTCTCGGCCGAGCCGACCTGGGCGGCCAGGTACGTGTCGGTGAGCCCGACCATCGAGAGCAAGAGGTTCTCGATGAGGACGGGCCAGGCGAGCACCCAGATCGCTCGGTTCATGCTCAGGCCGGCGAGGCGCCCGGAGGTCAGGCGTCCGTCATCGGTCAGCAGCACGCGCTTGGCGGGCGCTTCGTTGGCGGGCTCGGGGCTCACGGGGGACGCTCACTCCCGAGGGTGCGCGATGAGAAATGCAAGGGGCGAAGCGGTGTCTTAGGTGAGGAGGAGGTCGAGCAGCTCGGGCACGCCCTGGCCGCGCGTTGCGACGGTTTCGCGGATCTGGCGCTTCCCGGCCACATCGCGCAGATCTCGGACGAGGTCGTTCTCGCCGGGGTGGTCGGCCTTGTTGCAGACGAAGAGGTCGGCGATCTCGAGGATGCCGGCCTTGTCCATCTGGACCGAGTCACCCATGCCGGGCGTGAGCACGACCATGGTCTGATCGACGTGGTCGCGGATGCGCGTCTCGTTCTGTCCGGCGCCGACGGTCTCGACGAAGACGGTGGTGTAGGTGTCCTCCGGCTTGTCGGAGGCGCCGCCGATGAGTTCGACGATCTCGTCGAGCCCGTGGTAGTCCTCGCCACGGATCGCGAGCGAGCGGTAGAACACGCGATCGCCGAGCGCGTTGAAGTCGACGCGGAGGCGGTCGCCGAGCAGGGCGCCGCCGGTGATCGGGCTCTTGGGGTCGAACGCAACGACGGCGCAGCGACCGAGCGCCGGGTCCTTCTTGGCGCGCCGCGTGTGCTCGCCGACGAGCTGGGCCACGAGAGTGGACTTGCCGGCGCCGGGCGAGCCGGTCACGCCGATCACGCGGGTCGGGCGACGACGCACCGCATCGGCGCGGACCTCGCGCTGCTCGTGCAGCAGCGAGATATCGCGCGCAAGCTGCGACGTCGGGTCACCTGAATCGACCGTCTGCGTGTACGCGACGGTGCACTCGCGCACGGCGTCGACGATCTCCTGGAGGCCGGTGCCGGTCGGGAAGCACTGGCGCACGCCCATGGCCTTGAGCTTGGGGATGTCCTCCTGCGGGAGGATGCCGCCCATCAGGACCGGGACATCCTTGCGCCCGACCTTGTCCATCTGCTCCATCAAGCGCGGGCCGAGGGTCAGGTGGCTGTTGCTCATCATGCTGGCGGCGATGAGGTCGCAGTCCTCGTCGCGGGCGGAGATGGCCAGGGATGCGGGGGTCTGCCAGAGCCCGGAGTAGATGACGTGCACGCCGGAATCGCGCAGGGCTCTGGCGATCACCTTGACGCCGCGGTCGTGCCCGTCGAGTCCCATCTTGCCCAGCAGGATGCGGGGGCGGTGGTCCAGGTCGGCGCAGCGGTCCTTCTTCTCGAACTCACTGGTGGGGGTGCTCAGTGTGGTCATGCTGCCTCAATGATTGGCATCCAGTCGGGCTCGTGCCGCCCCCGGGATCGGGCGATCTGGCCGAGCGGGGTCCGGGCGCTCTGGGACCGATGCGGAGCAAGGCCCCTCGACGCCAAACATGAGAACGCCGCCCAACGCAGCACGACGCTCCCGCGTGCATGAACGCAAGAGGTGGACAATCAGGATCAGACGGTACACTTCAAGGCCCCCCGGAGACCGCCCCGCCATGACCGATGCTGCCCCGGCGAAGATCTGTGTGTTCTGTGGCCAGGACTGCGCGGGCAAGCCCCGCGCCAAGGACAAGCAGGGACGGTACGTCTGCAAGCCGTGCCTCAAGAAGCGCCAGCTCGAGAAGGACGCCGAGCCTGCCCAATCGGAGGGTGCGTACGACGTGGCGCCGGCGCCGAGCGCCGAGCCGAAGTCGGGCGATCCGCTCCTGGCGGCGATGCTGGACGAGCGGGTGTCTCAGGCGGGGCACGCGGCCTGCCCCGAGTGCGGAACGCTCATGCGCCCCGGCGCGGTGATGTGCGTGACGTGCGGGTACAACGCGGAGCGCGGCAAGTCGCTCAAGACCCGCGTGATGACGGAGAAGGCCAAGAAGGAGCGCCCGACCGTCTCGATCACCGGCGGGCACATCGCCCTTGGGCTGCTTGGCCTCTGGGTGATCATGGGTGGCATCGCGTTCGCCGTCGGATCACTGCCCGCCGTGCTCGCGCTGTACGTCCTTGCCGCCGCATCGTCGGTCGCCGGCACGATCATGATCATCGTGCACGCGTTCCGCTCGGGCGAAACGGGCTGGGGGCTGGTCGGGATCCTCCAGTTCGTCATCCCCGGTGTAAGCCTCGCGTTCATCTACTACGCGATCGTCTGCGACACCGGCGTCGGCAAGGCGCTCTACTGGATGGGCGCACTCGGCGGCGCGATCGCGGTGATCGTTGGCTTCGCCGTGCTTCCGGACTTTCTTGCTGAGATCGAGAACATGGCTGCCATGACGGTTTCCGCACGCCCCGTTCCGGTCGGATGATCACCCTCGGCGTCATCGTCGCGCTCAGCATCCTCGCCAGCCTGGCCGCCTTCATCGCGTTCTGGCGTGACAAACGGGCCGCGGGCGCGGGAAAGCGGCGCACGCCCGAGCAGACGCTGCTGGTCTTGTGCGCACTGGGCGGGTGGCCCGGCGCAACCCTGGCCATGCGTCGCTTCCGGCACAAGACCCGTAAGAAGGGCTTCATCGCGGGCGTGGTTTTCGGAGGCATCGTCCATGTCGGCGTGAGCGCCCTGATCCTCTGGAGCATGGCCGGTTGGGAATGATTCGGGTCCTGGAGGGGTTGTTTCACTAACGACCTCCTTGCCCCCCACCGCCCCTGGGGGCGCCACGCGGGGGCTGGGGCCTTTCCCGGCCCGCAAAGCCCGTCTACAGTTATCCGCAGGGGTTCGGGGGTCGATGTGAACACGGGATCACCCGTGGGGGAAGGGGCGGGAACGCCCACAGGTCTGTTTGGCCGCGGGAAACGCCGGACCGGCACGAGGCCGGCCCGAGCAAGGAGATGCTGTAGCGCATGGCGAAGGACGACGACAAGATCACGCTGGAAGGGACCGTCAAGGAAGCCCTCCCGAACGCGATGTTCAAGATCGAGTTGCCTGACGAGCGGAAGACCGAGGTGCTCGGTTACCTGTCCGGCAAGATGCGCAAGTTCCGCATCCGCATCCTCCCCGGTGACACCGTCACCGTCGAGATGAGCCCCTACGACCTGACCAAGGCGCGCATCACTTACCGACGCTAAGCGCGGCAGGACCCCCCCGCCCGCGCGGGGGCGAGCGGGCATGGGCTTGGGGGCTGGGAGAGTTTCCCAACCACGACGATTGCACGAGACGCGACGGTTCGCCGGGCGCGATCGGTCTGTGTTTGCGCACGCGGCCCATGCACCCGAGCCCCCCGGCCGATCTTGAACTCGGACGCAGGGGTACGAGGTGACCCATGATGCCGAACCGCAGCAGCCGCAGCCGGGCCTTCACGCTGGTCGAGATCCTGATCGTCGTCGTGATCCTCGGGATCCTCGCGGCGATCGTGATCCCGCAGTTCACGTCGGCGAGCCAGGAAGCGGCGCGTTCGTCGTTCGTGACGAGCCTGAAACAGCTGGTGACGGCCGCGGAGCTGTACCGCAACAAGGAAGGCGAGTACGTCGCGGACTCGAGCTCGGGCGTGTTCCCGCCGGAGTTCGCGGAGTACGTGCGTGTCGAGGACTTCGAGTCCGGCACACCGATCGGCGGGGTCTGGGACTTCGAGTTCGAGGACACCGCGGGCGTGACGAGCGCGGTCGGCGTGCACTTCAACGGCGACGGCGAGACGCGCGACGACGCGTACATGGTGCAGATCGACGCGCTGTTCGATGATGGAGACCTCGAGGCCGGCGCGTTCCAGCGCCTGGCGGCGGGCAGGTACTACTACATCATCACGGAGTAGCTGCGCGGCACGTGCCGCCTACCACTCCGGCCCACCCCCATAGCGACCGAAGACGTCCGCCATCGCCTGGACCATCTCGCCCAGCGTGCAGTTGGCCAGGGCGCCCTCGATGAGGTGCTCCATGACGTTCTCGTCGTTGCGGCAGGCCTCGCGGATCGTGTCCAGCGCACGCTCGACGCCGTCGGCATCGCGAGACTTCTTGAACTTGGTCAGGCGCTCGAGCTGCTTGTCTTCGACCTCGTGGGAGATCTCGAGGATGTCGATCGGGCGCTGCTCGTCCTCGTCGCGGAAGGCGTTGACGCCGACGGTGATCCGGTCGCCGGCCTCGGCCTCCTCGCTGAACCGGTACGAGGCCTCGGCGATCTTGCGTCGGAAGTAACCGCGGTTGATGCCCTCGACGACGCCGCCGTAGCCGCCGGGCCAGGCGCCGCCGCCCATCTCGTCGATCTCCTCGAAGAGCTCGAGCGCACCGGCCTCGACGCGATCGGTCAGCGACTCGACGAACCACGACCCGCCGAGCGGATCGACGGTCCGGGTGACACCCGTCTCGTACGCGAGGATCTGCTGCGTGCGCAGTGCGACGGTGACGGCCTGCTCGGTCGGCAGGCCGAGCGTCTCGTCCATCGAATCGGTGTGCAGCGACTGGCACCCGCCGAGCACGCCCGCCATCGCCTGGTAGGCGACGCGGACGATGTTGTTCAACGGCTGCTGCTCGGTCAGGCTGCACCCGGCGGTCTGCACGTGCGTCTTCATGTACCACGAACGTTTGTTCTTGGCGCCGTAGCGGTCGCGCATCATGCGCGCCCAGATGCGCCGTGCGGCCCGGAGCTTGCAGACCTCCTCGAAGAACTCGTTGTGGCTGTTGAAGAAGAACGAGAGGCGCGGGGCGAAGGCATCGATGTCCATCCCGCGCTTTAGGCACGCCTCGACGTACTCCATCCCGTCGCGGAGCGTGAACGCGAGCTCCTGAACGGCCGTCGAGCCCGCCTCGCGGATGTGGTAGCCGGAGATGGAGACGGAGTTCCACTTGGGCAGGTGCCTGGCCTGGTGCTCGATGGTGTCCACGACGAGCTTCACCGACGCCTCGGGCGGGTAGATGAACTCGTTCTGGGCGTGGAACTCCTTGAGGATGTCGTTCTGGAGCGTCCCGCCGAGTTGCGACTGGTCGATCCCGCGCTGCTTGGCCATCGCGATGTACATCGCCCAGATCACGGCGGCCGGGCCGTTAATGGTCTGGCTGACGGTGACCTTGTCGATGGGGATGTCCGCGTAGAGGCGGTGCATGTCCTCGATGGTGTCGATGGCGACGCCGCAGCGCCCGACCTCCCCCGCGGAGAGGACGTCGTCGGAATCGCGTCCCATGAGGGTGGGCAGGTCGAAGGCGGTGGAGAGGCCGGTGTTCGTGCGGGCCGCGGGGCCTTCCTCGCTGCCCTGCTCGAGGAGGTACTTGAATCGAGCGTTGGTGTCATCCGCCGAGCCGAAGCCGGCGAACTGACGCATGGTCCAGAGTCGCGATCGGTAGCCCTCGGGGTAGAGGCCCCGGGTGAACGGGAACTCGCCCGGGAAGGAGATGTGCTGTTCGATGTCGCGGAGGGATTCGCAGGGAGCCGTGTGGTCCGAGCAGCGGTCGATGACCAATCCGGAGATGGTCACGCTGTGTGGGTCGATCCCGTCAAGGCCGGGGCCGGAGATGCTGGACTCGGAAGCAGAGGCAAGGCTCATGGGCGAGGACCTCGATGGAGTACCGAACGAACACCGATCCAGAGGAGTGATCGGGCATCGCGTTTCGCGTGCCCCGGCGTCCAGAGCAGGACCCGCGGTGCCGAACGGTCGATTCACTGGAGTATAGAACGCCTCGGCGGGAAGCCCCGCCGAGCAGGTCCACCCCCTTTGGAGTGATGGAAACCCCCCAGAAACGCCGGAACTGGGGTCAATCAGGCACGTATGGTCAGGCGACCGGGCCAGTTCTGTGCCCGCCCGGGGCCCGCACTCGGCGGGCGCCGCGGAAACGCACCAACCCAGCACCCAACGCCCCCCTACGCGGAGGATGACATGGCCAACCGTTCAACCACCCTCATTGGCGCCGCAGCGATTGTCGGCGCCGCGTGCACGATGCTCGCCCCGCAGACCGCGTCCGCGCAGTCGCTCGGGCTCGAGTTCGTCGTGGGCGGGATCTCGCGGGCCGTCGACATGGCCCAGGCGCCCGGCGACTTCGACCGGCTGTACGTGGCCGAGAAGCGCGGGCGCATCCGCGTGATCGACGGCGGCGTGATCCAGCCGCTCTCGTTCCTGGACATCACGACGCGCGTCGGCACGTCGAACCAGCTCTTCGACGAGCAGGGGTTCCTCGGGATGGCGTTCCACCCCGACTACCAGAACAACGGGTTCATCTACGTCAACTACACCAACAACGCCGGCAACACCGTGGTCGAGCGCTACACCGCAACGAGCCCCCTGTTCACCCCGTTGACCGGGTCGCAGATCGTCATGACGATCAACCAGCCGTTCAACAACCACAACGGGGGTTGGATGGACTTCGGTCCCGACGGGTACCTGTACATCGGCACCGGTGACGGCGGCGCCCGCGACGACCCATTCAACAACTCGCAGAACACGAACACGCTGCTCGGGAACATCCTGCGCATCGACGTCGACAACGACGACTTCCCGAGCGACCCCAACAAGAACTACGCCATCCCCTCGACCAACCCCTTCGCCAGCGCCGCCGGCGCCGACGAGATCTGGGCGTACGGCCTGCGCAACCCCTGGCGCAACGACATCGACCCGGCCAACGGCAACCTCATCACCGCCGACGTCGGCCAGGACGTCATCGAGGAGATCAACCTCCAGTTCGCGTCCGCGCCGGGCGCAGGGCCCGGCGACGCGGGCTACGAGGGCGGGAAGAACTACGGATGGCGCTGCTACGAGGGCAACAACCTGTACATCACGACCGGCGGCTGCCCCGGCGCGGGCACGCTCGATTTCCCCAAGCAGACGTACAACCACGGCGTCGGCCTGTCGATCACCGGCGGGATGATCTACCGCGGGTGCGCGATCCCTGAACTCGACGGGACCTACTTCTACGCCGACTTCCTGACCCAGCGCGCCTGGTCGATCAAGTTCGACGGGGCCGGCAACGCGACCGACTTCACCGTGCGCACCGGCGAGGTGCACCCGACGAACGGCGCGAGCCGCGTCTCCTCGTTCGGGCGTGACAACCTCGGCGAGCTCTACGTCGTCGACCACACGCTCGGGCAGGTCTGGCGCATCGTCGCCGACAACACCGCCGGCTTCACCGCCGATGACTGCGACATGAACAACGAGCCCGACGCCTGCGAGATCGCCAAGAACCCGGCGCTCGATGCGAACAGCAACGGTATCCTCGACGTCTGCGAGGATGCCGAGTGCCCCTGCGATTGGAACGCCGACGGAAGCCTCAACGATCAGGACTTCTTCGACTGGGCCAACGACTTCTTCACCCAGACCGGCCCGCAGGGCAACTTCGACTTCAACGGCGACGGGAACGACAACGACCAAGACTGGTTTGACTTCACCAACTGCTTCTTCAACCCGCCGGCCGAGTGCCAGTGATCTGACCCAGTGGCGTTCCACACGCCACACGATCATCGACCAACAGCCCACGCCCCGTCCTGGCCAGCCGCCCGGACGGGGCGTTTCTCATGGCAGCCTCTTCGCACGCAGCGTCCGCGTCATGAGCGCGCCGCCAGATCGCTCACGGGCTACGATGCTCCCGACGCGGGCGTAGCTCAATTGGTAGAGCGTCAGCCTTCCAAGCTGAATGTTGTCGGTTCGAGTCCGATCGCCCGCTTTGAACTCGTCTAGCGATCCCCGTCGCCCACGAGTTCCTCGATCAGCAGCCCAAGCGCGACCAGGGCCCCCCCCAGCACTAGCGCCCTGACGACCTTCCGCCCGACTTCATCGGGTTGGAAGTCGGAATCGGCCTTGGCATCCCCTGCAACCCGCTGATCGAGCGCCGAGAGCACCCCCGCGGCAACCCCGTCGATCGAGACCGGCCCGGCCGCCGACTCCCACCGGTGCACCGTGCCAGGGTGCACCGCGACCACCGTCGCGAACTGGGGGACCGACAGGTTCAAGGCCTTGCGAATCGAGCGGACTCTCTCGCCATGGAGTTGGATCTTCACTGTTGCACACTCACAATTGTGCAGTATAATCGCTGTACTATTCATCGACGCTATTGAGAGGATACCTGAATGAGCACCCTGGAACCAGCCGGCCTCCGCCCTGGCCAGCACATCAGAGTCAGGCGGAGCTTCTACACCCACCATGGCGTCTACATTGGTGTCTTTCGAGGTCGGGCGCTCGTCGCCGAACTCGCGAAGCCAGGAGACGGCGGAAGGGTGCGACTGGTCAGGCTGGCGGACTTCGCACAGGGCGCGCCGATCGAGATCGTCTACCACCCGGACGCCTGCTCACCCAAGCAGGTCCTCAGCAACGTCCAAGCGGCATTGACGAGCGGGGCCCCTGCCTACGACCTGCTCGACTGGAACTGCGAGCACTTCGCCACTTGGTGCCTGACCAATCGGACCGCCAGCGCGCAGGTTGATGGCCTGAGGCGGGCCGCCCTCTTGCTGGCCGGATGTTGGGTCGTCTTCAAACTCGCCGCTTGATGGGTCCGGCGCCGCAACGCGGCACTGGCGCGGGGTGGTTCCCGAACACCGCCGCAATCGGTTCGATGCCTTTGGCTGGGCGACGGGCGCGAGTAGGCTCGTTGGAGCGATGCCACGTCAGCCCGTCACTCTGCTCGCCCTTGTAGTCGTCCTCGACGCTGCGGCGTGCGTCGCCGGCGCCGGCCCCTCGGACATCGCCGATCTGACCACCTGGACGCTTGTTGAGGATCCGGCCAGCCCCTCCTTCGGCTCCACGGTCGATTCGCCGACCTCGATCACCCTCACAGCCGCCGATGCCTCTCCGGGCGTCGTCCCGGCCGGGACCGACATCGGATACCAGTCCGTCGACGCCGATACGGCTGCACTCTCGACGTCCGGCTTTGCGTTCGATCCGGCCGCCAGCTTCTCCGTCGCCATCGACTACGACGCCGACTTCACGGGTGCGAACGCCGGGCTGAGCTTCGGCTTCGGAATCGGTGAGGACGGCTCGGGCGTGAACTCCGCGGGCGTCGCGTTCGTCACGCAGGACGGGCTGCCAGCGCCGATCCCCATCGCGGGGCCCGCGGGCGGCGCGGCACGCGTCAATGACTCCACCGTCGCGGGGCTGATCTTCCCGCCCGTCTCGGCAAGTGCGTCGAGCCTCGAGGGATCGATGCATGCCGCGTACGACGCGGACACCGGCGCCATCACCGTGGGCATCGGGCCGACGGGAGCGATCGCGCCGACGAACACGACGACGTTCGCGTCTTCGAGTGTTCACGACAACTGGGCCGGCGTCGACATGCTGGTGAGCTTCTTCATCCGCAGCGACACGGTGAGCGTTCCGATCTTCGGGACCGTCTCAACGCCGTGGAGTGCGGGGGAGGGCGCAGTCGTGTTCACGAACCTGCGGGTCACCTCGGGTGCGGCCCGTGCGATCGCGGGCTGCCCGTGCGACTGGAACCAGGACGGCGATCTGAACGATCAGGACTTCTTCGACTGGGTGAACGACTTCTTCAGCCAGGCTGGCCCGCAGGGACAGTTCGACTTCAACCAGGAC
Organism: Phycisphaerales bacterium; assembly: GCA_028285065.1. Taxonomy (GTDB): domain Bacteria; phylum Planctomycetota; class Phycisphaerae; order Phycisphaerales; family UBA1924; genus JANQQG01. The sequence goes on from JANQQG010000006.1 coordinate 10,495, forward strand.
ACCTTCGAGAACGACCAGGACTGGTTCGACTTCACCAACTGCTTCTTCGGACCACCACCGGGGTGCTAGTGCCCCCAGGGGCCCTGGGATGATCCCCTCACCTCCCCTCGACCCCCCACAATCGCCTCAGAACGCCCATCTGACTGGCCGATGCAAGAGTCTGCGGCCCATCCGCGTTGTAGAATCACAGCGTCCATGCAGCACTCGCTCCCAACCCGCCTGCTCGTCTGGCTGACGATCCTCGCCCTCGGCGCACCCTACGCCTGGGCTGGCTCGTGCTGCTGCGCTCAGGGCGAGACGGCAACGAGCGAGGTGCTGGTCGAGGCGCAGGTGGACGAAGCCCCCAGCGTCGCCCGCTGCGGGCTGTGCTGCTCCGACAAGGCCGATGCCGCGAGCGACGAGGGCGAGAGCGATCAGGAGCCGGGTGAGCGGTGCCCCGGCTCGTGCGACTGCACGAACTGCTTCTGCTGCGGGGGCAAGCCACTCCTGGCTCGCCAACGCACGCTGCTCCCGAAGCTCTCGAGCCCGCCCCGAGCGGCTCCGGAGACGCTGAAGGTGCTCCACCCCGTGGATGACGCCGACAGGCTGCTCCGCCCGCCACAAGCCTGAGTGTGAATGCCGTAGGACCGGTGCGCGCGCTGTCGCGTGCGCACCCCAAGGCCGCATCCACTCAGGAGATCCCCCATGTCCCCACATGCCCCCGCGCCGCAGGCGTCGGGAGACGCGCCGGCGCGAACGATCCGCCCGCGGCGCACGATCCGGCACATCGTCTTCCCAGCGCTCGTCGCGCTCGGCGTCGGCATGGTGCTGCTTGTGAGCGCACGGAGCGTGCTCCGCGGCGCGACGCCGGTCAGCGTCCGGCCCGTGCTGTTCGCCGCGACCGAAGCGCCCGCGACCGAGCAGTCGAACGCGACAGAGGGCACGCCGCAGCGTCGCGGGACGGGCCAGAGCGTGCAGGCGCCCGGGTGGCTGGAGGCCGACCCGTTCTTCATCGCTGCCGCCGCGCTGGCCGACGGCATCGTCGATGAGATGCTCGTCCTCGAGGGGGAGCGCGTTGAGAAAGGACAGGTCGTCGCTCGGCTGGTCGCTGATGACGCCGAACTCTCCCTGCAGCGGGCTGAGGCCGAGCTTCGCGCCGCCGAGGCCGCCGTTGCGCTGGCGAAGGCGAACGAGACGGCCGCTCGCACGGACTGGGAGCACCCAGTGGAGCGGACGCGAGCCGTGGGCGTCGCCGAAGGGGCGCTGGGGGAGACCGAGGGCGAGCTTGCGCAGCTCCCGTCGCTGGTTGCGGCCGAGCAAGCGGTGCTAGAGCGCCTGCGTGAAGAGTTCGATCGCCTGAACGAAGCCGCACGAACGGGGGCGGCCAATCCGATCGAGGTCGTGATCCTGGCCAAGCGTGTCGAGGCTCAGGCATCGGGTGTCGAGGCGTTGGCGGCCCGCGGGGCGATTCTCGAGGCCAAGCGTGAGCGCCAGAAGGCCGAGCTTGCCGCGGCCCGCGAGAACGCGGAGCTCCGGATCATGGAGCGCCGCGCGCTGGACGCGAGCATCGCGAACCTCGCCCGCGCCGAGGCGGATCTCGCCGAGGCGCGTGTCCAACTCGCGGAGGCCGAGCTCCGCATGGAACGGATGACGATCGTCGCGCCGATCAGTGGCTTCGTGCAGCGTCGCCTGAAAGTGCCGGGAGACAAGGCCATCACGATGATGGACAGTCCGCACTCGGCGCACCTGTTGCACCTGTACGACCCGGAAAAGATCCAGGTGCGCGTCGACGTCCCGCTTGCCGATGCGGCACACGTCTTCGAGGGCCAGTCGTGCCGGGTCGTCGTGGATGTGCTTCCTGACGCGACGTTCGCCGGCGAGGTGACTCGCATCACGCACGAAGCGGACCTGCAGAAGAACACCCTGCAGGTCAAGGTCCGAGTGATCGATCCCTCGCCGCTGCTGCGCCCGGAGATGCTCACACGCGTCAAGTTCCTCGCCGATGGGCAGGCGGGCGCGAACGCTGATCCCACGCCTACGACGGCACCGGCGCGGCCCGTCCTCGTCTCGCTCGACTGCATCGGGTCCGATGGACGAGCCTGGGTCATCCGCGATCGTCGCGGGGAACGCGGCGTCGCCTCGCCCGTGACCATCACCATCGACGAAGAACGCGGGGGCTGGGCCCTCGTCCGCTCGACGGAGCTCACGCCGGGCGACCTGCTGGCGACGACCGACATCGAGCTGAGCGAGGGCGAGCGGGTGCGTGTACGTGCCGCCGAGGTGAACGGGAGGGATGCGTCATGACGTTGATTGAGTGCCGCGACCTGACGCGGGAGTACCGCAAGGGTGAGAACATCATCCGCCCGCTGGACGGGCTGGACCTTGACGTCCCGCACGCCGACTTCCTCGCGCTCATGGGACCCAGTGGGAGCGGCAAGACAACGCTGCTCAACCTCATCGCCGGGATCGACTCGCCCACGCGCGGATCGCTCACGATCGATGGGCTCGACATCTCGACGCTCTCGCGCGGCAAGCTCGCCGCCTGGCGCTCGGACAACGTCGGTTACGTCTTCCAACTCTACAACCTGGTTCCGGTGCTCACAGCCTTCGAGAACGTCGAGCTTCCGCTGTTGCTGCATAGGCACTCCCGGCGCAAGCGCCAGCAACTCGTCAGTGAGGCGCTCGAGCGAGTCGGCATCGCGGACCGGCACGACCACTTCCCGCGCCAGCTCTCCGGCGGGCAGGAGCAACGCGTCGCCATCGCCCGCGCCATCGTGACCGACCCGCCGATCCTGGTCGCCGACGAGCCGACGGGGGACCTCGACAAGCCGAGCGCCCATGCCGTCATGCAGCTGATCCAGCAGCTCAACAGCGAGCTGGGAAAGACGATCATCATGGTCACGCACGACCCGCACACGACGGAGTACGCCAAGCGGACGCTGCACCTGGACAAGGGACGCCTCGTCGAGCAAGGCCAGCTCCTGGAAGGAGCGCCCGCATGAACCCGCTCCGGTTCCTCCCGCTCATCGTCAAGCAGGTCACGCGCCACCGCGTGCGCACGATCCTGACGGGTCTGGGCATCGCGATCGCGATGTTCCTGTTCACGTCCGTCCAGGCAATGCAGCAGGGCGTCGAGCGCGCCACCCGCGCCACCGCCGACGACACCACGCTCGTCGTGTACCGCAAGGACCGCTTCTGTCCGGCCACCAGCCAGCTCCCGCAGGACTACCAAGCCAGGATCGAGCGGATCGAGGGCGTCGAGAGCGCCGTGCCGATCAAGGTCGTCGTCAACAACTGCCGCACGAGCCTCGACGTCGTGACATTCCGCGGCGTGCCGAAGGAGGACTTCCTCCGCGAGCGCGAGGGCATGCTCGAGCTCATCTCTGGCTCGATCGAGGACTGGAAGCGGCGCACTGACGCGTCGCTGGTTGGTGAGACGCTCGCGACACGACGTGGGCTCAGCCCCGGCATGACGTTCGATGCAGCAGGGATCACAACGTACGTCGCGGGCGTGATCCGGTCAGAAGATCCGCAGGACCAGAACGTCGCGTACACGGCTCTGGAGTTCGTGCAGCTCGCCGGGCGCGACCAGCTGGGCATCGTGACGCAGTTCAACGTCAAGGTTCGCGAGGCGGCCCTGCTCGACCCGGTCGCTGAGTCCATCGACAAGATGTTCCGCACGGCGCAGGAGCCCACGGCCACGTTCACCGAGAAGGCGTTCGTCCAGTCCATCGCGGATGACATCATCGAACTCGTCGGCTTCGCGAACTGGCTCGGGCTCGGCTGCCTGCTGGCTGTCTTGGCACTCGTCGGCAATGCGATCGTGCTGAGCGTGCAGAGCCGCATCGCCGAGCATGCCGTCTTGCAGACGCTCGGGTACCGGGGGCGGTTGGTTGCGGGTCTGATCATCGGCGAGGGCGTGCTGATCGCGATCGTCGGCGGGGTTGTCGGGGCCGCGGGTGCCGTGATGGTGGCGTCGCAGGCGGGGCTGGCGCTCTCGGTCGAGGGCCAGTCGATCCCGATCACCGCAGGCTGGGGGCTCATCCTGACGGGCCTCCTGATCTGCGGCAGCCTCGGCGTGGTGGCGGGACTGGTGCCGGCGGTTCAGGCGTCGCGTCGCGAGATCGCCTCTTGCTTCAGGGCCGTGTGAGGGAGAACGCGTGAGACAGCTGCCCTTCGAGTACGCGTTTCGGAACCTCGGCAGGAGCCGTGTGCGCCTCGTGGCATCGCTGGTCGGCTCCGCGCTGGTGGTCTTGCTCATCCTGGCTGCCGGCGGGTTCGTGCGCGGGATGCAGCTGACGCTGACGCAGGAGAGCGCGCTGCACGAGAACGTGATCCTGCTCGGCATCGGGAGCGAGGAGGCGCTCGAGCGTTCGCAGATCGACGCGAGCGTTGCCTCGATCGCCAGCGCCAGCGTGCGCGGGATCCGCAAGGAAGGCAACGTCGAGTTCGTCTCCCCCGAGATCAACATGGCCCTGCCCGTGCGCACGCACGAGGGCGCTGAGGAGGACCGACCCGCGGTCATGCGCGGCGTGCGCCCGGTCGCGCTCCTGGTCCACCCGGAAGTCGAGATCATCAAGGGGCGCCCGCCACGCGCCGGTGAGGACGAGCTGATGGTCGGTTCGCTTGCGGCGACGCGCCTGGGACTTCCCGATGAGCGTGTTGACGTCGGCCGGACACTGCACTTTGACAGCCGCGACTGGACGATCGTCGGTCGGTTCAGCGCGCCGAGCACGGTGATGGACGCGGAGATCTGGCTCCCGCTGACGGATCTGCAGATCGCGACCAAGCGCGAGGCCTCGGTCTCGAGCGTCGTCATCACGCTCGACCCCGAACGCGGGTCGTTCGCCGACATCGAGTTGTTCGCCAAGAGCCGCCTCGACCTTGAGATCGCGGCCCTGCGAGAAGCCGACTACTACAGCTCGATCGCGGCGTTCTACCGCCCGATCCGCATCATGATCATGATCACTGCCGCGTTGATCGCCCTGGGCGGGCTGCTCGGGGGTCTGAACACGATGTACGCGTCGTTCGCCGCGCGCGTGCGCGAGGTGGGGATGCTCCAGTCGCTGGGCTTCACGCGTCCGGCGATCGTCCTGAACCTGACGGAGGAGTCGGTCTTCGCGAGCGCCTGCGGGATCCTGATCGGCTCCGTCATCGGGCTTGCGCTGCTCGACGGGCTGGCCGTCCGATTCTCGATGGGCGCGTTCGCGCTCACGCTCGATGCGCCGGTGCTGCTGGCGGGCGTCGCGGGCGGGCTGCTGGTCGGCTTCATCGGGGCGGCCCCACCGGCGATCCGGTGCCTGCGTCTGCCCATTCCAATCGCACTCAAATCACACTGACACCTGCACACACCGAGACACCATCCGATGACCAAGGAGTTTCCCATGAAGACACGTTTCGCAGTTCTGATGGCCGCCTGCCTCGCCCTGTGCGCCTGCTCGAGCGAGAAGGGTGACAGCCCGTCGAGCGGCTCACCGACCTGGATGCTAGCGGACATGCCGGCCGATGCCGTCGAGGTCGCGGCGCTGAAGCAGACCGCTGCGGAGGGTGATCGCGTCGTCGTCCGCGGGCGCATCGGGGGCTCCGTCAAGCCGATGAGTGTTGACTCGGCGGTCTTCATCATGATGGACATGGCCATTCCCACCTGCTCGGAGAAGGACCACGACGGGTGCCCGACCCCGTGGGACTACTGCTGCGAGACGCCGGAGTCGAAGCAGGCGAACAACGCCACGGTCCAGCTCGTGGACGCGTCGGGGCGGACGCTCGCGATCGACCTCAAGGAGCACGGTTTCAAAGAGACGGACGAGATCGTGGTCGTCGGAACCGTCGATGCGCGCCCAAGCGAGGCCGTGCTGATCATCAAGGCCGAGAAGATCCATCGCGTTGCCGGCTGAGGCTTCGCGCGTGAGCGCGGAGTGACGGTAGGAGCGGGTCGGCATGCCCCCGGAACATGGCGTTCGTAGGCCGCATCTTCGTCCTGCGCGATCGCTCCGCGCATGCAAATGGGTGATCTTGGTACTCTTGTGACCCAGCACGGCGGGCTCCGGCGCGGAGCGCGCCCGATCGGAACACGATTCGGAGAGACCCCCTCATGTTGACCATGCTCACGGCGCTTGCTCAGAACTCAGGCGGCGGCGGCGGCATCGCCGCGATCCTGGTGCTCCTCATCTGGCTCGCGATCATCGTCCTGGTGATCGCCGGGCTCTGGATGACCTTCTCCAAGGCCGGACAGCCGGGCATCCTCGCGATCATCCCGATCGTGAACCTCTACTTCCTCTGCAAGATCGGTGGGCGCCCCGGATGGTGGGTGATCCTCTTCCTGATCCCGATCGTCAGCATCGTCATCGCGGCGATCGTCTCGATCGACGTCGCCAAGTCCTTCGGCAAGGGTGTGGGCTTCGGGATCGGGCTGTGGTTGCTCGGCCCGATCTTCTACTGCATCCTCGGCTTCGGCAGCGCCCAGTACCAAGGACCGGCCGCGGCTTAGGGCCGGGCACCAACGGTGGCACGGCACCTGCCCGAACCAGAGCTGCTCGACCACCCCAATCACTGCCTGCGCTGCGGGTATGACATCGAAACACTGGCCGCACCCGGGCACTGTCCCGAGTGCGGCCTTTTCTATATGAGCCAGGCCGTCGCGTTGTGCGGAACGGTCCAGACAGCCCGCGCTGCGACACCGCTGTGGCGCAAGCTGCTGTGGGCCTTCGTCATCATCGACGCGATCGTGATCAGCCAGGGCTTCGGCGTCATGCTGTTCATCGTGCGCGCCTACGCCCTTTTCCTGGGCGCGGTCGTTGCCCTCATCGGGGCCGTCACGCTCCTGCTCCTCACAGGCAAGGGCAGCGCGTCCAGCGATGTCGAACGTCTGATCTTCGTGCCCGGCGGGGTGGGGCGCACACGCTTCAAGCAGAGCGACGACATCGGTGAGACCAACCGTTTCATCGAGTTCGAGGGACCGGTTCAGATCGAGCTCAAGCCAGTCAGCGACGTCTGGGCACGCGTGCGTGTCCGGCGCGTCAACCCGAACGGCACGGTCGGCGCCCGCCTGCTCGACGCCGGAGTGCGATGCCCGAAGGCGATCCGGGGCGAGGTCCGCGGCGCGCTCCAACGCGCTGCCGACGGGAGCGGGCCGGCGCCGGAGCACCCCCCCACCGCCCCGCCGACTGCGCCCCCCACCTCACCACCAGCCGACTCCGAGCGGGCGCAGGCCAACGGGGCGTGAGGTGCGCTTGCACCGGGTTCAGCCCTTGCGTCGCTTGAGCTCGAAACCGACGGTCGCCCCACTGGCAAGCAGCGCGACCACGGCCAGCGGGAACATCGCACCCGCATCGCCCTCCATGCCGACCGGGCCGACAACGTGGCTCCCGACCGCGCCGAGCATCAGCAGCACACCGAGTGCGCCGCCGAAGAGCGCCGTTCTGGGAATCAGCAGCAAGACGATCGCGATCGCCTCGCCGACGCCGATGCCGAGAACGGCCGTCTTGCCGCCGTAGTCGGCGAGGGCGTCGACGAGCATGCCCGCGTTGCCGGTGAACTTCGGGATCGCGCCCATCGCGAAGATGCCGGCCGCGACGAGCCGGGCGACCCAGCTCCCGATCAGCAGGCCCTTGCCCGGTGATCCGGTCTGGGTGGCGGCGGGGGCATCGGTCGTTCCATTAGACATCGCACGGCTCCTGATTGGGGGCGTCTCCGCCGGGTGAAGAGCCGTGGGCCGGGTCTTGTTCCCGAATCAGCGACGTCGTTCGCGCAGACGCCGATCGAGGAGGGCCACGTCGGCGGCCAGGCGCCGGAACCGGTCGTTCCCGCCCACCTTGTAGGGCGGAACACTCACGTTGCCGTACTCACTGGCGCCGCGCAGGACGCTCCGGTAGTTCTCCTCCGTGTCGTCCCCGAGGAACTTCGGGAGGTACCAGGCGAGGACGAGCCCCTCGAAGCGGTCGAGCCTCATCGGCGTGCCGTGCCCCTTCGGGGTCTCGAGGCCCGGGCGGAACGCGACACCGAAGTGCGACCAGTAGGACGCCGCGTCCTCCTGCTCGGCGATGGGGACGGCCTCGGTCAAGACGCCGACGCCCTGGCTCGAGAGCATCTGCGCGACGATGGCGGACTGCATCTTCGTGCGGCGTGACCGGAACTGCTGCCCTTCGATCGGGTTCGCGCTGGGCGTCTTCTCCGCGTCCGGGTGGAAAGGGTCGAACCACTGCGAGTGATCGAGACAGACATAGACGCGATGCTTGCTGCGCAGGAGCTCTCGACGCTTGGCGACGTCGACGAAGATCTTGACGACGCGCGCGAGCTCGACGTCGGAGAGTTCGCGGTCGTCGGCGGTGCCGATATGGAAGATCACATCGTTGGGATAAGCGCCCCAGGCCTCGACCCAGTCATCGAAGAGGAACGAGAAGCGGTCGTCGTCGAGCGCGTCGATGACATCCTCGAAGCGGAACGCGGTCGTGACCTCGAGCTTGCCGCGTTCGTCGGCGGTGCGCACCCAGGGAGTCGAGCCGAACGGGTTGCGGATGATCGCGGGCGGGTTGCCGGCCGGCGCGAGGAAGCTGCCGATGTACCACGCCCACCCGCCGTTGATCATGCCGGCGTACTTCGTGGCGGGGCGCCGTCCCTGCTCGGGCCTGTGGTCCTTGGGGTCGAGGCCGATCCCGCGGTGGTAGGCGAAGTCGGTGGAGGTGGTGCCGATGTTGTCCCACCACCAGAGGCGTGCCGTCCCGCCTATCGGGCGAGCGGGACGCTGACGCTCGAGGTCGCGCACGCCGGGCTGGGCGGCTGCGTCCGCATCCGGCATGGGCACGGCACTTGTTCCCGCGCCCACCCCGATCAGCAGCATGAACACCGAAGCGACGACTCCGTGACGGATCCGCATGGCGATTCCCTTCCCAAGTGAGTGCCGGGCCCGCGAAGCGCCCGCTGACACACATCCTTGCAGATGGGCGGCAGGGAAGAGGCCGAAGCGGTCGGGAAAGTGCGCGGATGTGCGCCCATCTCACGCGCCCGATACACCACGTATCACGGGCGCGACGTGCCCAGAGGTGTCCGCCGTTCTGCAGATTCGGCGCACCCCTGACCAGCCCCGTGATCCTCGTCGAAGGTGGAGCGCTCGACAGCACCGAACGAGCGGAGGCAGAACGTCGGACGACGCCGAGCGGGGGCGCGGACCTTGGTCGGCCGACGGCTGGCTCAGCAGGTACCCCATCCGCGCGAGCCAGTGAGTCGGCGGGCACACGGGCCCCCGGGCCATCCGGACGCCATTCAGGCGATCCCAGGCGGGAGCTCGCGCCCGCTCGTGTACGGTGCGGGACCCCCGTCCCGGGGACCCTCGAATCAGAATTGCACGGGAACCCGCCAAGCCCAGCGAACCGGGCGTTCACCTTGACCGATGGTGGGGCCTGGATACCCTTGCCCCTGGAGTCGGGAGGCTGCTCGCGGCCTTCGTCCGATCCCGATTCCCCGATAGCTCAATGGTAGAGCGAGCGGCTGTTAACCGCTAGGTTGTAGGTTCGAGTCCTACTCGGGGAGCTTCCCGTCAGGCCCGCGTCGATGTGATGCGGGCCTGTTCGTTTTTGGAGCGTGTGCCCGATCGGGTGCCGGCTCCCCGAGATGTCCACGGGCAGGCTCGCCGCTTCGCCGGGACACGGGCGCAACGATTCGATCCAGCGGCCGCGGCTAAGGCGCACGATTGGCTCGCGCATGTTGGGGCGGTCACTGGCCGAGGGTCCACCGATGTTTGGTTTCTTCCGACGACGACGACGCCCCAAGCTCAAGAGCACCCCCCTGCCCGACGCCTGGTGGGCGATCATCGACAAGCGCGTCCCGCTCGTGCGCGACATGGACGGCGCCGATCGGCGTGAGCTCGGAGGGATCGTCCAGATCCTGCTGGCCGAGAAGCGATTCGTCGGCCTGAACGGGCTCGAGATCACCGACGAGATCCGCGTGACCATTGCCGCCCAGGCCGCGCTGCTGCTCATGCACCGCGAGACGGACTACTACCCCACCCTCAAGACCATCCACGTCTACCCCCACGGGTACTTCGCCCCGACCACGCGGCGCAACCCCGACGGGACCATCACCGAGGGGCGCCAGGCCCGCCTGGGCGAGTCGTGGTTCCGCGGCTCGCTGGTGCTGTCATGGTCCGACGTCGTGCACGGTGCCGCGATCGACGATGACGGCCGGAACCTCGTGCTGCACGAGTTCGCGCACCAGCTCGACGGCGAATGGGGCGGGATGGAGGGCGCCCCCGCGTTGAGATCGGCCTCCAGCTACCGCGACTGGGCGCGCGTGCTCGGAGGCGAATACGAGCGGCTCATCCAGGACATCCACCGAGGGCATCACACGACGATCGACGCGTATGGCGCGACGAACCCGGCGGAGTTCTTCGCTGTCGTCACCGAGCTCTTCTTCGAGCGTCCCGGAGCACTCAAGCGCGACCACCCGGAGCTGTACGGACAGTTCGTGGGCTTCTACGGGAGGGACCCGGCGGGCTGAACACGAGCCGCCACGCCTGAGCCACCGACTAGAAGCACTGCTCACCGGGTAGAGCCGCCGCCTGCTTGATCCAACTGGCGAGCAGCGCCTCATCGAGCAGCTCACCCTCGAGGATCTTGAAGTAACGCACCGCCGGGTGCTTGGAGTCGATGGGGGGCGGCGGGTCGAGCGATGCACCGTTGTGGAACGTCAGCTTCACGTACTTCGTGAAGCAGTACAGACTCAAGAACCAGCCACGTCCCTCGATACCGTAGAACGGGCAGTTCCAGCGCACCGCCTTGCGGACATCCGGTACGAGCTTGACGACCAACGCGTCGAGCTGTCGCCCGATGGTGCTCTTCCACCCGGGCATGGCCGCGATGTAGTCCTGCACCGGCGCATCACCGTCGGCCTTGGGGATCTGCGGATTCCCGCCGGAGAGCAGCTTCGGTCCCCTGGTCCTGTCGGTTGGCTTCCCGGTCATCGTCTCCCCATCGATGCGCCTCGATCATGGAGCACCGCCTCGCTCCTCTTGGCTACGTGGTCGCCGTCGCCTCCGCCTCGATCTCGACAAGGAAGGCTGGGTCGATCAGCCGCGCGACCTCGACCATGGTCAGCGCGGGGCGGTGCTCGCCGAAGAACGCGCTGTGGGCACGCCCGAACTCGTCCGCGCGTGAGATGTCGGTCACATAGAAGCGTGTGCGGAGGATGTCGGTTCGCGTTGCCCCGAGCTGGCGGACGGCACCCTCGATGATCTCGAGTGCGCGTGCCGCCTGAGCCTCGGCATCGCCCGGCGCGAACGGCGCACCCGCCTCGTCGAGCGCCACGGTGCCGGTGGTCACGATCAGGTCGCCGGCACGGACGGCCCGGGAGTACCCGTAGCGTCGTTCCCACTCGTTGCCCGTCGAATGTGCGGCGTCGATCGGCATGCGGGGGCACCTCCTCGGCCAAGCCTACTGCGAAGCTGACCCGCGCGGTATCGTGGGTCGCACGGAGGAGACCCCGATGAGCATCCGATCCACACTGAGCCGTCTCGTGATCGCGGGCGCCGTCGCCGCGTTCGTCCAGCCCGCATTCGCCCAACGTGACACACCCGAGGAGGCACCGGTCGTCAGGGTCGTCCTCCTCGCCGGCCAGTCCAACATGGTGGGCCACGCGAGCACGGAGTTGCTCGAGTCGCAGGCAACCGCTCCCGAGACCAGCGACCACTACGACCACCTCCGCGATGAGAACGGGTGGATCGAGCGCGACGACGTGGTGATCAAGTTCCTCGATCGGAGCGGGCCGCTGACGATCGGCTACGGCGCACGTGGGCACACCGGCCTCGAGCTCGAGCTGGGGTGGATCCTCGGGGACCATTTCGACGAGCCTGTCGTGCTCGTCAAGGCCGCCTGGGGTGGGCACTCGCTGTACGAGCGCTTCCGTCCGCCGTCGTCGGGGCAGGCGCGCGAGTCGTTCATCCAGGAGAAGCTCGAGGAGGCACGCAAGCGGGTGCGCGAGCGCAACGAGAAGGAGGGGCGCACCGACCCGATGCCGACGCGCGATGACATCCTCGCGTCCTACGGCTCCTCGTACCGTGCGATGCTCAATGAGATCCGCCCCGTCCTCGACAACCCCGGGAGCGTCTTCCCCGAACTCGCGGGCGCGCGCGCCGAGTTGACCGGGTTCGTCTGGTTTCAGGGCTGGAACGACATGTGGGGGCTCGGGCCGGAAGAGTACGAGACTAACCTCGAGCACCTGATCAACGACGTGCGCTCCGAGCTGGACGCACCGGACCTGCCCGTCGTGATCGGAGTCATGGGCCAGAACGGGTCCGAGGAACCCAACGAGCGCATGCGGAGCGTCCAAGACGCTCAGTTGGCGATGAACGACAAGCCCGAGTTCGATGGGACGGTCCGTGCGATCCGGACCGACGAGCTCGTGGACAAGGAGGCCGAGCGCCTCTTCGAGGGCTGGGAGGATCACCGGGACGAGTGGGCCAAGGTCGGCTCGGACTATCCGTACCACTACTACGGGAGCGGGATCTGGTACGGGCGCATCGGGCGCGCCATAGGCGAGGCCATGCTCGAGCTCATCGATCAGGAGGACTAGGTCCCAGGCCCCGCCCAGACACCTATGCGTTCCTGTGGACCGGCAACCCGGGCGATCACCACGCGACGGAGCAGCGCACGCCACCTAAGGGGTCATTGCGGCGCGTGGGGCGCGCGGGGCCGCACGCCCGCCGAAGACGTGCCCTAGAACAGTCGCGACGCCATCGACGCCGCCATGCGCTGCGCTGCCACGTTGAACGCGAAGTGTGCATCCGCGTGGATCACGGCGCGCACGGCCTCGTCCCACAGTCCGAGCCAGTGCTGAAACTGCTCGGGCGCGAGGTCGGGGATCTGCGCGTGCGCGACGAACGGACGTCCCGCGTACCGACCGGTGCGCAGCACGACCGAGGACCAGAAGTCGTACATCTTCGGCAGGTGCGCATCCCAGTCGTCGACGTGCGCTTCGAAGACCGGGCCGAGCACACCGTCGGCGCGGATCGTCTCGTAGAACGCGTCGACGAGACGCCGGATGTCCGCTTCGGAGACGACGGCACTCAGGTCCGAGGCCGCCATCGGCTCACCCAGCGGGAGCGGAACGTTGGAAGCGTCTGCCATGGACGTTGCTCCGATCGGCCTATCACCCCGCTCCGCCCGCGCCCCCTCGCTCTCGGCGCCGCGGACGATCCGGGCGCTCACCCGTCCCCGGACGCCCGTCGCGGGTCTCAGTCGGGCGGGATGGATCATACGCGCCGTTCGGCGTCGGCAGTGCAGCCTCGACCTCCTCGAGGTACGCGTCCAGCATCCGGCCGAGCTCGCGGGCTCGCGCCGGGAGCCCCGACGACAGGTCGTTGCGCTCGCCAATGTCCTTGCTCAGATCGAACAGACGCTCCTCGCCCGTCTCGAAGAAACGGATGAGCTTGTGCTCCCCAACCATGATCGCGGCATGCGGCGTCTCCCCGCTCTGGTAGTGCGGGAAGTGGAACACAATTCCCTCGCGCGGACGTTCGACCCGCACGCTCGTTCCGGTGAGCACCGACGCGATGCTCCCGCCCTCGACGACCTCACGCACACGAGCCGGCAACTCGTCGATGCCGGCCCACTCGGCGAAGGTCGGGTGGAGGTCCTGCCCGATCACGGGAACGTCGCACCAGGAGCCGGCCTCGATGCCCGGCCCGCGCACGATCAGCGGGACGCGGATCCCACCCTCGAAGACGGTCCCCTTGCGTCCGGTGAGCGGGCCGCTCCGACCCGTGCCGCCGCCCCCGCCGTTGTCCGTCATGTAGAGCACGTACGTGTCGCCGGCGATGCCCAGCCGATCGATCGCATCGAGCACGCGCCCAACGCCCGTGTCGAGGTCCTCCGTGAGCGCGGCCCGTTGCGCCTGGCGTCCACGCAGCCCGCGCGCCTCGTACTTCTCGATCGAGGTCTTCAGCGCGTTCTGCGGCGCGTGCAGCGCATGCCAAGAGAGCTGGAGAACGAACGGCTTGCCGGCCCCGTGCGCTCGCTCCATGAACGCATCGGCGCGCTCCGCCATCCCGAAGATGTCCACCGGGTTCGGGTCGGTGAACTTCGGGGCGGCTTCGTTGCCCAGATTCCCGTCGCTCACGTCGAACCCGTGACGCTCAGGGCCGCCGCCATCGACGTGCCACTTGCCGAAGTGGGCCGTGGCGTAACCGGCCTGACGCAAGAGCTCTGCGTACGTGAAGTCCTCGGCGGGCAGGGAGCGCGCGCTTGTCGGAGGGATGAGCTTGGGGTTGTCGCGTGCGCGCAGGGACGGGCCGGCCTTCGTCCAGCCGAGGGCCGCCGGGCTGCGACCCGTCAGGAGGCTGGCGCGCGTCGGCGAGCAGACGGGCGACGGCGCGTACGCACGGCTGCAGCGCACACCCTCACGCGCCAGCCGCTCGATGTTCGGTGTGTCGATACCCGAGCTCCGCGAGCCGGCGATCTCGGGGTGCATGGCCACGCCGAGCCCGTTCCAAGACTGGTCGTCCGCGAGCATGAACACGATGTTCGGGCGCGAGGGGCTCTCGGCCTCGACCTGCCCGACCGCTTGCGACGCCACTGCTGCGAGCCCGAGCCCGATCGTCCACATCCACCTCATGCTTGCTCCTCGTGCCGTCGCTCCCCCACCACTAAGGCGTGCTGCGCCTCACCGGGCTCAACGCCCCACCGGGCGCCGCGATTGCGGACGCAGCAGCCGACGCAGATCGCGATCAGCAATGCGAGCTTGAGGACCTCGAGGGCGACGTACACGTGGTGCACGTTTGACGGCGTCGGGTCGGCACCGTCGATGATCTCGCCGACGCGGATGTCGAGGATGGGGCGGAGCACCAAGTGCTCCCCCAGCGAGATCGCGCAGACTCCGATGACCAGGACCAGAGCAGCCCGGTCCGCCTTGACTGCGCTGGCGAGCAGCAGGAGCCCGAACGCCAACTCCACCCATCCGAAGACGATGAACGTCTGACGCCCCACGTCGAGGAGCTGCCCGATCGGCACGGTGGGCGCGAGGAACTTCGCGGGCGTTGCGATGAAGACGACGCCAATCAGGACGCCCGCGTACAGCAAGGCGACCGGGCCGGGGCGGAGCCAGCCGGGCATGGAGCGCTCCTTCCGAAAGCCCACGCAGGGCAAGGCATCCTACCACATCCCTGCCAGGCACCACGCAAGGCGGCCGATCGGGTGAACGCCGAGCACAAGTATGGTGGAACAACGAAGGAGGTCAGGTAGGATTGACTCGACCGTCCCCGCGATGGAGCCCACGTGAAGATCCCGCTGTTGCTCGCGACCGTCACCTCGACCATCGTCATCGGCGCTTCGGCGACCGCCGGCCCGGGTGACGTGACGGTCATCGCCCGCTCGGGCACGCCCATCTCGACGCCGTGCATCCCGATCGTCAACGCCTGCCCCGCGGACTGGAACTCCGACGGCCAGGTCAACGACCAGGACTTCTTCGACTTCGTCAACGACTTCTTCACGCAGACCGGCCCGCAGGGTACGTCCGACTTCAACAGCGACGGCAACCAGAACGACCAGGACTGGTTCGACTTCGTCAACGCGTACTTCCCGCCTGGCGGGTGCTGACCACCACTGCTTGCATCACCGATGTAACCTGGGTCCATGGCCCTCGTGATCTGGATCACATGGGGTGTGCTCGCTCCGCTGTGCGCGTGGCTGCTGTGGACGGGGCTCCGCGGCGACCGGGCGCGTGGCAGGAGGCGCTGCCGCAAGTGCTGGCACTCGATGGACGGGCTGCCCGAGCGTGAGGAGGGCGGGTGGGTTTGCCCGGAATGCGGCAAGGTCGCGCAGGCTGAACGGGTCATGCTCCGTCCGCGGCGTCGGCGCTGGCGCGTAGGGCTTGGGCTGCTTCTGCTCTTCAGCGGGACGTATGGGCTGATCGTCTACGAACGGCGCGAGGAGGGGTGGTCGGCGTGGGTGCCGAGCACGTTCGTCGTGCTCATCTACCCGCGCGAGCACGGCGCCGATGAGCAACCCTGGCGCGCGTGCGCGAGCCTGATCCGCACCCGCCTCGCGACCGAGCGCCTGGGGTCGTTGCAGTACCGCATCCTCGCCTGGCGCATGCTCGACCTCACCGACGAGGGCGTGTGGGACTTGATCCGGGTCCGAGACGTGTGGGCGCGCGGCGAGCCGATCGCGATCTCGGTCGACTGGCCTGACTTCTCCGCCGGGGTTCTCTGGGAGTCGGTCATGGTCAAAGACCTGGTCTGGTACGACTTCGGAGTCGGCCTCTCCGGCTGCCGTTTCCACCAGAACCGACATACCGGCGGCTCACTCGATGTCCCCGGCGATGCACTGCTCGACGCGGCGCACGGCGACTGGACCACGCTGACTCTGAACGTCGAGGTCAAGATCGGGCGCGGCTGCGACTCGCCATACGAGTACACGAAGGTCAAGCACCTGAGCCGCACCCACACGATCAGGCTGATCGATCGCGAAGAGGCGTTCAACGGCGGCATCATCACGCCGGTCCGTGATCCCGCGATCGATCGCTGGCTGCTCGACAAGATCCACTTCACGTACGGCGTTGCGACACATGGGGGTCGCTACGTCTCAACCTCCTCGCTGGAGATCTACGACGACGAGAATCCTCATGACCTCTGCTTTGCGTACGACGCGGAGGTCTACGACGAGAACGCCCGGTTGATCTACCACGCGACGGTGCCGCCATGGGTCCGTGGAACGACCTACGCGACCCCCGAGGAGTACGCAGCCTTCAAGGCGCGGCTCGCGCCCACCGGCGCGGGGCGCTGGCGGCCCCAGGGGCTCACACTGCGCATCGTCCCGCGCCCGGATCTCGCCCTGCGCGTCTTAGAGCAGGATCGCTACTGGGTCCCGGCCACGGAGACGGGGTTCATCGAGGTGCCGCTGGCGGAGCACTTCCGGGCATCGCGCTGGTAGGCCGCCGCTCCTGGGTTCAACACACCGACAGACCCGCTACCCTCCACCCCGTGACCCCCGACGACCTCACCCCCCCGGCCGCACCCACCACCACCGACCCCATCCACGATGCCGTCAAGCGGGTGTGGGGGTACGACGAGCTGCGTCCGCTCCAAGAAGCCGCGATCCGCGCGGGCGTCGAGGGGCGCGACTGCTTGACCGTCCTGCCGACCGGGGGCGGCAAGAGCCTCTGCTACCAGGTCCCGCCGCTCGTGACCGGCAGGGCGACCGTCGTCATCAGCCCGCTCATCGCGCTCATGCGCGATCAGGTCCGAGGGCTGGAGCTCAGCGGCTACCAGGCCGCGGCCTTGCACTCGGACGTCGACTGGGCAGACGCGAAGAACATCGAGGAGCGCCTCGTCACGGGCGGCGAGGACGGGCTGGACCTCGTCCTGGCCGCGCCCGAGCGTGCGCTCACGCCCGGGTTCTGCACGCTGATCGGACGTCTTGCGCAGTCCGGACGCCTCGGCGCGATCGCCATCGACGAGGCGCACTGCATCAGCCAATGGGGTCACGACTTCCGCCCCGAGTACCGGCAGCTCGCCGAACTCCGGCGCATCGCCGGCGGCGCCGGCATCGGCGTGCAGGCATTCACGGCCACCGCCACTCCGCGTGTGCGCGAGGACATCGCCAACCAGCTCGGGCTGATCGAGCCGGAGGTGCTCGTCGGTGTGTTCGATCGGCCCAACCTGACGTACCGCGTGCGCGCGCGGAGGGACGCCGCCGAGCAGGGCGCCGAGGCGATCCGGGCGATGCACGCCAAGGGTGAGGGCGGCGGCGCGATCGTCTATTGCCTCAGCCGCAAGGACACGGAGAAGCTCGCCGCCGAGCTGGTCTCGATGCGGATCGACGCCGAGGCGTACCACGCGGGGCTTTCTCCGAAGAAGCGCCACGACGTCGAGCAGCGCTTCACGAACGAGACGCTGGACGTGGTCGTCGCGACCGTCGCGTTCGGGATGGGGATCGACCGCTCGAACGTGCGCCTCGTCATCCACGCGACGATGCCCAAGTCAGTCGAGGCGTACCAACAAGAGACCGGTCGGGCCGGTCGCGACGGGCTGCCCGCCGAGTGCCTGCTGCTGTATTCGCCGAGCGACGGCTCCCGCTGGTCGCGCTTGATCGAGCGGAGCGGGGCCGAGTCCGGCGCAGATCCCGGCGCGACTCGGGCGCAGCTCGAGCTCGTCGAGCAGATGCGGCGCCTGGCGAGCTCCATGCGCTGCCGCCATGCGCAGCTCTCCGAGCACTTCGGCCAGGCGTACGAGAAGGACGACTGCGGCGCATGCGACGTCTGCCTCGGAGAGACACGGGCCGAGGCGGACTCGGTCAAGATCGCACAGATCCTGATGTCCGGCGTTGCGCGCACGGGCGAGCGCTACGGCGCGGGGCACGTGGCCGACGTCGTTCGCGGGGCGCAGACCGAACCCGTGACCAGCCGCGGGCACGACCGGCTGAGCGTCTTCGGGCTGCTCAACGACCGAACGCGCCGCGAGCTGATGTCGCTGCTGGATCAACTCGTCGCGGCCGAGGCTTTGGTCGTCGGCGAACACCGGGTGCTGCTGTTCGGCCCGCGCGGGGTCGGGGTGATGCGCGGCGAGGACGAGGTTGCCCTGGCCGTCCCGCTGGGAACGCGCAGCACCCGGCGCGAGCGTGGGCGTACGCGGGCCGCGGCCGACGCGAACGCGCGCCCGCTCACACCCGACGAGAAGGAGCTCTTCGAGCGCCTGCGCGGGCTGCGGCGCGAGATCGCCGAGGAGCGCGGCGTGCCGCCCTACGTGGTGTTCTCCGACGCGACGCTCCGCGAGATGTGCCGCGAAAGACCGACCAGCCGCGAATCGATGCTGGAGGTCAAGGGCGTCGGGCGGAGCAAGCTCGAGGCGTTCGGCTCGCAGTTCCTCGAAGCGATCGCGGATGCCCCCGCGCCCTGAGGGCAACAAGGCAGGTCGAAGCGCATCTCGGCGCCACGCAGCGCAGGTCGGGAGACTCGGGTTGCGCGCTCATCTCAGCTGCATGCCGGCGCCGGGTTGAAGTACGCGTTGACGAAATCAAACCAGTCCTGATCGTTCTGGTTCCCATCGAGGTTGAAGTCGAAGTGTCCCTGCGGACCGGCCTGGTTGAAGTAGTCGTTGACCCAGTCGAAGAAGTCCTGGTCATTGAGGCTGCCGTCACCGTTCCAGTCGGCGGGGCAGAACTCGGGGATCCCCTCGCAGCCGTAGACCCCGACCCCGTTGAGGGTGAACCCACCGGCGCTGTCGATCTGGCCTAACACCGCGAACGCTTCATCGCCCATTGTTCTGAGCGAAACGACCTCGGCTCGGCTGACGCCGGGCCCGCCATCGACAACCTCCCACGCGGCGCCGACCGAACCAGGATTCCCCAGGGCGGCCATGCCGTTCGTCGGCGTGAGGATCCCGCCGCAGTTGATGTGATCGAACGTACCGAGGGCGTAGATGGTCCCGCCGGGCCTGTCGTTGAGGTAGCCGATCGCGTCGACATCACCCGGGCCGCAGGGCCCGGCGTGGCCCTCCAAGGTGAGCCCATCCCACGAACCGACCAGGCCCGCGGCGAAGAAGATCCGTGAGCCGAGTGACCCGGCACTGAAGACTTGTGCATCGGTGATCGGTTCCAACGCGGAGTTGGCGTTGTCGACCCCGTTCCATTTCGCGCCGTCCCATGAAGCCAGCCGACGGATCGGCCTGATGTCGATCCGCTCGAGGCTCAGCGAGTAGCAGACGACCGATGCGCCGTGGGCCGGGTCGACGATCGACTCGAGCCGCCCGATGGAACCCTCGGCGCCGACCGGGATCGCGACCTCCGACCCGTCGTAGGTCAGTAGGCCAAACACGGGCCCGAGATCTTGCATCCACTCCGCGTCCGTGCTCATCCACAAGACCGGCCCCGATCCCTGGTCAACCACGGTTGCCGCATGAAGGCTGTACTGAGAACCGAGGCCGATGTCGACAAAGTGCCAGTCCGCGCCGTCGAATCGCACGACGGCGTCGAGGCTGCCGCTCAAGCTCGGGCCGGTGTTCCCGACGACGTGCAGCTCGCCGTTGAACGTCACGACATCCCGCGCCGAGGCGCGGAGCCCCCCACCGACTGGCGCGACCACACCGGCGGCGTCGATCCTGGCGATGCTGTGCTTGTTCTCCCCGGGGACCGGGCGGTAGAACTGGAAGCCAACCGCGACCAGTTCGGGTCCCGCGCCGAAGTCGAAGACGCTTACCGAATCGACCTCACCCTCGAACACGCCGAGCGACTGCCATGAGACACCGTCCCAAGCCTGGATCGGGGACAGGTGATGATCTCCGGCGACGATCAGCCTGGTCTGTGATCCATCGTTCCAGGAAAGCGCGTCGTTGATGCCGCTGAAGAGCAACCCCCCGCCGAGCTCCTCCCACGTCGAGGCGCCCCACCTTGCGACGTAGTCCGTCCCCAGAACCTGGACGTTGCCCAGGATGTGCAGAGCGCCGGCGTGGACGACCATGCGATGTGCGGACGCCACGGACCCACCAGGGCCGGTCGCGAGCACCGTCGAGTACGGCGCCCAGGCGCCCGAATCGAGCACGTGGATCGAGGTGCCGCCCGCGCTGTTCATGAGCCCGTACACCTTCGACCCGGTCCCGTCGTCGAAGGCAACGACGTCGACAAGGTCATGCGATGCCAACGGCGGGTACTGCTCCCACCCGGTCGGCGTGACGATGGCCACCTGGTCGGCGATCACCCCCGCGTTCTTGGAGAAGGCCCCGGCGATGTAGAGGCGCTCACCGGCGCCATCGTCGTACCCAAGGATCTCGGCGACATCGGCATCGAAGCCACCGCCGAGCTCGACCCAGACACCGCTGTCCAGACGCTTGACGTGCCAGTTGCGTCGCGCCTCGGCATCGAGGGCTGCGACCGCGACGTAGAGGGCCCCACCGAACTCTCCCATCGCCGCGACGTCATCGCCCGGCGCAAGCGCGGGCAGAGCGACGAGGTTGGTCCCATCGAAGGTCGCGATCCCCGTTGCCGGCGCTCCGTCGATGCTGTCGAACTCGCCCGCCATCGCGACCTTCATGCCCGATCCGTCGTCGAACGCGGTGAGGTGCTCGATCTGGGGCGGGTGAGAGGAGTTGCTCAGGCCGAGCCTGTGCCCGATCGGGATCCACGAGGCCCCGTCCCAGCCGATCACGCCGGGCGAGATCACGGTCCCTCCACCGCCCGCGTCGAAGTCGCCCCCGAGGAAGAGCGTTGGCCCCGCACCCAAGTCGGTGACAACACCCGCCTCGACGTTCCCCCCGCCGACCAGCGTGTTGTCCAGCCCGCGCCAGGACGTGCCGTCGTAGATCGCAACGCCATCCGGCAATGTGAACTCACCCGTCGCAACCAGCACGCTGTGCCCGTTCAGCGTCGTTGAGGCGAGCCCACGCACCGGGGCATCGAACGGCGACGCAACGGCGTGGTAGCTCGAGCCATCCCACTTGGCGATGTACTGGCTCGCCACGCCTCCGGCCTGTGTGAACTCTCCGGCGAGGAACAGTGCCTCGCCCGTACCGTCGTCGAAGACCTCGAGGTCGTGGACCACACCGTCGGTCCCCGTGCCGACGTGGCCGAGGCTCCCGTTGGTCACGCGCGCCATGTTGTTGACGAAGAAGATGGTCGGCGGTCCGCCGGTGACGTGCTGGAAGTCGCCTGCGATGTACAACTCAGGCCCATTGCCCCCGCCCGAATCGAAGACCTCGAGCCTCAGAGTGCCAGCAAAACCGGCCGAGATCGAGAAGTACCTTGCCCACTCGGTCCCGTTCCAGCGCGCAAGTCCGCTGAACGTCTGGCTGGCGGTATCCGTGATGCCCCCCGCGACGTACATCGCGGTGCCGGTACCGTCGTCGTAGGCGATGAAGCCTGAGGCGCCGTTGACACGTGCTCCGGATGGGAGCTGGCCGACGTCCTCCCACGACGTGCCGTCGAACCGTCTGATGCTCTCGTCCGGGTTGTCGAAGTCCCCTCCGATGTAGAGCTGCTCGCCCGAGCCATCGTCAAAGACGAACATCTCTCGGGGCGTTCCCTCGAACGCCCCTGTGCCAGGCACGTCGGACCAGGACCCACCGAGATTCTCACGCACCGCCATGTCGCCGTTGCTGAGGCGGCTTGCGGCGTACAGACGTTCGCCGCCTCCGTCACCCGGATCGAACATGGCCATAGCGATCGGCCACGAGCTGGAGCTTGGCATGAAGTCTCCGACCGAAACCAGTGCGTTCCCGTCGTACTCGATGATCCCCGGCGGTTCATTCGGGGGGCTGAGCTGGATCGGCCCCGCGAAGAAGAGGCGAGGGCCCGTCGTCGAATCGAACGGATACGCCGAGGTGCCCGCGAGCGAGCGCGTCGCCAGGAACCGCGGGAGCCAATCCGGATCGCACTGCGCGCCCGCCTGCCCAACCACTCCGCATGCACCGATCGCGCATGCCGCCGTCCACACAAGCTTCTGCATCCGAGCCTCCCATCGAGTCGCCGCGGGGCAACGTCCCCCGTCG
>JANQQG010000027.1 GCA_028285065.1 Phycisphaerales bacterium
CGTCGCCGACTTCGGCAGCGTCGTCCTCCACGTCTTCGAACCCAACACCCGCGCCTTCTACGACCTCGAGCTGCTCTGGGGCGACTCCGAACGCATCCCCTGGCAGCGCGACGACACCAAGCCCGAAACGCTATGACCAGCACACAGAGCGTCCGCATCGCCACGCCCACAGCCGACTACGAAGCCATCGTCGGCGTCGACCTGGTTACGCGCCTGGGCGACCACCTCCGCGAAGCAGCCCCCGCCGCGACCGCCGCCCTGCTCGTGACCGACGCCAACCTGCCCGAAACCACCAAGCAGACGGCCCGCGACGCCCTCGCCGGCTTCCGTCTCGCCGAGATCGACCTGCTCCCCACCGAGCCCGACAAGTCCATCCCCACCTGGCAACGCATCCTCGAAGCCTGCGCCGCGCACCGCCTCGAACGCTCCGACTGCGTCATCGCCCTGGGCGGAGGCATCGTGGGCGACACCGCAGGCTTCGCCGCCGCCGCCTACCGGCGAGGCGTGAACGTCATCCAGTGCCCCACCACGCTGCTCGCGATGGTCGACGCCTCCGTAGGCGGAAAGACCGGTGTCAACCTCGATGCACCGAGCGGCCTCTTGAAGAACTTCGTCGGCACCTTTCACCATCCCAAACGGGTTCTCGCCGACGTCGCCACCCTGCATTCACTGCCCGCACGCGAGTTCGCCGCGGGCCTCGCCGAGTGCATCAAGCACGCCATGATCGCGGGCCCCTTTGCCCAGCCCGATCTAGGCCAACTCCTCGACGACAACCTCGAAGCCATCACCGCCCGCGACGAGACCGTCCTCACCGAACTCGTCACCCGCAACATCACGCTCAAGGCCGCCGTCGTCGCCACCGACGAGCACGAAACCTCCACCGGCGCCGCAGGCCGAGCCCTCCTCAACCTCGGCCACACCTTCGCCCACGCCATCGAGACCCTCCCGGGCCTCTCCCACGAACAAGGCAAAGGCCTGCTCCACGGCGAAGCCGTCGCCCTCGGCCTCGTCGCCGCCGCCGCCTACGCCGTCATGACAAACCAACTCCCCCAGGCCGATCTCGACACCCTGCTCGCCCGCCTCAACCGCGCCGCGCTCCCCACCAAAGCCGCAGGCCTCCCCGACCCCGCCGCAATCGTGGACCGCATGCGCGACGACAAAAAGGCCACAGCAGGCACCCTCCGCCTCGTCGTCCCGCATCCAGATGCCGCAGCAACGGTCACGAGCAACATCGACGCCAACGCCGTCCTCGCAGCGATCGACACCATCCGCGTCTAACCCCCACCGCCCCTCCCGTGGCAATCCAGGCAATCTTGAAGCAATCCGAACCCACGCCCCGATAACCCTCGGTGTCGGCCGATCCTGCGCGGAGCGGACCAGCCAGCGGCACGTCACACCGGGGAGCAGACCGTGCGCACCGTCGTCATCGTCAACCAGAAGGGCGGCTGCGGGAAGACCACCACAGCCATCAACCTCGCCGGCGTCTTCGCCTCCCGAGGCAAGCGGGCCCTGCTCGTCGACCTCGACCCCCAATCCCACTGCGCCGCGGGCCTCGCCATCCCCGAGCAGCGCATCGACCAGGACATCGCCGACGCGCTCGTCAGCGACACCGACCTCGATACCACCCGCCTCGTCTGGTCCGCGGGCCGCAACCTCGATCTCATCCCCAGCCGCACCCGCCTCGCGGGCCTCGAAGCCGCCCGAGGGGGCCTCGCCACCAAGCCCGACAAGGAACGCCGGCTCGCGCGCGTCCTCCAGCCCTTCGCCAGCGAGTACGACGTCGCGCTCGTCGACTGCTCCCCCAGCATCGGCCTGCTGACCTACAACGCCATCACCGCCGCGACGGACATCCTCGTCCCGGTCGAGACCGGCTTCTTCTCGCTCCAGGGCGCGATGAAGCAAGCCAAGACCATCGAGTCCCTCGAGCGACGCCTCGGCGCGACCGCACCGTTCTGGCTCCTGCCCACGCTCCACGAGACCGGCTCCGTCCTCGCAGAGGATCTGCTGCAAGAGCTCCGCCGACGCTTCGGCGACCAAGTCATCCCCACCGCCATCCGACGCGACATCAAGCTCAAGGAAGCCGTCAGCTTCGGCCAGCCCGTCATCGAGTACGAGCCCGAGTCCACCGGCGCCCGAGACTACTCCGACCTTGCCGACTGGCTCCTCCGCCGCTGGACCCCCGCCGAACGCCCCGACGCGCCCCAGCCCCTCGTCGCCACCGGAGGCGACGCCTTCCACGACCGCACCGCCGCTGAAAGCCCGATCGACCGCCGGGACATCCGTGTAATCACAAGCTCACGCTCCACCGCCGAGCTCGCGCACCGCATCGCCGCCGATGATCACCCGCTCGCGAAGCCCGAGCCGGCCGCCGAGCCCGAACCCGCTGCCCACGCCGAGGTCAAACCGACGCCCGCCGACGACCGCATGTCCGAGATCGCCTCGCTCGCGCGCAAGCTCCGCCAAGCGACACTCGCCGCAAGGCCCAGCCCCGCGACCTCGACTCACGCGACACCGTCCCTGGCCGCACAGCCCGGAACCGTGGTCCTCGACAACGCACCGCAGACCGACGAAGCCCCCGCCCCCTGCTTCAAGCCCAACCCACGCTTGGGCGAGCAGATCGGACGCACCTTCCTCGGCGCCCGACAGACCGACCAGGGCATCCTGTTCGTCCAGCCCCTCGCCGCAGGACGCCAGATCGCCGTCGCAGGCGACTTCAACGGCTGGTCCACCCGGGCCAACCGCCTGAGCCCCGACCCCAAGCTCGGCGTCCACCAGGCCTGCGTCCACCTTCCCCCGGGCCGACACCGCTACCGCCTCGTCATCGACGGACGATGGACCGCCGACCCTCACAACCCCAACATCGAGCCCAACGAGTTCGGCGAGACCAACTCCGTCGTCGTCGTCAAGGCACCCGCCGCGCGCTAACCCCGAACCCGAAGCACACGGAGCACGCCATGTCCACCGAACTCACCACAGGGCGTCCGAACCGCCCCGAGCACGACGACATGTTCGACTCCCTCGCCGACCTCTTCCTGGGCGACGAGCACCCGAGCACCACCACCGCCATCCAGACCCGGGGCCTGATCGTCGGGCACCTCCCTGTCATGGCCTCCGCCTGGGTCGCACAACACGCCCGCGACCTCGCCGCCGCGACGAACGGAACGGTCGCAGTCCTCGCCCGAGCCGGCGGACGCGTCACCCTCGACCTTCATGGCACAACACAACGCCTCCAGCCCGCCTCCTCGCTCGACGAGGCCATCGCCGCCGCGATGCACACCAACCTTCGCGCCTGGCTGATCCGAGCCGATGCGGTCACCGAGCTCGCCCTGGCCGACTCCCCCGCCCTCGAAGGCCTCTCCATCCTGACAGGGCACGACGAGGCCGCCCTCGTCGCGGCCTACCGCGCGATCAAGGGGCTCACCAACCCCGCGGCCGAGCTCGATCCCGACACCCACAAGATCCACGTTGCTGTCATGGGTGCCACCGACGCCCAGGGACGCCCCGCCGCCGAGAAGCTCCGCCGCGCCGCCGAGTCCTTCCTCGAAACCGGCCTCGCGAGTGTCACCATCACCAACAAGATCGGCGCCGGCTCAGCCGCACGCCTCTACGACGGCGAATCCGCGCTCTCGATCGACCAACTCCTCGATCAGCTGCCGACCGAGCACGAGACGCCCGCCGCAACCGGGCAGCCCGCTCACCTCCGCCTGGCGCGAGGCGACGCCGACCACGCCTCGCGCATCGGGCCCGTCGAGACCCATACCCCTGACACCATCGCCGCCGTCCGCCCCACAGCCAGCGACGACCGAGACATGCCAGCACGCCCCGACGCGCTCGCACCGATGCTCGGCCTGACAACGCTCGACCCCCGCTGCCCCTACGCCGACGAGGTCGAACTCGCCGCTGACGCAGAGGGACGCGCCCACTTGGTGATCCACGCCGAGGGGGCAACACACACGCTTGCGGGCGCGCTCGAGTCCCTCGAGATCGCTCGCGCATGGCTCACCGCGCACCTCACACTCCTCGCCGCAGCAACCAACAACGCCGTCCGCGTCAGCCCACCGCTCGACCCGGCCTGCCACCTCGTTGTCGACCACGCCGCCGGTGCCAGGCGTCTGCTCGACGGGCCCACACGCCTCTACGTCCTCGCCCGCGGCCGCGCCGAGACCCTCTGCGTCCCGCTCAACTAAGCCCAAACCCCAATGCTCGACGACGACGTCCGGACACTCATCGACGAGAGCGTGCTCTGCTGGCTCGCGACCTGCTCCGCGGCAGGCCAGCCCAGCGTCTCACCCAAAGAGGTCTTCGCCCCTCTCGGAGACGACGCGATCGTCATCGCCAACATCGCCTCGCCAGGCTCCGCGCGCAACATCCGCGAGAACCCCAGGGCGTGCATCAGCTTCGTCAACATCTTCACTCAGAAGGGCTACCAGGTCGCGGGCCAGGCCGCCTACCTGAAGCAGACCGATCCGGGCTACGCCGAGGCCGAGTCGATCCTGCTGAAGATCACCCTGGGCGACTACCCGTTCCGCACGATCTTCCGTGTGACCGCCGAACGTGTCGCGCCCATCATCGCGCCACGCTACAAGCTCTTCCCGGAGACGACCGAGCACGACCAGATCGACAGCGCGATGCGAACCTACGGCGTCCGCCCCGCCAGCTAGCCACCGCTCGAATCGGGGTCAGGCGCTCTCCGCCCGCTGCACGCGGATCTCGTCGAGCGTCTTGCCCTCGCGGACGCACGCTTCGTCGACCACGAACTCGGCGTCCTCGTCCTTCACCTCGGGCAGGTCGTACATCAGGTCGAGCATCACCTCTTCCATCACCGCACGCAGCGCCCGGGCGCCCGTCTCGCGCTTGGAAGCACGCTCCGCGATCGCCGTCAGCGCGCCGTCCGTGTACGACAGCTTGCACCCTTCGAGCTCGAACATCCGCTGGTACTGCTTCACGAGCGCGTTCTTGGGCTCGGTCAGCACGCGCACCAGCGCATCGATCGTCAGAGGCCGAAGCGCCGCGATCACGGGCAGACGCCCGATGAACTCCGGGATCATCCCGAACTCCACCAGGTCGTCGGGCGTCACCTGCTGCAACAGGTCGCCCTTCTCCCGATCCGAAGCGGCCTCGCCCTCGTCAACGAACCCGATCCGCGTCTTGCCGATCCGACGGCGGATGATGTCGTCGAGCCCGACGAACGTCCCCGCGCAGATGAACAGGATCTGGCTCGTGTCGATCTGGATGTACTGCTGCTCCGGGTGCTTCCGCCCGCCCTGAGGCGGGACATTCGCGACCGTGCCCTCGAGCAGCTTGAGCAGGCTCTGCTGCACGCCCTCGCCCGACACGTCGCGCGTGATCGACACGTTGTTCGACGTCTTGCCGACCTTGTCGACCTCGTCGATGTAGATCACACCCCGCTGCGCCTGGTCGACGTCAAAGTCCGCGGCCTGGAGCAGCTTCAGAATCAGGTTCTCGACATCCTCGCCGACGTACCCCGCTTCGGTCAGCGTCGTCGCGTCGCCGATCGCGAAGGGAACCTTCAGCACGCGCGCCAGGCTCTTGGCCAGAAGCGTCTTGCCGCAGCCCGTGGGCCCGATCAGCAGGATGTTCGACTTGTCGATCTCGACGCCGTCCTCCGTGGACCCGTCCTCGCCCTGGATCTCGAGCAACCTCTTGTAGTGCGAACGCACCGCCACGCTCAGGGGACGCTTCGCCTCGTCCTGACCGATCACGTACTGATCCAGGAACTTCGTGATCTCAGCGGGCGTAGGCACCTCGCTGAACAGAGGCGTGTTGGGCGACACCCGCCGACGCTCCTGCTTGAAGATGTTCTGGCACAGATCAACGCAGTTCGAGCAGATGTAGACGTCGTTCGGGCCCTCGACCATCGGCCCAACCTCGCGGCTCGTCTTCCCGCAGAACGAGCACGTCGTCACCCGACGACCGCGGAAGCCATCGCCCCCGGAGCCGGTGGTACCCTCGGTCCCGTCCTGATCACGGTTCTTCGCCATACGCCTCGCTCGCTCTGCTCACACGCCCGACGCGATCACCCGCCACCCGGCCGGCCGCTCGCGTCGAGTCGCGGCCGGTACAAGTCTATCGGCGGCTCAAGCCGCTCGGTCAAAACTCTGACGCCACCAACACCCAACACCACGCCACCAGCCGTCACAGACAACCCCACCACAGGCGCGAGCGATCGCCACCACCGAACACCCGCAGAGCAGCGCAACCGACAACCACGCGGAGCCGCACGTTATCGAGACCTACCCCCCCGAACCACCCTGCTTCGCGCGGCTCGCCAGCACGTCCACCGCCCGCCGGTACTCCTCGTCCGAAAGCTCACCCGTGTCCCGCAGCCGGCGCAGCTCCGACAAGGGCAGCACCCCGCCCGAGGTCTCCTCCTGCTCGGCGAAGAAGTGCTTCCGCAGACGCATCAGCACCACACCCAGCACCACGCAGCACACCACGAGCACCAAGATCCACAGCACCGCCTGGCCCACCTGGCCACCCGTGCCGCCGCCGGACTGACCAACCATCCAGACCACCTCAGCTCGCCACGATCGAGTCGCGGATCGGCATCACCAGATGCGGGATCACTCGCTCCGACACCAGACGCTCCCCGAGCCCCGAGAGCGACCGGTACACACCGATCAGCTCGCTCAGCTCCGTCACGGGGCCGCTCCGCCGACACGTCAGGTACACACTCAGCGGCTCCGGGCCCGCCTCGCGCGACCGACCGTGCAGACGCGTCATGACCTCGTACTGCACCTCGACACCAGCCCCCGCCCCCACGCTCCAGCACAGCACGGGCTGGCAATCCGACACCTGCGCATCGGGCTCCATCAGCGCCGCCATAGGCGTGTCCGACACCAACGCGTCGAACACGACCTCGTCGTGGTTCCCCGCGCTCAGCAGGTCCATGCCGAAAAGCACCTCGACCGACTCTATATCCAGAGACGAGATCGACAGGAAGTACGGCGCCACTTCCAGCACGTGCTCATGAAGCGTGTGCGCCCCCATCCACGCCTCGGGATTCACCACGCCCGAGCGCACGTTCTTCGAACGCACCGCCAGCCAGCGGTAAGGCTCGTCCCCCCCGCCCGCCGTCTCCAGGGCAAGCTCATCGCGGTACCGCTTCAGCTCAGACATCGTCGGGTACTGCCGGCGCACCCGGTCGAAGAACTCGGGCACGCTCTCGCGGCCCTTGGGCAGGTCCAGCTTCAGGCTCAGCTTCAGGTTGACATAGACGTCCGAAACCAACGCCCGCAGGCTCTCGATCGAATCCGTCGAACTCACACCCGGCATCACGCCCTCCCTGGACTCGGCCCCACCGCACTCGGGTCACACGGAGCGTAGCCGATGCCCCGCTCACCGGATCACGAACCCCGTCTCGTCCACAACGACCCCGAGCGGCGAACGCTCGACCCCATCAACCCGACCGAACGTCCGTTCCGCAACCCCAGCCAGCAGAGCCCCGATCGCCGTCTCGGATCCCTGCACCTCCGCCTCGACCCGACCATCCGCCAAGTTCCGCACCCAGCCCGTCACCCCGCCCTCCCGAGCCACGCCCACGCACGTCGCCCGGAACCCCACGCCCTGCACACGGCCCGAAAACACCACCCGCTCCCGGACCAACCCGCCCCCGCTATCCATAAGACAAGCTCCAGAAGCCATTTAGATGACACAGGCCGCAAATCTGCTGGCACCGGCTCGACCCCGTGCTACCGTACCCGTGTTGTTCAACGCCGGTCACCAGACCCGGTCTCGCACGTCGGCGATGCCCGCACGCACGCGATCGGTGTCCTGTGCCCCGGCAGCACGCCCACCCACCAAGGCACGGACCGCCGAGTGAGCCAACCCACCAACGACAACTCGGACATCGACCGCGTCCGCGAGGCGGCCGACATCGTCCGCATCATCGGCGAACACGTCGACCTCAAGCCCAGGGGCCGCGAGTACATCGGCCTCTGCCCCTTCCACGACGACCACAAACCCTCCATGTACGTCGTCCCCCACAAGCAGATCTTCCACTGCTTCAGCTGCGGCGCAGGCGGCGACGTCTACCGCTTCATGATGGACTACCACAAGATGACCTTCGGCGAGGCCCTCCGCCAGCTCGCCGATCACACAGGTGTCAAGCTCGCCGAACGCACACGCCGACGCTCAAAGCACGACGACGAAACCGCAGTCGAACGCTCCCATCTCAAAGACGCCAACGACACCGCCCAGAAGTTCTTCCGCTCCATCCTCCGCCACCCCGAGCACGGCAAGCCAGCCCGCGACCTCATCGAACGCCGGGGCATCAGCGCAGACATGGTCGAAGCCTTCGGCATCGGCGCCGCCCCCGACCGCTGGGACGGCCTCGAGCTCTTCATCGCCAAGAAGGACCTGAACACCGACGTCTTCCTCGCCGCAGGCCTGCTCAAGACCCGCGACTCGGGCACAGGCCGCTACGACGCCCTCCGCAACCGCCTGGTCTTCCCCATCCGCGACCAGATCGGGCGAACCATCGCCTTCGGCGCACGCCGCATCGACGACCAGGACGAGCCCAAGTACCTCAACAGCCCCGAAACCCCCCTCTTCAACAAGTCCGCCACACTCTTTGGCCTTGACCTCGCCCACCGCGCCATCCAACGCTCCGGGATCGCGGTCATTGCAGAGGGCTACACCGATGTCATCGCCTGCCACCAGGCGGGCATCACCAACGTCGTCGCCACGCTCGGCACTGCACTCACCGCCGACCACGCCACGAAGCTCCGCCAGCTCTGCCACACCATCATCCTGCTCTTCGATGGAGACGAGGCCGGACAGCGTGCCGCCGACCGCGCCGCGGAGGTCTTCCTCCCGCTCCCGATCGATGTCCGCATCGCCACCCTCGCGGGCCAGACCGATGCCAAGGACCCAGACGAG
>JANQQG010000028.1 GCA_028285065.1 Phycisphaerales bacterium
TTGGGTCGAGGCGCTCGCGTCGGCGCGAGCGCCGGCGGACATCTCTGCGGCGATCGAGCGTCGGGCGGCGTTCGGTGCGGATGGCGTGGAGATCACCGACCCGAGGTTGGTGTTCAACGTCGCGCTCGACGGGCTCTCGCGGACGCTCGCGGGTGAGCCGGACGAGGATGCGACGCGTGCGGCGATCGGGGCGTTCGTTGGCGCGGCGACGCCGCTGCTGGGCGATCTGGATGCGCAGGCGGGTGATGTGGTGACCGCGCTTCAGGGGGTGCTGGGCGAGGAGTCGGCGCCGATCGACGTGACGACATTGGGTCCGGCGGCAAGCGGGAGCGCGTGGACGGGTGAGCTGCTGGCGGATGAGGGAGGGGTGCGGTTTACGGGGCCGGGCGGTGTGGTGCTGGACTTCGTGTACGTGGACCAGGGGCTGAGCGAGCCGATCTACCTGCAGGCGACGGAGGTGTCGCTGGCGCAGCTCGATGCGTTGCTTGACGGGTCGAGCGATGGGACGGCGCGGTCGTCGTTTGCGTCGCAGGTCCAGCCGACCGGTGGCGGCGTGTGGGCGGGGCCGCGGCTGTGGACGCTTGGGGCTGGGGGGAGCTTGGCGCTTGCACCGGAGTGGTTGTCGGGGCACACGGGGTTGTCTGCGCAGACGCCGGCGTATCCGTCGGCGCTGCTGCGTGCGGGGACGACGGGCGGGATTCGGGAGCAGGATCGTGGATCGGTCGATCACCCGGTGCAGTCGCTGACGCCTGAGGCGGCGCGGGTTGCGGCGCAGGGTGTCGGGTGCCGTTTGCCGACGGGTGAGGAGTGGCGCGCGGCGGTCGCGCAGCATGCGTCTGGTCGGGGGCTGGAGACGTGGAACCTGCGCGACGCGACGTGGTTGAGCCAGCGCGATCATGTGTCGACGATGCGTGCGTCGGGTGGTGGTGGTGCGCGGTTCTTCAAGTTCCCGGACGAGGGGGCGTTCAAGCCGTTGACGGAGTTCCCGCCGAGCGACGCGGGTGCGACGTCGGCGTCATCGGGTGATGACGGCGCGCTGTGGTTCTGGCCTGTGGGGGTTGGGGATGGTCCGATCCGGAACCTGATCGGGAACGTTGCCGAGTTCGTGACGGTTGCGGACGGGACGTTCGCGGTTGTGGGGGGGTCTGCGATCTCGGCGCCCGAGCTTGCGCCGCAGGGCGACTACGGTCGCGAGCTTGCGGCCTGGGCGAGTGGGTCGGGTTGGCCGGATGTGGGGTTCCGTCTGGCGTTCGGCGCGCAGGGCGCGGCGCCGACGCGCACGCTGGCATCGCGAGCGGGCGACGTTGTTCGCGCGGACGGGTCGGTTCGGTATCTGCCGGCGCCGTAGGCGAATGGAGCGGGGTTAGTCGAGGGGTTCGGAGGCGTCGACGTAGGTGGTGCCGTCGGGACCGACGTCGCCTGCGTCGATGGAGGCGATGGCCTGGCTGAAGACGAGTCCTCCGACGCTGTCTGCGGCGATGAGTGAGGATCGTGCGGGGCTGAGGCTGACCTCGGCCTCGGTGGACTGGCAGTCGTGGTTGGCCCCGGCGCATCCTGCGAGGAGTGCGGCCGATGCGGCGAGTGCGGCGGCGGGGATGCGGTTGGCGCGGGGTGCGGTTCGGGGCATGGTTCGGGCTCCGTGGTGCGTGGGCCGGCGTTGGTGGCTCGTGGCACTTGGCCGGACGGGACCCCTTGGCTTGGGGGTGCTCCCCTACATCGTGAACTGGGTGGGCTGAATCGACGGGGATCGGGCGTTCGAGCGCGCGTGGATGCTGCCCAGGCGTCGCAAGCGTGGTTGGCGTTCTGCGTCTCGGGTCTTGGCGGATCGTTACGACCGGCGCGGTCCTCATAACCCCAACGGGGCGTGTTGGGCGGGGATCCAGTAAGCTGACGCGCGTGAGGGACCCCAACGACGACATCTCGCGGCGCGTCGCGCAGGCGGCGGGCCGGCTCCGCCTGACGCAGCAGGACTTCGCCGACGACCCTGAAGAGGTCCGGCGCGAGCATCTGGGCGACGTGGTCAAGGAGGCGATGGCGGACCTGATGCCCGACCAGCGCGAGGCGTTTCTCGAGCGGCTCGAGGAGGTGTTCCCGAGTTGGGATGAGAACGTCTCGGTGGCGCCAGAGGCCGCGGCTCCCGCGTCGGTTCGCTCGACGGTGGATGACGCGGAGCTGAAGGACCCGAGCTTCCTGGTCGAACGGCTGCGGGATCTTGCGCCGTCGATGAGCGAGGAGCAGCGTTTGGCTGCGGCGAAGGCGCTCGCGGGGGTGGGGATCAGTGTGCCGTCGTCGGGGGACTGGCCTGCGGAGGCGGCGGCGGGGCTTGCGGCGAAGCTGCCTTCACCGAGCGGCGCGGGGCTGGACCCGGCGCGTTCGGTTGAGCTTGCGTTGCTGCTTCTGGAGTTCGTTCTGAGCCTGGAGCAGGTGGTGTGGGGGACGTGGAAGCAGATGGCGCCGCGTTCGGTGCTTCGGCGGACGTCGCCGCTCGGTCCCACGCTTGGTGCGTTTGCGACGGGTGAGGAGCAGACGCCTCGTTCGACGGTGGAGGGTGAGCTGGAGCGTTTGCGTCAGGTTGCGGCGGCGATGGTCGCGGCGATTCGGCGGGCGGGTTTCAGCTTCGCGCAGAAGCACGTCGAGGATCTGAGCCCTGCGACGATCGAGAGCGTGGTCGCGCAGGAGAAGTCGTTGATGGTCAGCCGCGAGGTTCGCTGCTGGCGGAAGTACCGCGAGCTTGCTGAGAGTCTCGATCCGACGTCGATGAACGCGGAGCTGTTGCAGGCGATCGTGGATCACACAGAGGAGTTGGTGCTCGGCCGGAACCGGTGAAGCGGCGGTCGTGCACCTTGGTTGACAAGCGAGCGAAGGACCCATGGCGTTGAACGGTCACGTCCACTGGCACGAGGGACTCTTCCTGCGTCCGCACCACCTGCAGCTGATGCAGCGTGGTCTTCGGGGGTCGCTTGCGGAGCTGCGTGAGCTGACGTGGGCGTACCCGTGGGGGTTGGTGCGCGCCGAGCTCTCGGCGGATGCGCTCGAGAACATGATGGTGCGGTTCGATCGGCTGCACGCGGTGCTGCCGAGCGGAGTCGAGGTTCGTTTCCCGGATTCGTCCGACCTTCCGCCGTTGGACATCTCGCGTGCGTTCGAGTCGGGGCCGTCGGGGTTCACGGTGCTGCTCGGGGTCCCTTTGTGGTACCAGAGTCGTGCGAACTCGATCGAGCTTGGGGAAGAGGCCGATTGGCGTACGAAGCGGATCTACCGGGTCGGGGAGGCGGAGAACGCTGACGAGAACACTGGTGAGAACCCGCAGCCTCTGCTGGTCCGTCGCGTGAACGCGCGCTTGATGCTCGAGAGCGACGACCAGACGGATATGGAAGTGATGCCGCTGCTGCGGATCGTGCACGCGACGGGCGAGGACGTGGGGATGCCCCGCCTGGACGAGGGGTTCATTCCGTCGTGCATGGTGCTGGGTGGTTCGCCGACGCTTCGGGACGCGGTGCGGGACTTGGTGAACCAGGTCGAGGCGAGTCGGAAGGAGTTGGTCGCGCGGATGCGGGTGGGGTTCAGCATGGACACCATCCGGGGGCCGCAGATCGAGCAGTTGATGCGTCTGACGGCGCTGAACCGTTTCAGCGGGAGCCTTCCGAGTCTGATCCAGAGCCCGTCGGTGACGCCATTCGCGCTGTATCTGCAGTTGCGTGAGCTTCTGGGTGAGCTGGCGGCGCTGCAGCCGGATCGGGATCAGTTCGATGCGCCCGCGTACGACCATGCTCGTCCGGGTGTGTCGTTCATGGATCTGCTCGCTCGGATCCGCGGGCTCTTGAAGGGCGCGGTGCCTCCGAGCTTCCTGAAGCTCGGGTTTGCTCGTGACGGCGACACGCTGAGCGTGCAGCTGGAGGACACGCACCTGACGACGCCGACGGATTACTTCCTTGGCGTCCGGACGCGCGAGGATGCGCAGGCTGTTGCGAAGACGGTTGAGAATGCGGACGAGTTCAAGCTGATGGCGCCGTCGCTTCTTGGGCGGAACATCTACGGGGTGAAGCTGAGTGAGGAGCGTCATCCGCCGCTGCAGTTGCCGGCGGAGTCGGGTCTTCATTACTTCCGTCTGAATCGCGGGGAGAGCGCTCGGATGTGGGAGCGGATCACGCAGGAGAAGGCGATGTCGATCAAGTGGCTCGGGCTGGAGGGCTCGGACTACGACGTGACGTTGTTCATGCCGATTCCGGGCGCGGAGGGGGCGTCATGAGGCTGGCCGACGCGTGCGAGCCGCTGTTCCAGTATGTGTGCCGCCTGAACCGTTCGGCGCGGAAGGGTGTGAACCTTGATGCGTCGCAGGTTCGGTCGGAGGTCATGGAGATTCTGGGTCGTGTGCGTTCGACGATCACGGGTCAGGGGTCGCTCGCTCGTGCTGCTGAAGAGGTCGAGCTGATCCTGATGTTCTTCGTGGACTCGACGGTGCGTGCGGGGAGCTTCCCGTTCAAGGAGCACTGGAAGGACCTGGCGTACGAGAAGAACGAGCTTGCGGGGGATGAGCGGTTCTGGGATCTGCTGGACGAGGCGCTGGCGGACAACTCGGAGATCGCGACGGAGAAGCTGGGGGTGTTCTACACGTGCGTGGGTCTTGGCTTTACGGGGTGGTTCGACGGTCAGCCGGAGCACCTTCGTCAGAAGATGCTCGAGATGTCGTCGCGGCTTCGTGGGTCGATGGAGACGGACGAGACGGCTCGGGTGTGCCCGGAGGCGTACGAGCACGTTCGTCCGGGTGACTTCGACGTGACGGCGCGTGATCAGATCATCCCTGTTGCGTTCATCCTGGTGGGGTTGATGGTCGTGGTGTTCATCGCGAACGTTGCGCTCTTCTTCGACAGCAAGGGCACGTTCGAGCGTGCGTTCGATGAGCTGGATCGGATGGAGGAGCGTGTGGTGTCGAGCCAGGAGGACCGGCAGTGACCTCGCTCTTGACTCGGTTCATGACGCTCCCGATGCCGGTCCGTGCCGGTCTGGTGGTGGTCTCGGGCGGCGGGCTCATGATGGCGGTGTTCGTCCTCGCGCAGGGCTCGAACGCGGCGATGTTCGCGTTGGTGACGGGTCTTGCGGTGATCGCTGCGCTGGCTGCGGCCTGGAAGCTGGTCCAGAAGAAGCGGGCGGGCAAGAAGGCCAAGCCGCTGGAGCGGGATCTTGCGGGCAATGCGGCGGCGGCGCCTTCGGGCGTGAGCGAGCCGGCGAAGCGTGCGGCGCTCGACGACCTGCGCAAGCGGTTCGACGAGGGTGTCGAGAAGTTCCGCGACGCGGGGAAGAACATCTACTCGCTGCCGTGGTATCTGCTGGTTGGCGAGCCGGGCTCGGGGAAGACGGAGGCGATCCGTCACTCGAACGTCCCGCGGCCGCGCGGGCTGCAGGACGAGCTGCAGGGCGTTGGCGGCACGTTGAACATGAACTGGTGGTTCACGAACCACGCGATCATCCTGGACACGGCCGGGCGGTTGATGTTCGAGGAGGTGGATCCGGGGGCGACGAGCGAGTGGACCGAGTTCCTGAAGATGCTGCGGCGGAACCGGCCGCGCTGCCCGATCAACGGGCTGCTGCTGGTGGTGCCGGCGGACTCTCTGATCCGTGATACGGCGGATTCGATCCAGCGCAAGGCGGGGAAGATCGCGGAGCGTCTGGACGGGATTCAGCGTGCGCTGGGCGTGCGCTTCCCTGTTTTCGTGGTGGTGACGAAGTGCGATCTGATCAACGGGTTCCGGGAGTTCTTCGAGCACCTCTCGGGGACGGACCCGGACACGCAGCATCAGATGCTGGGGTGGTCGAACCCTGCGGAGCTTGACGAGGCGTTCGATCCGGAGCGGGTCGATGAGCATCTGCAGACGGTGCGCGAGCGTCTTTCGCGTCGCCGGACGGGCTTGCTGCTGGATCCGGTGCACTCGGAGGATCCGGCGAAGCGTCGTTTGGACGAGGTGGACGCGCTGTACGACTTCCCGGATGCGTTCACGCAGATCGGGCCGCGGCTGCGTCGGTACATGGAGGCGATCTTCACGCCGGGCGAGTGGTCGTCGAAGCCGCTGTTCTTGCGTGGGATCTACTTCACGAGCTCGATGCGCGAGGGTGATGCGCTGGACTCTGCGATCGCGGAGGCGATCGGTGTTCCGGTGGAGAGCCTGCCGGAGGGTCGTGTGTGGAAGCGCGAGCTTGCGCTGTTCCTGCGAGACCTGTTCGAGAAGAAGGTGTTCAAGGAACGCGGGCTGGTTACTCGCGTGAGCAACACGAAGAAGGCGCTGCGGAAGCGGCGTGCGATCGTGTGGGGGACGGCCGGGTTCGGGACGCTGCTGGTGGCGGCGTTCACGTGGATCGGTTGGAACCAGCTCGACCGGGACGTCGCGCGTCCGACGCGGTTCTGGAGCGGTGCGATCGAGGCGTTTGGGCGTGGGGAGACGAGCGTCGATCAGTCCGAGGGGAACGTGTTCTTCCGGCCGATCGTGTCGACCGAGTTTGTCGGTGGGCCGTCCGGCTACAACGGTGGCGGGAGCACGCCGTTCGAGGAGGTTGTGGGGTACAGTCGCGCGAAGCCTTGGACGATCGCCGGTTTCCCGCTGACGCTTCGTGATCGTGCGCGTGAGGCCGTGCGTGCGCCGTGGGTGTTCAAGCCTGTTGCGTTCGTGACGGAGGGGTTCACGACTGACCTGAGCAAGAGCGAGCGGCTCTCGGCTGCGGGGACGCTGTTCGAGCTGAGCGTCGTGGGTCCGGCGATCGAGAGTGCTCGCGTGCGCCTCGGGCGTTTGCTTGCGGATGAGGAGGCGGCGTGGACGCCGGCGGCGACGGAGGCGCTCGGCGCGTTGTTGTCGATGGAGGTCGCGGGGCTTCAGGACGCGAAGGACCGTGATCCATCGGACGTGCTTGCGCTGTTGCGGTTCGCGCTCGACGGGGACAGCGAGGCGCTGGCGGGGCTGGAGCGCGATCGGCAGCAGATCGAGGCGATGGTCGAGTGGACGTACGGGGAGGGTGATCGTGCGTGGCCGGCGCCGTGGATGACCGGAGACTTGTCTCAGCTCGAGACGGGCGTCAATCGGTTCATCGATTCGTGGGACGGTGAGAAGCAGAAGCTGGACGACGCGCTGGCGCGAGCGGAGAACCTGGTGTCGGACCTGGAGTCGCTGAAGGAGGCGGAGGCGAGTCTGCATCTGCTGAGTTCGGGGCTGTCGTCCGGCGCCATGGAAGTCGATGGACGTTGGGCGGCGCGGATGGCCGGGGTCGAGTCCGCGGCGGCGGATGTTGAGTCGTCGCTCGAGGCGTTCGCGCTTGGTGAGCGCTCGCTGGACCGGGCGTTCGAGGACGCGATGCAGGACCGGCGCGATCGCGTGATCAGGTCGCATGAGCTGGTGCGCAAGGCGCTGGACGCGGTCGTGAAGATCGAGGACGCGACGAGGCCGGAGGTGCGTGCGGGGAGCGGTGACGACGAGGTTCGCCACCGGCAGCTCGGGGAGATGCACGTGCTGCTCGAGCAGAGCGTGGAGCGGCTGGAGGACAGCCTGGACGCGCGTGTGGAGGCGCTCGGCGATGACGTGAAGGAGCTCGGGACGTTGATGTTCGCGTCGAGCTCGCCGGAGGGGTACGCGTTCCGCGGGCGTCTTGGGCAGTACCGGCTCGCGGATGCGCAGATCCGGCCGGCGGACCCGGCGGCGCCGTCGACGTTCGGGCAGATTGGGACTGCGCTGACCTCGGTTGACGAGCGTGCCGCGACGGCGACGACGCATGCGGAGGAGCCGTTGGCGGCGCGGCCTCGCGGTGCGGGTGAGCAGGATGCGGAGGAGTTCAACGACACGGCTCGCGCGGTTTCGATCCGTGGGATCGAGTTTGGTCGTCGCAAGTGGTCGGGTCTGTACATCAGCGCGTTCCTGGATCTGGTGGAGTCGGAGGGCGGGCTGAACGCCGCGGTTGCGCGTCATGCGGTCGGGCGGGGGTTGACGCTCGAGCGTCCGGACCTACCGCTGCTGCAGACGTCGCGTTCGCTGGAGCCATCGCTCAAGTTGGCGTTCCACCCGGAAGCTGCTCGGGACTTGTTGAGCGACATGCTCGGCGTGATCCAGGCGTTCGAGGCTCAGGTGGAGCGGCGTCCGCTCGGTGCGCAGACGTCGGCGGCTCGGGTGAGTTCTGCGCGTCTTGCGTGCGTGTCGTACGTGGACGCGTACCTGGGGTATTGGACGACGACGCTGATGACGGAGGAGCTTCGGGTCAACCCGGCTCTGACGTGGGCGCAGCTGAATGAGTCGATCTCTTCGCTGAACGCGGAGGCGATCAACCGCGGGTTCCGGGAGGTTTCGCAGCACCTGGCCGATGCGCGGGAGAAGCTGCGGGGCGTGCTGGATCCGTCGGATCCGACCCGGTTCTCGGTGGGGCTCGCGGCGCTCGAGCGTGTGATCGCTTCTACGGCGGAGACGCGTGTGGATCCGCTGTTCGCGACGCGGTGCGCGCAGTTGTTGATGTCGTGGCAGGGTGTGATCGCGGACGATCCGGTGTTGGCTCGTGCGGCGCTGTTGCGCGGCGCGTCGGCGGACCCCGGGAAGTTCGTGTATTGGGTGCCGCCGGGCTCGGCCGCGGATCCGCTGGAGAGCTATTGGCAGGACCTGAGTGCGCGATTCCTGGAGTCTCTTGGGGCCGCGTACGGTTTGGAGGCGACGAGGTCGCTGACGACACTGGAGAATGCGCGTGTGTTCCCGCTGGCGCCTCCGACGTTCCCGATTGCGGGTCCTGCGGGGGCGTCGCAGCAGCTTGATCCGGATGCCCTCGAGGGGCTGCGTGCGGCGATCGCGGTGGTTGGTCAGCCGGACGCGGTGCCGGCGCCGGGAGCGGTGCAGGGGTTGCCGACGCGTCAGCGGAACGCGTACAGCGCGCTGATCACGCCGGCGGGTTCGACCGGTCTTGCCGAGCAGTTCGATCGTGTGTTGGCGTCGCTGGCAGCACCGGGCATGCCCGGGCTTGCGCCGGGTCAGGAGCCGCGGCTGCGCTGCTCGGTGGCGATCCTGGATCGTGAGAAGGCGAACGGTGACAACGAGCTTGGTCGCAAGTTCCGGCGCGCGGCGTTGACGCAGGGGGAGCGTGACGAGGCGAGCGTGGCGACGCGGGCTCCGGTGGCGGGGCGTGCGCGGTGCGGAACGGTTGATTACCCGGGCGAGGGCGTGGAGTTGAAGTTCTGGGTGGACGAGGCTGTGGGGGAACCGGACGCGACGCTGAAGGTGGTTGGTCCGTGGGCGCCGCTGCGGCTGTTGCATCCGGGGCGTTTGGGCGAGCCGACGGCGAGTGCGATGATCCCGGAGGGTTCGGACGGGAAGGTGTGGGAGGTGGAGGTCTTGCTGCCGCACGATGGTGAGATTCTGTCGTTGTGGTTGGAGCTGACGTTCGAGAAGGCGCTCCCGTCGTTGGAGTCGTGGCCGGGTGCCCTCGGAGGCTGAGTCGGGCGCCCTGGGGGGGTCCGGGGATGATGGAGGATTGCACGAGGTGGCAGGAGGCCTGATCGGCAAGCTGATGGGTCGTGAGCGTGGTGGGGCGCGGGGCGCTGCGGCGTACGTTGCCGCGTTCGGGAAGCACCCGGGGTGGAACGACCACATTGACGACCTCGGGATCGAGTCGGACGTGTTGGTGGAGGTCAAGCGTCTGCTGTACGTGGAGGGGATCGGGCACGCGATCGACTCTGGGCGTTGGGACGGGCTGGAGGTTGACCAGCGGATCGAGCGGTTCGCGCACGTGTTCCTGCTTCGTCGGCCGGCGGAGCTGGTGGTGGGGCGGTTCTGGTCGTCTGTGGATGGGAAGGGTCGGGCGAAGTACCCGATGGTCGTTTGTGCGCACCTGCACGGGGTGGAGGTCGCGAAGGGCTTCGCGCTTGCGATGCCGCTGCTGGAGCGTTTGGAGGAGCGGTGCCGTGCGACGGAGGATCGTGACGGCGTGATCGGGGCGGTGTCTGAGTCCCGTTCGCGCTTGCGGACGGCGGTGGAGGAGCTTGGGGAGCAGGAGACGGAGTTGGAGGTTGATCCGGGGGTGCTCGGGCGTCTTGCGGAGGCGGAGGCGTTGGGTCCTGCGCGCGAGGGGTTCTACCGGGTGCTGTACCAGATCGAGCGCGAGATGGCGCCGTCGACGGGTGGTGGGGGGCGGTCGCGCGGCGGGGGCGCAGCTGAGACGTCGTCGCACCACGTGCGGGTGCCGAAGTGTGGCTCGGATGCGGGCGAGGCGTTGATGTCTTGGCTGTCGTTGTTCTTGACGCGCTTGGACCCGTCGAGTCGGCTGCTGCTGGTGGCGCCGCTCACGCACGATTGGGTGGACGTTGTGGTGGGTGAGGCGACGGGGGCGCAGCTGTTCTTCTTGCGGGCGTCGACCGAGGCGGTGCCGCTGACGACGCAGATCCCGTACACGTTGGAGCCGGGGTTTCTGGAGTCGGCGTCTTCGTTGGTGGAGGTGGCGTCGGGCGCGGGTCCGATCCGGATTCCGATGGAGATGTCGCGTCGCCAGGGCGCGCCGCAGCACCCCGTTCTGGGCACGCGTTTGTTGTGACAACATGAAGGGGGCTGTTGGGCGGGGGGAGAAGGGTGCTCGATCCCCCTGGGCGGGGGTCGGGGACTTGACGCCCTGATGGGCGTTTCGGTAGCGTTCGGTGGTCAGAGTTGCCTATCTGAGCGGTCGTGGCAGGCGCGCCGTCGGGATTGGCGTGCGCTTGGGCGTGCGTTTGGTTGTTCTACCCGGGAGACAGGATGGGACTGCATCGGGCGTGTGCGTGGACGCGTGGGGGTTTGGTCACTCGTTCGGCTTTGGTCGTCGCTCTCTCGGCGGGTCCCGTGTGCCTTGCGCAACCGGAGCCGGAGCCTGCGGCGGAGGGCGCGCCGGCAGCGCCGGCGCTGGAGCCTCCGACGTACGAGATCAGCCGCTTCGTCATTGAGTACGCGGACGACCGGGATCATCCGGATCGTCCATCGGCGTCGTCGCTGCTTGATACGTCGCTGACGCTTGGCGTTGTGACGGAGGGGTACGTCGAGCCGCGCGAGGGGCTTGCTTCGGCGCGGTTTGAGCTGACGGACTTGGAGCGGCTTGGCCCTGCGCGGTTCAACCTCGCTGCGATCGAGTTGATCTCGCAGGCGCTGTTGCGCCGGATGAATGAGGAGGGGATCATCGGGGTCGTGGTGGTGCCGCAGGGGCTGGTGACGGCTCCGAACAGTCCGAACTACGGGGCGGACCAGCGCGATGAGGGCGACACTGCGATGCGTTTCAGCGTGCGCACGGCTCTGATCGGGAGCGTGCGTTCGCTTGCGTTCGGCAGCCGCATCCCGTTTGAGGAGCGGGTGGACAACGAGAAGCACCGTTGGATCCGCGACGGGTCTCCGGTGCAGCCTCACGAGGAGGGGGACGAGGGTCCTCGTCGCGACCTGCTGAACGCCGATCGGATCAACGAGTACGCGTTGCGTCTGAACCGGCACCCGAGCCGTCAGGTCGACGTCGCGGTGTCCGCGGGCGAGGCGCCCGGGACGGCGGCGCTCGACTACATGATCACGGAGAACAACCCGCTGGTCCTGTACTTCCAGGTGTCGAACACGGGCACGGAGGAGACGGAGGAGTGGCGTGAGCGGTTCGGCCTGATCCACTCTCAGGTGACGGGCAACGACGATATTCTGTCGATCGACTTCGTGACCGGCGCGTTCGATGCGACGAACGCGCTGATCGCGGGGTATGAGGCGCCGCTTCCTTGGTTGGATCGGCGTTTGCGGTACCGGATCTACGGGTCGTACGGCGAGTTCACGGCGTCCGACGTTGGCCAGGCCAGCGAGGACTTCGAGGGGACTTCGTACTCGGTCGGCGGCGAGTTGATCTACAACCTCGCGCAGTCGGACGAGTTCTTCCTGGACGTGATCGCGGGCGCTCGGTGGGAGAACATCGAGAACGAGAACGTCGGGTTCGGGATCAAGGGTGAGACGAGCTTCTTCTTGCCGTATGCGGGGGCGCGTCTGACGCGTCAGACGGAGCGGAGTTCGCTCTCGGTGTCGGGCACGTTCGAGTTCAACCTGCCGGAGGTGGCGGGGACGGACGAGGACGAGCTGGATGCGCTTGGTCGTCTCGGGACTGACGAGCAGTGGGTGCTGTTCAAGTACGACGTGACTGGTTCGGTCTTCCTCGAGCCGCTGCTGAACGCCGATGCGTGGCATGCGGCGCGTCCGGCTGCTGCCGCGACGCTGGCGCACGAGCTCTCGGGGAGTTTCCGTGGTCAGTACTCGTTCGGGACGCGGTTGATCCCGAACGCGCAGCAGGTGATCGGCGGGTTGTACTCGGTGCGCGGGTACCCGGAGTCGTCGGCTGTCGGCGATGACGTGTGGGTCGCGTCTGCGGAGTACCGGTACTACGTGGCTCGCTCGCTGGTCTTCAGCGAGGAGGTGGGTGAGCTGTTCGGCGAGCCGTTCCGTTGGCGTCCGCAGCAGCCGTACGGGCGGGCGGACTGGGACCTTGTTCTGCGCGGGTTCATCGACGCGGGTCGTGTGGAGTCGA
>JANQQG010000043.1 GCA_028285065.1 Phycisphaerales bacterium
CGCCGGGTCGTTGGTCAGGACGTTCTTGAGGCGCTTGGCGGCCTCGGGCGTCCCGTCGGCCACGATCACCTGCCCGGCGTGCTGGCTGGAGCCGATGCCGACACCGCCGCCGTGGTGGAACGAGACCCAGGAGGCCCCGCCGGCGACGTTGACCATGGCGTTGAGGATGGCCCAGTCGCTGATCGCGTCGGAGCCGTCCTTCATGCCCTCGGTCTCGCGGTTGGGGCTTGCGACGGACCCACAGTCCAGATGGTCGCGCCCGATCACGATCGGCGCGGAGACCTCGCCACGCGCCACCAGGTCGTTGAAGATCAGACCGGCCTTCTCGCGCTCGCCGAGGCCGAACCAGCAGATCCGGCTCGGCAAACCCTGGTACTCGACGCGCTCAGCGGCCAGCTTCAGCCACCGGAGCAGCCCCTCGTCGTTGGGGAACGCCTCGAGCAGGGCCCGATCGGTCCGCTCGATGTCCGCCGGGTCACCTGAAAGTGCCGCCCAGCGGAACGGGCCGCGTCCGCGGCAGAACTGCGGGCGGATGTACGCCGGGACGAAGCCGGGGAACGCGAACGCGTCCTCGTACCCCTGGTCGAAGGCGCGCTGGCGGATGTTGTTCCCGTAGTCGAACGTGATCGCACCGCGACGCTGGAGCTCGACCATCGCGCGCACGTGGGCCTCCATCGAGCGCAGCGACTGGTGCACGTACTCCTCGGGGTAACGCACGCGGTAGGTCTCGGCCTCCTTGAGCGTCATGCACGCGGGCACGTACCCCATCAGCGGGTCGTGCGCGGAGGTCTGGTCCGTGAGCGCGTCGGGCGTGACGCCGCGCATCAGCATCCGCTCGAGGAGCTCGACCGCGTTGCAGTCGACGCCGATGCTCAGCGCCTTCTTCGCGTGGGCGTACTCGACCGCGCGATCGATCGCCTCGTCGACTTCGTGGACGACCTCGTCGAGGTAGCGGTCCTTCTGGCGGCGGACCAGGCGCGTGACATCGACGTCAGCGATCAGGCACGTCCCGCCGTTCATCGTGACCG
Source organism: Phycisphaerales bacterium (assembly GCA_028285065.1). GTDB lineage: Bacteria > Planctomycetota > Phycisphaerae > Phycisphaerales > UBA1924 > JANQQG01. Next base: position 1,029 of record JANQQG010000043.1, read on the forward strand.
AGAGCGGCTGGGCCCCGCCCATACCGCCGCACCCCGCGGTTACGCACAGGCGACCCGCGAGCGTCCCGCCGAAGTGCTGACGGGCGGCCTCGGCGAACGTCTCGTACGTTCCCTGGAGGATGCCCTGCGTGCCGATGTAGATCCACGACCCGGCGGTCATCTGCCCGTACATGATCAGGCCCTTGGCGGCCAGATCGTCGAAGTGCTCCTGCGTCGCCCAGTGGGGGACCAGATTGCTGTTGGCGATCAGAACGCGCGGGGCATCCACGTGCGTGCGCACGATGCCGACCGGCTTGCCGGACTGGACGAGCAGGGTCTCGTCGGCCTCGAGTCGCTGGAGCGACTCGACGATCGCGTCGAACGCCTCCCACGAGCGGGCCGCCTGCCCGCGACCGCCGTAGACGACGAGCCCGTCGGGGTGCTCGGCGACCTCGGGGTCGAGGTTGTTCATGAGCATGCGCATGGCGGCCTCTGCCTGCCATGTCTTGCATGTCAGCGTGGTCCCGCGCGGCGCGCGCACGGGACGCGCTCCCGGTAGGGTTCGGTCGTTCGCACTCATGCCCGAGCCATCCGAAGTCGCCAGATCAGCGATGGCAGCCTGCGCCATGTTGTCGTCTCCATGCGCCCCACGCTGTGGTCCGGTCTCCGCGCCCTTGCGGATCGTACCGGTCGCACCACCTCACCGTACGCCCCCCAAGCGCACAACACAAGCCCCTGCCGGTTGGTTGAAGCCCCACGTTCCGAGACTGGCTCTCGGGGGGCGGGCGTCCGAGACGCTTGGTCAGCAACCGACGAAGAACGCATTGACGAAGTCGAAGAAATCCTGGTTGTTCTCGAGCCCATCGCGGTTGAAGTCGGCCTGTGTGCCCGCGCCGAAGAAGTCGTTGATGTAGTCGTAGAAATCCTGGGCGTTGAGGCTGTCATCCGCGTTCCAATCCGCGGCGCATACCCCTGTGTAGAGGTCCCACAGACGCTCCAGCATCCGCCCGCCGGTTGCGTCGTAGCCCGCCGCCGAGCAGTGCGCCGGATCCGGTCCGCCTTGCGGCGAGCGTCCGTGCCACCCGTTGATGGTGAAGTCATCACCGGTGAACTCGTACGTGGGGTGGTAGCAGGCGACGTTCGCGCGTTCGTTGCTGACGAGGTCCGCCTGAGCGGGGAAGTCCTGCCAGAAGAAAGCGGTGTTCGAGTAGGGGTGGGTCGTCTGGACGACGAACCAGATCCGGCCGGGCTCGAACCCCGCGTCGACCCATGCTTCCTCGAGGGCATCGATCGACGCCTCGAGGTGCGCCCGCCACAGGGTGGGGCTGAGGCTGCGCGTGCTGTTGACGCCCTCCTGGAAGACGACGAGGAGGCGTTCGTCACCCTGCGCGCGCCCCTGGCGCTCCGCGATCAGGCTCAGGTACGTCTTGAGCGCCTCGCTGTGATCCCGATCCGTTGGCGCGACGACCGAGCGGATGTCCGCCATCGTCCATCCGCCCTGAGCGATCTGGTGAACACGGAACCCGTGGTCGACGTTCGTCAGCTCGTAGTCGTACCAGTACAGCAGGTGCGTCGCAAACCCATCAGGAGGCCCGCCGTTGCGTCCGATCCCGAGCTGGTAGCCCGTCGCGTCCTCGACCACCCAGGCATCGGTCGAACGCGAGACGACGCCATCCTGCGTGTGGTAGGCGGGCATCCCGGCGAAGGCGTTGGCGAAGACCGAGACGGGCATCTGCTCACCGGAACCCGGAAGATCCAGCCAGGAGTTGAGCGGCTCGTTCGACGGGTCGAGCCGACGCACGGTCAACGCAAAGTCGTTGGGCGGAAGGCCATCCTGGGTCTCCGCGATGTCGGGGCCGTTCGGATCGAACGTTGCCCACGCCATGTGCGCGCGCACGGTGTCGCCCGCGGCGATGATCGAGGGACCGGAACGTGGCACGAGATCGTCGTTGGAGGGCCCGTCGGCGAAGAGCGCACCGAGTTCGAAGCCGTTGCTCTCGGCGTCGGGCCCCGAGAGCTTGCGCCCGCCGATGTAGCGCCAGCGTCCGCTGAACGTCATCCGGTGTTGGTGCTCCGTGAAGCCATACGCGCCGGGGTTGTACGCCAAGTGGAACCAGTTGGTGTCGGAGTTCGGCAGGTAGCGCTCGCCGCGGAGCGAGTGGATCGAGGGGAACCAGACGCCGTCGCCGAAGTAGCGGTCGGTGCCCTGCAGCTCCACCTTGGCTGCTGTCGGGGAGAGCAGGGCTGTCCCGTACGGCCGGACTTCCTGCGCACGGAAGAACCGGTAGGCGGCCCCGATCTGGCCTCGCGCGACAGACTGTGTGTTGGAGTCGCCGATGAAGAGCAGGTCGAAACGCCCCTCATCGAGCTCCTCGAAGAACCCCGCGACGTGATCGGGATTGACCAGCGGGTCTGGCCCTTCCTGTGCAAGCGCACCGACAGGCGTCATCACGCCGAGCGTGAGCCAGATCGCTGAGACAAGCCTGATCTTCCGCCCCAAAGAGCACACCTCCGACAGTATCACGACCTCTGTGCCTGCAACGGAGGCCCGGACGAACAGTGTGCAGCCAATCGCTCCGTCATGCCAGCGCCGCGACCAAGCGAATGCGAAGTTAGGAAAACGGGGGGAGTCGGGTGGGGCGTCGACGGCCCAGCAGGGAGCCCGGGGCAAGGCGCCAAGTGGGGGGGCTACCGGAGTGCTCGGACGGCCGCGATGACGTCATCTGGCGATGCGCGGGTCGTGTAGTCCTCGTTTGCAGAGGCCCAACGGACGATGCCGTCGGTATCGATCACGAAGGCGCCGGGAATCGGCAGTTGCCAGGTCCCGCTCGCGTTGCGCGAGGCCAGATCAACGCCGTAGCCCTTGTACGCACGCTGCGTGGCATCATCGAGTGTGAAGAGCACTCGGAATGCGCGGGCCGCTTCGAGTTCGGCGTCGGACAGCACGATGTAGCTCGCGCGGGATTTCTCGGCGGATTCCCCCGCGGCCGAATGCGTCTCGAGGCTCACGGCGACGAGGCGCGCCCCGGCTTCGCGGAGCTCGTCCTCACGCCCCTGCCACTCGGTCAGTGCACGGACGCAGTAGGGGCACCACCCGCCGCGGAAGAAGGTGACGACGACGGGGCCTTCGGCGTAGAGCGAGGCGAGCTGCACTTCGCGCCCATCCGGCGAGGTGAGCGTGGCATCGCCGACGCGCTCTCCGACGCCGATGGGGCCGCTCGCGGCCGCCTCGCTCCGGACGGGCGCGTCCTCGGCGTTCGACGTTGTGTTGCTCTGGCACGCTCCCGTACCGAGGGCCAGGAGCACGCCGAGACCAGACAGAGTGATTCGGTTGCGCATCACGATCTCCTTGCGCACACGCACCGCCAAGTGGCGGCGTCTATTCCGGTCGATCACCGGATCATCGGATGTCTTCGGAACCGGCAACTTCCGCCTCAAGCTGTCCGGTTTCGATGAGCCGGGCCACGAGCTCGATGTCGGGCGACGGGGGGCGGTCCTCTGTCAACTCAGGGACGTGCTTCCGTATGGCGTCGTGCGCGCGCTCGATCGCGTCGCCCGAGCGCAGCGGACGATGGCTGCGCAACGCCTCACAGCCGGAAAGCAACTCGATCGCCACCACCCGACGCGCCAGCGCCACGGCTCGTCGCGCCTTGGCGGCCGAGCGTGGGCCGAACGAGTTGTAGTCCTCCATCCCAGCGCTCGTGGACAGGTTCGCGACGCTCGCGGGGTTCGCCAAGCCGATCAGCTCGTTGCAGCAGGCGGCTGCCGCGTACTGCGCGATCATCATGCCCGAGTGCAGCCCGGGGTCGGGGCTGAGGAAGGGCGAGAGGCCCGCCTCGGGGTCGAAGCCGGAGAGCATGTGGTACACGCGCCGCTCCGCGATGCCGGCGACGTGCGAGATGCTGATCCCCAGGACGTCCAGCGAGAGCGCGACCGGCATGCCGTGGAAGTTCCCGGCGGACACAACATCAGCGACCTCGCCTGGGCCCTCGAAGACGAGCGGGTTGTCCGTGACGCCGCCCAGTTCGCACTCGACCGCGTGCTCGACGTAGCCGAACGCGTCGAGTGCGGCCCCCAGCACCACCGGCGCGCACCGGAACGAGTACGGATCCTGCACACGCGGGTCGTTGAGCTTGTGCGACGGCACGATCTCGCTCGACGTCAGTAGCTCCCGGATCCGCGCCGCGACCTTGATCTGGCCCGGCTGATTGCGTGCTTCATGGACACGCGGGTCGAGGAAGCTGTCCGAAGCGCGGCAGGCGTCAACCGACATCGCGGTCGCGAGCATCGCGGCCCACACTAGCCGCTCGAAATCGCGCACGAGCAGTGCGCCCTCGGCGGCCATCAGGTGCGTCCCGTTGATCAGCGCGAGCCCTTCCTTGGCCTCGAGCTCGACCGTCGGCACACCGGTGCGCGACATCGCCTCGCCGCCACTGATCCGTTCCCCGTGCAGCGTCGCCTCGCCCTCGCCCATGAGCACCAACGCGACGTGCGCAAGCGGTGCGAGGTCGCCCGATGCGCCGACTGACCCAACCGAAGGAACGACCGGCGTCACGCCCGCGTTGAGCATCCCCACCAGCGACTCGACGATCTCGGGGCGGACACCGGAGACTCCCCGCGACTGCGATGCCGCGAGGAGGAGCATCATGCCCCGGACGGTCTCCTCGGAAAGCGGCTCGCCGACGCCCGCGGCATGGGAACGGATCAGGTTCCGCTGCAGGTCGCGCAGCTTGTCGTCCGCGATGCGCTGCTTGGCGAGCGAGCCGAACCCGGTGTTGATCCCGTAGTGCGCCTTCCCATCGGCCAGGATCGTCTCGAGACGAGCCCTGCCAGTGACCAGTGCCGCCCGGGCCTGGCTGCCCAGTTCGACGGCGCCCCCGTGACGCGCGACACCCTCGACCTGCTCGGGAGTGAGCGAGCGGGTTTCGATCGTCAACGGTGCGGGCGAGTTGGTCGGAGGTGGGGGGGCGGGGGGTGTCATCAAGCGGGACTCCGGATGGCGCCCGCGGACAGGCGTTGGCCGCTGGGGAGGGTCGGGGCGCGAGGCCCGCATCGTATCCCCTATTCGACCCGCTCCATGCGCAGTGACATCCCGCCCATGCGGAGGACGGCCACGTTCGGACGCTCGCCCTCGCCCTCGAACGTGCACTCGATCCCGAGGGCGCGGTTCTCGATGGAACGCTCGCCGACGGGGCGTGCCCTCCAGGGCTTCTCCTGTGCGGTCAACAGTCCGGCGAGGCCTTCGCCATCGCGCGTGAGCTCCAGGGTCATGCCTGTCTCCTCGGAGGCGTACGTGCCGACCAGATGCTCGATCTGGTCCTCGCTGAGCGCCACGCTCGGACGCAGGCCGAGGTCCGGCGGCTCACCTCCCGCGAGTCCGATGAAGATCGCGTTGCCGAGCGAGGTGATGACGTCGTCCGATCCGTTTGCCATGACCAGCACGGCGAGTTCGCGCTCACGCCCGACGAGGAGCATCGTGCTGAACCCGCCGGTGCCGCCGTTGTGCCAGAGGGTCTCGCCGTCGCCGGCGAGGTGCCAGCCGAGCCCGACCGTTGGCCCACCCGGCGTCGCGGCCTGTTCCTCCATCGCCATGGTCAGAATGGGACCGACGTCAGGGTGCTTCGAGGGATGGATGCACGCGCTCGCAAAGCGCAGCATGTCAGCCGCACTCGAGCGCACGGCCCCCGCGCCGGCAAGCGAATCGAAACGCCACGCCGGCACGGGCTCGCCTGCGAAGTGCCCCTGCGCGAGGCCGTCGGGCGTCGCGTCGGGTCCGGCGACAGTCGTCGTATCCATCCCGAGGGGGCCGGTGAGGCGTTCACGGAGCAGGTCCGGGTAGGAGGTCTGTGCGATAGCGCTCAGGAGTGTGCCGAGCAGCCCTGTGCCGAGGTTCGAGTACTCGTAGCCGGACCCCGGCGCGCGCCGGAGACGCAGGCCGTCGATGAAGGCGTACAGGTCGTCGCGCGAGAAGTCCCGGTACGGATCGATGCTCATCACCGGGATCCCCGTCGGCAGGCGCGGAAGGCCCGAGCTGTGGCGCGCAAGCTGCTCGAACGTGATCCCGGTTCCGTCACGATCGCGCGGTCCCGTCATCCCCTCCGGAAGCGCCCCATCGATCGGATCCTCGAGCCCAACCTCGCTTCGTACGAACGCCTCGGCAAGCAGCACACCCGTGAACACCTTGGTAATCGAACCGATCTCGAAGATGGTGTCAGCGTCCGGGGGCGCGCCGGTCCCGTCGACGTCCCCGTACCCGAACACGAACGAACGCCCGTTCTGGACGACGCCGACGACCATGCTGGGGACGCACTCGGCATCGAGGACTTGTTGGGCCAGCGGGGCGACGAGGGACTCGATCACGTCTTGGGCCGGGTCGTCGGGAGGGGTCGGAACGGCGGTGGGCGTGGTGGAAGAGCGAGCGTCGGAAGAGGAGGGGGTGACACCGACGCCGCGTTCTTCGAAGTCGCGGGCGACGCGCGGGTCGGTGACCACGGGGCCGCGATCACGCGGACGCGTGGCGAGGTACCCAAGCAGACCCAGTGACGCGATTAGGACCGCCGCCACGACAACAACCACGACCGTCTTCGACTTCACGCGGCAGCCTCCTGTCATCGGTCGCTCCACGACCGCCCAAGGGTAGGTAGCGTGCATCCGCGTGCGCGCACGCACGTACCGCCTGAACAAGGTTGGGTTCGCCCCAGGAGGCTGCGCGATGCTCCCACGAGGCTGTGTGTTTCACCTGTTGATCTCCGGCGTCCTCGCGGGTTTCGCCCCCGCCACCCCCGGGTGGGCGCAGGAGCATCCGGTCGACCCCCGGGCGGACGTCATGCACATGGACGCGATCCGGCTGCGCGACGTCTCGATGCGCCTCTGGATGCACGCGGAGTCCGCCCAGATGACGCTGCCCGCGTCGCTCGCGGACCCCGACCTCGAGGACGATCCCGCGGAGCGGTACGAGTACATCGGGATCAAGGGCGTGAGCTTTGAGGACGTGGGCGAGTGGTCCACGCTCGCGATCGCGCACGTCCCGCTCGATGAGGCGTACCAAGGCCCTCCGACGGCACAGAACCCCAGCGGGCTGCTCGTCCCGATCCTCTTTCTCGATGGGCACGTGCAGTTCACGTCCAAGGAGGACGCCGAAGCGATCATCAAGGAGTCACGCGCGGTCTACGAAGCGATCGATACCGGTGAGCCGCTCCCCGACGCGCGACAGTCCGCATGGAACGTCCGAGCGATCGTCGCCGCCGCCCGCGCCTTCGCCGAGGACCACGACGGGCTGCTCCCGCCGGACATGGGCACACTCCTCGCGTACGTTCCGACCGATCCGAAGCGCACCCCGACACTCCGCGATCGAGCGGGCGTGTTCCTCGCACCGCGTGCCGCGCGGCGCACCTTCATCCCGGAGGAGCCCACCGGCGCATGGGTCGAACGGAACACGGGCTACGACTACCTCGCGGCCATCGGCGACGGCCCGGCCGCGATGCTCGCGCCGCTCGACGAGATCGAAGACCCGAGCCGCACGGCCCTTGTCGTCCTCAAGCCCACGCATGCGATCGATGTCACAGGCCCCATGGGCAACGAACGCAGCGTGATCACCGTCGGCACCGTGGGCGGGGGCATCCAAGGCGCCCACCCGGACTTGGCCCGTTGGCAGGCGGAGCAGTCCCGCACCGTCATCAACGCGTCCCGGTCCGAAGATGTGGCTCTTCCCGACCTCACCCACATGGCGCGCGACCTCGGCCTGCTCGCGTTCGCGTACCGCAGCTACGCCGCCGACAACGATGGGCATCTGGCGCCGGATCTTGGCTCCCTGCTCGGCTACCTGACTCCGGACATGGGCGGCGCCCAGGTCCCTCCCGCCGATGCCGCCTCCCGGGCGAGGGTCTTTCTATCACCGCGAGCCGAGGCGATCACGCAGATCCCGTCCGGCGAGCCGACGCGGGAGTGGATCAACCGACACGCGTCGTACGTGCTCACCGTGAAGCCGGGGCGTGACGGGATCACGACCCTGGCGGAGCTCGACAGCGGGGCCGTACTCATCCTCCTGCACGCACCACTTGACGAGCCGGTGGACGCCGTCCGCTCCGATGGCAAGCCCGAGCGCGTCGTGCCGCTCGTTTTCCCGCAAGGTGGCGCGACCTGGTGGGAGCCGGGCTTCATCGAGCAGGCAATGGCCGAGCACCGCGAGGCGGTTGGGGAAGCCCAGGACCACCCCTGATTTCACATAACATGCATTATCGGTCTTTCAGGAGACGGCCGATCCAGCAGTCGCTGAAGGCTCCGCAAGGCCCCGGCCTGCGGCGGCACGCTTGGCTCCTGGGAGCTGCTTGGGACCCGGCGAGATGCGCTTCGAGCGGCCTACCACGAACCGAGTGATGCCACGACCTTGGCGACGACGTCATCCGTCGGGACGACCTCCCCCTTGCCGGCATCGGAGCGCAGCTTGAACTCGACGCCGCCTGCCTCGAGGGCCTTGGCGCCGATGGTCAGGCGCACGGGAAGGCCGATGAGGTCGGCGTCCTTGAACTTGACGCCCGGACGCTCGGACCGGTCGTCGATCAGGAGGTCAATCCCGCGCGCCGACAGATCCCCTGCCAGGCCCTCGGCGATCGACGCGTGCTCGGCGTCGTCGGGCTTCATCAGGATGATCTCGACGTGGTACGGGGCCAGGTTCGCGGGCCAGATGATCCCGTTGTCGTCGTGCGACATCTCGACGCAGGCCGCCATCGTGCGGCTCACACCGATGCCATAGCACCCCATCGTGACCGACCGGCGCTTCTGCTCCTTGTCGGGGATCGCGAACTCCATGGCGTCTGAGTACTTCGTCCCCAGCTGGAAGATGTGCCCGACCTCGATCCCACGTGACTCGACCAGCGTCGAGCCCGCTGCGCGCGGCGAGGGGTCCCCCGCCATCGCGTTCCGGATGTCGGCCACAGTGGCGAGGTCGCCGGGCGCCGCGCCCAGGTCACGCTTCCAGTTGAACCCGGTGACGTGGTGGTCCATCTCGTCGGCGCCTGTTGCCCAGACGGCGTCCCCCTTTGCGGCATCGGGATCGACGACGAGGCGAACTTTACATAACTCGCCGTCGGCCCCTGAAAGCGGGCGGGTCGCCATCCGCGGGCTCACGTAGCCGATCGCGAACCCGGCGGCCTTGGCTGCCTTCTCGTCGGCAAGCTCGATGCTCACGCCGGCGGCCGCACCGCCGAGGGCATCACGCACCTTGCCCTCGTTGACATCATGGTCGCCGCGCACGACGGCGAGCACGAACATGGACTCGTCGCCGACCCGGGCGCTGAAGACGATCGTCTTGAGCATCTGCGCCGCGGTCACACCGAGGTGCCCCGCAACGAGATCGATCCCCGGCATCTTGGGCGTGTGGTGCTTGACGAGTTCGTCGCTCGCATCGCCATCGAACGACCAGGCGCGCTCGCCGGTTTCGCACTTCTCGACGTTGGCCGCGTAGCCGGACTGCTCGCAGAGCAGGATCGTGTCCTCGCCGCTTGCACAGTTGACCATGAACTCGTGGCTGGCGGAACCACCGATGGGGCCCGCCTCGGCCTCGACGACACGGAAGTCGAGGCCGCAGCGCGTGAAGATGCGCGAGTACGCCTGGTACATCGCGTCGTACGTCTCGCCGAGCCCCCCATTGCCGTCGACGTCCATGTGGAACGAGTAGGCGTCCTTCATGATGAACTCGCGGCAGCGCAGCAGCCCCGACCTCGGGCGCACCTCGTCGCGGAACTTCGTCTGGATCTGGTACAGGTTCAGCGGGAGCTGCTTGTACGAGTTGATCGCGCCCTTGGCGAGTTCGACGATCACTTCCTCGTGCGTCGGGCAGAGCGCCTGCCCACGCCCGTGGCGGTCCTCGAGGCGGAACAGGTCGGGGCCGTAGGCCTCGTCGCGACCGGTCTGCTTGAGGATCTCCAGGGGCTCCATCGCGGGCAGTAAGAGCTCGCTGGCGCCGGCCGCGTCGAGCTCCTCGCGCACGATGTCGCTGATCTTCCGCAGCGTCCGCCATGCGAGCGGCAGGTAGTCGTACACGCCCGCACTGAGCTTGCGGATGAACCCCGCACGCGTCAGCAGGATGTGCGAGGGCATCTCGGCGTCGGCCGGGGCCTCGCGCGTCGTCGGGATCAGTGTGCGCGACCAGCGCGCCACCGCTCCTCGATGCAGCCCTCGCTCCCGACCCTCGATCTCCGTTCCGCTCGTCGTCTGGCTCATGGGCCGATCGTAGCACACCCCCCCCATCCCCCCCACTGGCCAGCGCTTGCGGGCGGTGGGATCGTCGGGGCGTCAGTCGGGGCGCGGAGCGATCCGGGAAGGGTCGATTGCGCGCGTCACGACCGACGGCATCGGCGCCTCCTCCGTCACGGCGAGGCCGAGCAGCTTCGCCCAATGGCGACACGCCGGGCACGTCCCGCACCGTCGCCCGGTCGGCCCGGGCTCACCCTCGCACCACCAGGCCGCATCGACAGGCGCCATGGTGTCGCGTGCGAGATCGGCGATCTGCTCGTCGCTCAGGTCGGCGTAGGGAAGCTCGATCCGGACTCCGTCCCCCGACGCATCGACGCTCGCGAGCGCCCCGGCGAGCATCGCCCGGTCGCACGCGTTGGCGATGCGCGTCAGTTCCTCAGCGCTCTCGCCGGCCCGCTCGAGTTGGCTTAGGTGCACGGGCCAGATGATGCGCCCGGTCCCCATCGAGGCGCCCGTCATCGCGGCATGCGTGAGCACGAGGCAGTCCAGCGCGCCCGCGTCCGCCCCGAGCGGCACGCCGATCGGAGGCGTCGTGATCACGGACTCGATGCCACACATCGACGCGTGCTGCTCGACAAGCCCCCGGCGCACGTCCTCGCGGGCACGCCCTGTCACGGGGAACAGGAGCACAGGCTCGGGTTGGTCCTCGAGCGCCGCTTCGCGCGAGGCGGTCCAGACCCCCAGCAGGCCCCCGAGGGAGCCATCATCGATCACCAACGCTCGATCGGGACCCACGCCCATGGCTAGCGGCATCGGCTCTGGCGAGAAACCTGCTGCAACAAAGGACCCTCGCAAGCGAACCGGGCCCCCGCGGCGGGGAGCCACGCTCGGACCCGGGGACTTGGGGACGGGGGAGAAAGTGCCGAGGGGCGGACTCGAACCGCCGACCTGTGGGTTATGAATCCACCGCTCTAAACCAGCTGAGCTACCTCGGCCAAGTGGCTGCCATTCTACCCCGCGGCGGGGCGACAGCCGATCTTCATCGGTCGTTGGCGGCTGGCTACTCGACGGCGTCGCGCTGACTCACGCGCACGTCCTGGCCCGACTGGTCCGTCGGCGGATCGAGCTTGGCGGGGTCACCCGAGACCGCTGCGCCCTCCGCGGGTTCGGCCTTGACCTCGTCGCTGATCCCCTTGAGGCCCTTCTTGAACTCGGTGATGCCGAGCCCCATCGAGCGTCCGACCTCGGGCAGGCGCCGCCCGAAGAGCAGCAGCCCCAGACCGAGGATGGCGATCCACTCCCAGCCGCCGGGAAGATTGATGAATGCGAGCGTCTGCATGGCCTCTCCGATCGCCGGACCCTAGCCCGGCCCGACGGGGGTGATTCGTCAATTCAACCCGAGCCTACCCCGCAAGTCAAAGGCCCGCCCAAGACCCCGATCAAGGACCCCGAGCCATCGGTCCGTCGCGGCTCCGGTGATCAGGCCTCCTCGGCCCCCTCCGAAGCCGCCCCGATCCCGGCCCGCTCGCCCGCCTCCACGACATTGAGCAGCAGCATCGCGACCGTCATCGGCCCGACTCCACCCGGCACCGGGCTGAGCCAACCGCCCTCGCCAAGGGCCGCACTCACCTCGTCGAACGCCACGTCGCCGACGGTTCTGCGCTTGCCGGAGGCCGGATCGCTGACCCGGTTGACCCCGACGTCCGCCACCACCGCCCCCGGCTTGACCATGTCGGCTGTGATCAGCCCCGGCACGCCCGCCGCCGCTACGACGACGTCGGCGTTGCGTGTCAGATCGGCAAGCCCCGGCGTCCACTTGTTGCAGGACATGACCGTCGCATCGCGGCGCATGAGCAGGACGGCGATCGGCTTGCCGACGACGTTGGATGCGCCGACCACGACCGCAACCTTGCCCTGCAGCTCGATGCCGGTTGACTCGATCATCTTCACCGAAGCGAGGGCGGTGCACGGCGCCAGGGAGCTTCGACCGTAGACGACGTTGCCGATGTTGGCGGGGTTGACGCCCTCGACATCCTTCTCCGGCGCGATCAGGCGTTGGATGCTGTACGGATCGACGCCATCGGGCAAGGGCAGGTGGACCATGATGGCCGAGACCTCGTCCTGCGTGTTCAGCAGAAGGACGCGTCCGGCGATGTCGTCGTAGCCCGCCCCCGCGGGCAGCTCGTGCAGCTTGTACGTGATCCCCAGGGCCTCGCACGTCGCCCCCTGGTTCCTCGCGTAGACGCCCGCGGCGTTGTCCGTCGCGCCGACCAGGATCGCGTCGAGGCGGACCTCTCGTCCTGCCTCGCGGAGCCGATCCACGCGGGCGCGGATCGATTCCCTGTATTGTTCCGCGAGGCGGTTGCCGTCGATGAGGCGTGCGCTGCCCATGGCCCAGCCTAGCACCCGTGTCCGAGCCCGCCCACCGTGCAAGACGTCCAAGCCCGCGATGAGATCACCAGACTCCGGGGACTGCTCGATCGCGCCAACCGCGCGTACTACACGGACGCCGCGCCGATCATGTCCGATCGCGAGTTCGATGGGCTGCTGGCGTCGCTGGCGGAGCTCGAGCGCCGGTTCCCGCAGTTCGATGATGAGAACTCCCCGACCCGTAGGGTCGGGGGCGAGCCGGCGAGTGGCTTTGTCACCGTCGCGCACGCACGCCCGATGCTCTCGATCGACAACACCTACAACGAGGACGAGCTCCGCGAATGGAGGGAGAAGGTCCTCCGGGCGATGGACACGACTGAGGACGCCTCGCCCGACGCCTCCCTGTTTGGCTCCGGGTCCGCGCCCCCCGACCACCCCCAACCCCCCACCCCCTCAACCCCCCCCACCGCCGACGCGGGCCCCAA
>JANQQG010000033.1 GCA_028285065.1 Phycisphaerales bacterium
CCGTCGATCTCGCGGTGTGTGGCGATGTGGGGCGCGAGTTCATCGACAAGGCCGGTGAGGATGTTGACGACGCCGCCGGGCACGTCGCTGGTGGCGATGACCTCACCGAGGATGGAGCCGGGGATGGGGTTGGCGTGCTTGGCGTCGGAGGCGACGACGACGCAGCTGTTGCCGCTGACGATGACTGGGGCGAGCAGGCCCATGAGCCCGAGGACGGGCGCTTCGCGTGGGGCGACGATTGCGATCACCCCGGTCGGCTCGGGCGCGGTGAAGTTGTAGTAGGGACCGGCAACGGCGTTGTGGCTGCCCATGACCATGCCGAGCTTGTCGGCCCAGCCGGCGAAGTGGACGACGCGATCGATCGCGCACTCGACTTCAGCCATCCCGCCGCGATCGTGTCCGGCACCCGCGTCGTCGATCGCCTCCGCGAGTTCGCGCTTCTTGCCCTCCATCATCTCGGCGATGCGGTAGAGGATCTGGCCGCGCAAGTAGGCGGTCGCGTTCGACCAACCGGGCTGGGCCTTGTGTGCGGCCTCGACGGCGTTGCGCAGGTCCTTTCGTGACCCACGGCAGACGTGGGCGAGCACCTTGCCGTCGCGTTCGACCTTGACGGATCGGCCGGACTCTGTGCGCGGGAACTTCCCGCCGATGTACAGCTTGTAGGTCTTGGCGACGTCGAGACGTTCGGGCTTGGACATGGGTGCTCGCTTACTGCCTGATCTCGTAGATGATCGTGACGTTGGCGACGGTCTCGAGGCTTCCGGCCTCGACGGGCGTGCTGACGCCGGCGTCCATCGCCATCATCTCCATGCCGCGCATCTGGAGCGGGCGCGGGGCGCCGCCGGTGACGGATTCCTGGACGCGCTCGATCGAGCCCAGGCCGACGCCGAGTTGCTCGGCGAGCACGCCGGCCTTGAGCTTGGCGTCGCGCGCCGCGGCCGCGAGGGCCTCCATGCGTGCGGCCTTGTTGCTCTTGAGCGTGAAGCTGATGCCGTTGAAGCGGTTCATGCCGGCCTCGAGGGCCTTATCGATGACCTCGCTGGCCTTATCGATGGAGGTGGTGCGGATCTCGACGCCGAGGTTGGCTTCGTAGCCGACGATGCGCGGGACCTCGCCGCGACGGCGCTCGTCGTAGATGGGGTTGAGGCTGAGCTGGGTGGTCTTCATCTCGAGGTCTTCGAGGCGGAGGGCGCGCACGTCGCGGAGCGCCTTGTCCACGCTCTCGTTGACGTTGCCCTGGGCCTCGCCGGCCGTCGCGGCACGCGCAACGCCCGCGAGGCGGACGATCACGGTGTCGGGTGTGGAGGAGACGCGTCCCTCGCCGGAGACGACGATGACGGGCACGTCCGGCGCATCGTCGTCATCGTGCGTGTGCTGAGGCGTGGGCGCGATCGCCATCCCGCCGAGCGTCATCGACGCGGCCCCGAGCGCCACCAGTGAGATCATCGTCATCCGTCGCATGGTCAGCCTCCGTTCCCCAGGCCCCGGCCCGCCCCGGAACGCGCCTCTTCAAAGGCGCACGTATGCGCGCAGCCCCTGCATGCCGCCCTCGCGACCGAAGCCGCTCTCCTTGAACCCACCGAACGGGCTGGCGGCATCGAACTTGTTGTACGTGTTCAGCCAGACCACGCCCGCCTCGAGACGGCGCGCGACCTCGAAGATCTTGCTTCCCTTGTCGGTCCACACGCCGGCGGCCAAGCCGTACGGCGTGTTGTTGGCGCGGGTGATGGCTTCATCGGGTGTTCGGAAGTTCATCACGGCGAGCACCGGGCCGAAGATCTCCTCGCGCGCGACGACGTGGCTCGGCTGGACGCCCGTGAGGTAGCACGGCTTGCACCAGTAGCCCTTGTCGGGCACGACGCTCTGGCTGGGCGAGACGATCTCGGCGCCCTCGCTCTTGCCGGCCTCGAGGTATCGCTCGATGGTGTCGAGCTGCTGGCGCGAGTTGATGGCGCCGACGTCGGTGTTCTTGTCGAGCGGATCGCCGACGCGCAGGGAAGCCAGGCGGATCGCGAGCTTGGCCTTGACCTCGTCGAGGATGCCCTCTTGAACGAAGAGGCGCGAGCCGGCGCAGCAGACGTGGCCCTGGGTGAAGTAGATCCCCTGGACGATGCCCTCGATCGCCTGATCGACGCTGGCGTCCTCGAAGATGATGTTGGCGCTCTTGCCGCCGAGCTCGAGGGTCAGCGACTTGCCGGAACCGGCGATCGCGGCGGCGATGCGCTTGCCGACCTCGGTCGAGCCGGTGAAGGCAACCTTGTGGACGTCGGGGTGTTCGACGAGGGCGGCGCCGGTTGCGCCCGCGCCGGTAACGATGTTGACCACGCCCGGCGGGAGCCCGCACTCATCGAAGATCTCGGCGAGACGCAGGGCCGTGAGCGAGGTGGTCTCGGCCGGCTTGAGCACGCAGGTGTTCCCGCAGGCGAGCGCGGGTGCGAGCTTCCAGGCCGCCATGAGCAGGGGGAAGTTCCAGGGGATGACCTGAGCGCACACGCCGACGGGCTTGGGTGTGCGCCCCGCGAAGGCGTAGGGCAGCTTGTCGGCCCAGCCGGCGTGGTGGAAGAAGTGCTGCGCGACGAGCGGGAGGTCAACATCGCGCGATTCCTTGATCGGCTTGCCGCCGTCCATGGTCTCGAGGACGGCCAGCTCGCGTGCGCGCTCCTGGATTCGGCGCGCGATGCGGTAGATGTACTTGGCGCGTTCCTTGGCGGGCAGGCCGGCCCACTTGGGGAGCGCTTCGTTGGCGGCCTTGACGGCGGCGTCCACGTCGGCCTTCGAGGCCTCGCCGATCTCGCTGATGGTCTCTTCGGTGGCGGGGTTGATCGACGGGAAGCGGGACATGGCGTCGGTGAAGCGTCCGTTGATGAACAGCCCGTAGGCGTCGGCGATGTCGGGCTTGAGGGACTCGGGCGCGGGCGCGTAGTCCCACGCCAATCCGAAATCGAGCGCGCCTTGGGCGCCGCCGGCGGGGGTCGTGCGGAGGCTGGCCCCCGCCTCGCCGTTGGTGGCGTTGGCGACGGTCTTGACCTCGACCCGTTCGATGGCTCCGCGGCCCATGCGTGCTCCGATCCGTATCCCCTCATCCCCCACGGGCATCCACACAGTAGATGGTACCCGCCGGGGGATCGGCTCATTCGATCGAGACGGAGGGGGGCAGCTCGGGCATCGGGCACGCCAACCCGCGCTCAGGGCAGCGATCGAGCGTCCCCACCCCGTCTCTCACCCCGTGGGCACGCGATGCCACAGGAGACAACGATGCCGATCGGCAGGAAGACGAGTGCGCGCAGGACCAGGAGGCGCCACCGGGACGGTGCTGCGGGCGCACGTCATGGGACCGGCCTCTTCTTGCGGCAGGCCAGGCACACGATGCTGACGAGGAGCCAGCTCAGAAGCGCGTAGAACGCCGAGTTCACACCGACGCCTGTCGCGAGAAGGCCGGAGCGCGTGCTCTCGCGTGGTGACTCATGGTCGGATTTGCTCGGCGCGGGGCGCATCCAGTCCGGCGAACCGGCTCGGGTTCGGCGGCCCGGGCTCCAGGGGATGAAATGCTCGCGCTGAACGACGTGGAGCGGCCAGCCGATGCGATCGATCGCTGCCACGTCCATGGTCGGTCTCGAACTCCTGAGGTCCCGATGGTGCACGCCCGTCCAGTAGCTGCGTTCGAAGGCGGTCCGCCGGACGATCCCGGCCGATCCGCCGAACGCGAGGGTCGTTGGGCGGGCGCGTCCCGTGCCGCGCTCGACCGGGATCCAGTCCGATCCCTCCGGGACAGCGACCAACGACCCGTCGGTCCCGTCCCATGCGGGCCAGGCGCCGACCGGCATCGCGTTCGGGGGCCACGTCATCCTGAGCCGGACGACGCCGAAGGTCAGTGCCGCGCCGATGAGCAGGTACACAGAGGTGCGCCAGAGGACCATCCAGTGTGCGAGGAGGAGGCGGACGAGGGGGCGGCGCGCGGACGATCGGGCGTCGGGCGGCGGTGCATCGGCGCGGGTGCCGCACTCGGCGCAGAGGCCGTCGGGATCGATCGGGTAGGTGCAGCGAACACATCGGCCCTCACTGCGGAGCAGTCGCCGGCGCATGCGCCGAGGAGCCAGGAAGACAACGAAGAAAGCCAGGCCGTAGAGGGAAACGTTGGCGAGCGTGGCGCCGAGCAGCGGGACGCAGGGGAGCGTCGCGCCGAGGGAGCCTGGCGTCGCGGGTGGTCCGCGATCCGGGAGCGGGATTCCACCCCACGCACCCGGGGCCGGCTCGTAGACGATCGTCGGGGCATTCGGCTCGAGCAGCCCGACGACGTCGCGCCGCAGCGATGGGAACGGGAAGCCGGACCGGACGACGAGCTCGGATTGCTGCTCGGCGACCTCTCTCCCGGACGGGTCCTTGATCCACCGGCCGCGGCTGGTCAGGGTGAGGCTCGCGCCAGGCCGGTAGATCGTTCCGCCCAGTGCGGCCGCGTCCTCTGCATCGGCCCACGGGGTCCAGGCGGGGAAACGCTTCGAGAACGCCACGTCTTCCATCTCGAGTTCGCCCCACCAGCCGGCCCGGTACCACTCGTCGACGTCTCGTAGCGCCAGCGCCCACGCGACTGCGACGTTGGCGACCACGCCGACCCCGATGCACAGCAGCAGGATGCACACGCGGCGCTTCATGCGCGCGCCTTCTCGCGACATCGATGGGCCCGGAGCCAACAGCGCAGGCCGAGGAACGCGAGCCAGGCGAGGACGGCGTAGAAGGCCGTGTTGACGACGAAGCCCGGCCAGAGGATGCGACCCGGGAGGTCGCGCTCGAAGGTGGAGCCGAGGAGGGGGTGGGGTGCGGGGGGGAGCGTGAAGGCGACACCGGACTTGTCCGGGGACGGGACCGTGTCCGGTGACCGGAGGAGCGCGAGCAAGCCTGCCCCCGTTGAGCGGGTGTTGCCAAGGGCCTTCGCGGGCCAGCCGATGCGGTCCTCGGCCCTGTACATGATCGTCGCGCTCGGGTTGGAACTCACGTCCACCTCATAGACGCGATGGAACCCCGGACGCAGCACTTCCATGTCCTCGGCGGACTCGGCGCCGGACCGACGCTCCGGGCGGATCCACCCCTCCTCACGAACCGGGACCGGTGTCCAGCCGTCACCGCTGAATGGTGACTGGTCAACATCCGAGCCGACGCCCGGGTTCCCCTCGTTCCACCAGACTTCCACAGGCAAGGCCGGCGGCACCCAGTTGGCGCGCGCCCATGCCGTGCTCACGGCGAGCGAGGCGCCCACCATCGACCAGAGCCCCAGCCGCCAGAGCATGCCCCAGGGTGGGAAGAGCGCGAACCGGAGCGGGAGGCGCACGCGCACGCGCTGGTCCGACCCGTCGGCGAGGGCGCCGCATTCTGTGCAGCGTGCCTCGTCGTCGCCATGCCACGGGTATGCGCAGGCCGCGCAGCGCCCGAGGCGGCGCAGTCGGTGGCGGCGCAGCCCGCGCCCGGTGACGGCGAGGACGCCGAGCAGCCCTCCATAGAGCAGTGTGTTGCCGATGAACCCTGGCCAGATCGGCATCAGCGGGAGCCCGCGCGGCACGGGCCCTGGCGTGTCCGCCAGAGGGAGTGAGAGCCCCAGGAGCAGGCGCGCGAGCAACGCCGACTCGTCGTCGAACCTGAAAACCCCCGGCGGCCTGCGCTGCATCGACTCGAACGGGAACCCGGTGCGCACGAGTGTCATCGAACTGAAAGTGCCCGTCACATGCACGAACATCACGCGCACGCCGACGCGCGACTCCGCCCGGCACGTCGCCCGCGGATGCGACTCATCCAGCCCCGGCGGCAGCGGACCGATCGCCAACTCGAAGGCGCGGTCGCTCGGTGCCTCAGCACGCTCGGCCAGATGGGTCTGGTACCACTCATCGGGGTCCGGCAACGCCAGCGCCCAGGCGACGAGGACGTTGATCACGAGCCCGGCAAACGCGCAGAGCAACGAGACCTTAACAATGTGACGCGCCTTGCTCACCTTCATCCGAGCCTACCTGCTCTTATCTCGGACACCTATCGGGCTCTGCGGTTCAGATCGATCCGGTGTTCGTCCCGCATTCGGGGCATGCACTCAAGTCCCCGACGTCGTAGCCGCAGCGGAGGCAGCGCTTGGTGATGATGCGCCGGGCGAAGCGCACGTCGAAGGCTGCGAGGGTCAGGAGCCAGGCAATCGCGCCGTAGAGGAGGGTGTTGCGCAGCAGGCCGCTCCATGCTGGACGGATTGGGGCCCCGTGTCCGTTGCCGAGGTTGAGGCCGCAGAGCCAGGCGCTGCCCTTGCGCGGTTTGGGGAGGGGCGTGTTCGCCATCACCGAGACGGGCCGCGCGGTGCCGTGTCGGGTCAGGTTCACGTACGTTCCATCGGCATCGACCGTCGTCTGCGCCTCCGCGACCACGCAGATCCACGGCCACCCGTAGCCCACCACGACAGAACTCGTCCGAACCGAGACCATCTGGGCGTCCCCGTCGGCGCGCGCCTGGACCTCTGGCCCACTGAAGCCCTCGATGCGCCTCCCTGTCTCGATCCTCCAGACCTCTCCGTCAACCGGGCCGGGCAAGAGCGTCGGGAGGATCGGCTTCGCGTTCGCCAGCAGGGGTGCGGGTGCGCCCCAACCTCTGGCGAGGATGGTCCACCCGACCGTGTAGGACAACAACACACCGACGATCGTGAAGAGGACGATGCGCATCGTGATGCGGCGGGTGAGATGAGAACACAAGGACCGGGTCGTGTGCGCCATCGTGGGCTCCTGCGACTCATACATGAGACCAGGAATCACGATGGCGTGTTGTCACGGGTGTGTCACGAGGCGGGCGGCAGCGCGGCGCTTCAGACGACCGGTCCGTGCCCCGGGGCGAGGTGCTCGGAGAGCGCTTCGTGGTCCTGGACGGGCCAGGCTGCCGCGAATGCGGGAGGCGCGAGATCGCGCACCGTCCACACGCCTCGGATCCGATCCGCCCAGTCGATCGGTTGGAGTTCGCGAAGCACATCGCCTTCGAGGCGTAGGAAGGCGGACAGGTCGTCCGGGTGGGTGTCGAACTCGCCGACGAACAGCGCCGCCGCGGCATGAGACTCACGGAACGCTCGCTCCAGGTACGCGCGCAGGGCGGTGCGTACTGACACAGCGGCCTCGCGGGTCATGCGCTCGGGCAACGCCAACTCGACGCGCGGAGCTTCGGTGTCGGGCACGCCGATGAGGTCGAAGTAGAGGTCGGGAGCGCCGACCCGTGCTTCGAGTCGTCCTTTGGCTCGGGGATCATCGAGGAGCGAGGCCAGGAAGGCGTCGCGCGGGCTGGCGCCGCCCTGGCGCCTTGGCGCAACGTGCTCGGGCTCCCAGGCGGTTGGCAGGCGCTCAACGAATGGCGCGAACGAAGACCTGTCACACCGGCGCAGGAAGAAGATCCCGCAGACGCGGGACGGCATGCGCTACGCCTCCGCGAAGTCGTGGGCCGCGGCGTAGCGTCCGAGCTTCTCTTTCGTGATCTGGCGGAGCAGGTCGTTGCCGAGGCTGGATGCGCCGAAGCGGAAGCGCTCGTTGGTGAGCCAGGCGTCACCGAGCGTTTCCTTGACCATCGCGAGGTACGCCAGCGCCTGCTTGGACGTGCGGATCCCGCCGGCGGGCTTCATGCCGACCATGTGACCCGTGGCGAGGAAGTGGTCTCGGATCGCCTCGAGCATCACCAGCGTGACGGGCATCGTGGCGGCCGGGGAGACCTTGCCGGTGCTCGTCTTGATGAAGCCGCCCTTGACATCCCCGCCCCCACCTTCGCCCACGGCGTCGGCCATTGCTTGGATGGCGAGGTCGCTGGCGGCGCGGACGCGGTCGTATGTCTCGAGTTCGCCGGTCTCGAGGATGACCTTGAGGTGTGCGCCGCGCGCGACGCAGATCGACTGGATCTCGCGGATCTCGGACGCGACCTCGTCGTGGTTGCCGGCGAGGAACTGGCCGCGGCTGATGACCATGTCGACTTCGTCGGCGCCGGCTTCGATTGCGCTCTCGGTGTCGGCGACCTTGACGCCCAGCGGGGCCTGCCCGGACGGGAAGGCCGTGGCGACGGACGCGATCTTGATCCCCCCCACTCCGTGCGCATCGCGGGGGTTTCGTCCCCCGATGCGCTCGAGCTCGTCGCGGACGGTCGCGACCATGGTGGGGTAGACACAGATCGCGCCGACGGACGGGAGGCGCTCACCGAGCAAGGACTCGTCGTCCGCCATCGGGCGCAGTGCCTTGAGGCAGAGGCTGCGGACCTTCTCGGGCGAGTCCTTGCCCTCGAGGGTGGTCAGGTCGACCATGGAGAGCGCGAGCTTGAGGCCCGCGAGCTTGGCGCTCTTCTTGATCGAGCGCTTGGCCAGGTCGGCGGCGCGGAACTCGACCATGATGGGATCGACGGTGCGTGTGCGCATGGTGCGTTGCCTGGGGCGGGTGCCTTACCGCTCGACGGGGTCCCCGTCGGGGTTGCTGACGCGCGAGCCGCCCTCGCCGATCGGCGCGGCGTCGACGAGGTACGCGTCGATGAGGCGCGGGGTCTCGCCGACGGCCTTGCCGGCGCCGTCGACGGGCGTGGCCTCGAGGCGCTCCATCACGTCGGCGCCGTCGATGACCTCGGCGAACGCGGTGTAGCTTCCGTCGAGCTGGTTGACGTCCTCGACACAGATGAAGATCTGCGAGCCGCCGGAGTCGGGGTTCTGGCTGCGGGCCATGGAGACGACGCCGTACTCGTGCTTCAGGGAGGACTCTTCGAGATCGATCATGTAGCCGGGTCCGCCGGTGCCGGTGCCGGTGAGGTCACCGACCTGGATGACGAACTTGGGGACGATGCGGTGGATCTCGACGTCCTTGTAGTACCCGCCCTCGATGAGGTGGCGGAAGTTCCAGGCGCTGTTGGGCGCGGCGTCGGGGCGGAGCCGGACGCGGATCTGGCCCTCGGTGGTCTCGAGGACGGCGTCCTTGGCGACGTACGCGCGGATGCCGGAGTAGGTGTTGCCGGCCTGGACGTAGTTGATGCCTGCGCGGGTCGGGGTCGCGACCTTGGGGCTGACCATCGGCTGGAGCACCACGGGCGGGCCGACCTTCTCGGCCCCGACCTTGAGCTGTGCGACACGGAGCAGGGGCGCGTCGGTCCAGAGCTCGGGGAACATCGCGGCGAGATCGACCTTCCCGGGCGCGGCGGATGCGGAGCCGAGAAGGGTTCCGTCGCTGAGACGGACGAGTTCGACGGTCGGTTCGCCTTCGATCCCGTCGGGGACCTGGATGTTCATGGGCAGGGCCCGGTTGATGCCGTAGTAGAGCCGGTCGGGGCTGACCTGTGCCATGCCGGGTGCGGCGAGCGCGAGGACGATGGCGAGTGCTGCGGCAACGAGGACGGCGGGACGGCTCTGCATGGGGTCACTCCTGGGGGGGATCTGGTGACACCATGCTACGACGGCCGAGGCCGGGGTGGGTGACCTGGGAGCACGGAGACACAGAGATGGATGAAACGGGGCGAGCGGGGATCAGCGATCGGAAGCGATCGTGCTGGTGTCGGTCAGCCCGTTGAGGCGAGGACCATCCAGACGCGCCCAGGCGCTGAGGACGCGGATTGCGGCATCCTGAGCGTTCTCGTCATCGGGCAGGAGCTTGAGGATCTCGCCTTCCTTGTCCGGGACGTAGTCGACGGAGACGTCGGCGCGGAGCACGTTCGAGCCGAGTTCATGGCTGAACGCGTCGCGGGAGGAAAGACCATCGCTGACGACGGCCGTCCCGCCGGGAATGGCGTAGAGGCGCTTCTCGCCGGAGGGCCCGCCGCCGCGGAACTGGTAGTTGGCGGCGATGTCGGAGTCCGGGTTGTTCCAGATGGTCTCGTAGCGCTCGTAGGGGTGGTCGCCGGAGTGCGAGGGGCAGTAGAGGACGCCTGGCTCGGAGAGGTAATCCTCTGCGTACAGGAAGCCGAGGCCATCCCAGGCCATGCTCCCGTTGAGGCCGAGGTGCGCGCGCACGAAGAACATCTTCTCGTGGCTGCCCGCGGCAACGAACGCGCTGGGTGGGATCTCGTCCGACCAGTCGTTGGAGTACATCGCCATCGCGAGACCCACCTGACGGACGTTGGACTGGCAGATGACGCGTCGCGTCGTCTCGCGGATGCCGGCGAGCGACGGGATCATGATCCCGACGAGCACGGCGACGACCGCGATCGACACAAGCACATCAACGAGGGTGAACCCTCGGCGACGCATCCCACTGTTGTGCTCTGGTCCTACCACGCCAAACCCTCCGGGCAGGGGGTTGCTTGTCAAAGCTTAACGGAGTCGAGGGGGCTGGACAAGGGCCCTTGTCGGCATCTCTGGGCAAGTCTGACCACTTTGACACGGACAAACGCCTACTATCGGGGGGTCGGGGTCGAAAAAGGTGGCCGAGCCGCCAGGAACCGGCATCCCCTTCGCCAGAAAGGACGTACCTTGATTCGAGCCGGCAGCCACGTCCCGCTGACCGGAGGTCGAACGAGTACGCTCGCACTCGCCGAGCCATGACCACAGCGATTCCCGATCAGGACCGTCAAGCCGAAGACCTGCGCCTGATGCAGCGGGTGGCAGTTGACGACCAGACGGCGATCGCCGAGCTCTACGACCGGTTTGGTTCGCTCGTGTTTCGTCTGGCGTACCAAGCAATGCCGACGCGTGCGGACGCGGAGGATGCGGTTCAGGAAGTGTTTGTCCGGTTGTGGCGGACTGCTGATCGCTACGACCCGAAGAGGGCAGCTCTGGTGACTTGGGTGATGCTGATTTCGAGACGCCATCTGGTGGATCGCCTTCGGCGTGCCCGTGCCCGGGTGAAAGCCTCTGGGCTGGACGAGCGTCATGCCCAGCGTCCGACCGATGAAGAGGGTGCGATCGACACCCTCGAGCGTTCCGAGCGGTTCGAGGCCGTGATGGAGCGCGTCGAGAAGCTCCCGGAGCTTCAGAAGACCGTGATCATGCGTGCGTATCTGGGCGGCCAGACGCTGCGCCAGATCGGGGAGGAACTCGAGACCCCGATCGGAACCATCAAATCCGCCCTTTCCAGGGCTCTCGTCCGCCTGCGTGAGCAGGCTCCGTCTGAGGAAAGACCGGCATCATGAAGACGCATGAGATCTTCGAGCTTGCTTCGCTCGACGCCCTCGGCCTGCTCGATGAGCGGGAGCGTGAGGCGTTCGAGCGAGCCTTCCGCGCCGCTCCGCCGAGCGTCCAGGCCCAGGTCCGTCGCGAGCAGGCACGCGTGGCCAACGATGACTCGCTGCTCCCGCGCGTCGACGCCCCCGCGGGGCTGCGTGCCCGGGTGCTGTCGGCCGTCAAGCGCGCCGTCGCCAGTGGCGCCGAGCGTGAGAGCATGCCGTACCTGCGCCCGTCGCGCGGTGTGAACTCGATCTGGCGTGCGGCGGCCGTCGGCTGCGCCGCTGCTTCGATCGTGTTCGCGTTCACGACGCTGCAGATGAAGGGCGAGTACGACCGGCTTGCCAAGGCCCAGTACTCCAACGAGGTGCTGCACGAGCTGGCCGCCGAGTTCGGCGCCTCGTTCCCTGACACCCTCAGCGATCACAACACCCGGTTCGTGCAGTTCGCCCCCGATGAGGGCGCCCTGCGCAGCGGTCTGTTCCGCGGCAAGGCCGTCATCGTCGTCAATCCTGATGGGCAGTCCGCCCGTCTGTTCGGCACGAACTTCGACGCCAACGCCGACTACGCGCTGGTGGTCGTCGGTGAGGACGGCGGCGTCAACCGCGTGCTCCGCTTCGCCCCCTCGGGCGCGAGCGTGGTCGAGGAGCTCTCGGCCGAGGCGATCGGCTCGATCGACCTCGACTCCCCCGGCGCCTCGACGCTGAGCGTTACGAAGACCGACTCCAACGGGGACACGACCGTCCTCCGCGGCGAGGTGCTCCGCGCCGAGCACGAGTAAGCACCCCACCCACCCCCGGCCCGGGTCAGGGCCCGGGGGGAATCGATCGATCAGGAGCGCCCCTTGCGGCGCTTCTTTTCCTTTTTGGACTTCCCACCCTTCGCGCCCGGAGCCTGAGCGCGCGGCGCCGGGCCCCGCGGAGCGGCGGGTGGTCCGACCGGTCGAGCGGTGTCTGCCGGCGGCGTCTGACCTGGGCGGTCGACGCGTTGGGCCTTGAGACCCGGGTCCGACCAGTTCACATCGGCGAGCGCCCCGGCGAGGGCAGTCTCTTCTTCCATGGAGCGTTTGTCGCGCAGCAGTCGCGACCAGACGAGCGTCCCGAAGAGCAGCGCTGCGACCGCGCCGCCGGCGAGCATTCCCGCGGCGTATCCGAGGCGCGGGTCCTCGATGGGCTCGACACCGGCGGAGGCGCCCTGGACGATCTCTGATCGGGCTGCGCCGGTGGCGCGTTCGCGCCGGGCGTTCGCGGTCGAGACGAGGGTCGTGACGATGGTGTTCAGCTCGCGCTCGGTGCGCTCGCGTCCTTGGCCGCGGAGGGAGAGGGTGACTTCGCCGTCTTGCGCGGACTGGAGCGAGAGGTCGTCGCGCATTCGGGCACGGAGGGCGCCCGGGGTGCCGAGCTTCTCCATGCCCTGGCGGAGCATGCGCTCGGCGGCGCCCTCGATGAGGACCGCGTCCTCGACGAGCTTCTCGTGCAGGACCTGCCACGACGCGAGTTCGTCGGGCGTCAGGTCGCGCGTCTGCGTAACGGCCTCGACCTTCGCCGTCGCGAGGTACGTGGCGGGGACGATCTGGTCGGTCACGGCGTAGCTGAGGGCCGCGAGGATCGCGAACGTTACGCTCGCGCACAGGACGGCGATCGAGGCACCGCTGCGGGCGCGTGCGCGGTGGACGCGCCGCTCCTTCTCGGCGATGGCCTCGGCGGCCTTTGCGAGTTCGGCCCTGCGCGACAGGAGCTTCTCGCACTCCTGGTGGCGCTTTGCCAGCGCGTGCTGGGCCTGGAAGATCTTGCGCTCGTAGCCCTTGAGCAGCCCCTTGTAGCGCGTCAGGCGCTGGCGCCGGAGCATGACCCATGCGTCGTCAGCCGTGCTCGCGGCGGCGTCGGCGCTGCTGCGCGCATCGCTGAGCGCCTCGGCGAGGCGGGCCCGCTCGTGCTCGATCTCTTCGATCCGGTCGCGCAGCTTCTCGATCGCCAGGTCGCGCTTGCGCAGCGCCGAAGGATCGGCGTCGGAGTCCGTGCCGGCCTGTGCGGCCTGGGCGTTGCGCTCGGCCTGTTCGGCGAGTTCGATCGCGTCGGCGATCTCCTTGCGCGCCGCTTCCAGCTCGCGCTGCGCTGAGTCCGCCTCCGCGCGGGCGGTCTCCAGGTCCGAGCGGAGCGACTGGAGTTCCTCGGCGTCGGCGTCGCTCGTCTGCGACTGGTCGGCCCTGGCGATCTGCGACTGGAGCCGATCGATCTCTTCCTTGGCGCGGGACAGATCCGCGAGGACCTGGCGCACCTTGTCGGTCTCGGACGACTCGGCCTGGATGCGGGCCGCCTGGGTCTCCTCGCGGGCCTTCTCGAGCAGGTTGCGCGCGACCTCGAGTTCCGCAACGGCTTCGTCGCGTTCCTTGGTGGCTGCCTCCGCCTGGTGGGCGGAGGCGGACTGCTGCCCGCGTGCGGCCTCGACCTCGGCGCGCATGGACTCGAGTTGGGATTCGAGTTCCTTGATCGCCTGCTCGGCGCTGGACGCCTGCTCGTCGAGCTGGGCGGTCTGTGCATCCTGGCCCTCGCGGGTGCGGGCGAGCTCGAGCTCGAGCGCTTCCTTCACGCCGGTGAGCTCCGCGAGCGATCCCTCGAGCGTCTCGACGCGCTTGGCACTCTCCTCGGCGTCGACCGCGAGGCGCGTCTCGAGTTCGTCGACACGGGCCGCGAGCTCCCGCCCTGCGGTGCGGAGCTGCTCGGACTCTGCGCCGGACTGTCCGGCGCGTGACTCTGCTTCTTCCAGGCGCGCCTGGAGCGCATCGCGTTCGCGGTTGGCCTCGCCGAGCTGCTGGCGCGTAGCTTCGAGCCCTCGTTCGCCCTCGCGCAGCTCTTCGAACTGCTGCTCGAGGTTCTGGCGCTTGGTGGCGAGCTCGGCCGTGGCTTCTTCGAGGCCTCGCTCGCGTTCGGCGATGGCGTCGTCGCGTTGGACGACGCCCGCCTCGAGTTCACCGAGTTCACGTTCGCGCTGGGCCATCGTCTGGGTGCGCTCCTCGAGGGCGCGCTGCTGCTCTGCCCGCTCGTTGTCGAAAGCGGAGCGTGCCGCATCGAGTGCCTCACGCTCCTGCCGGGTGCGCTGGTCCTGCTCGTCGATCTCGGCGGCCCGCTGATCGAGCGACTCGGCGCGCGCATCCAGTTCGGACGCCTGTCGTTCGAGCTCCTCGAGGCGGCCGGAGAGCTGCGCGCTCTGGTGGCGGAGGTCTGCGTCGCGCTGGTCGAGTTGCGAGGAGCGCTCCTCGAACTCCGACGTCCGTTGGTCGAGCTGCGCGGAACGCTGGTCGAAGTCTGCGGCCCGCTCGTTGAACTCGCGGTCCCACGCCTCTGCGCGCTCGCGCAGCTCCTGCCGATCGGTCTCGACGCGAGCGCGTGCGCGTTCGTTCTCCTCGACGGCCTGCTCGAGCTCACTGCGCCGGCCCTCGATCTCCTCGCGGGCCTGGCGGAGTTCGTTGTGCTCGCCCTTCAGCGATGCGCGGGCGGTCTCGACCTGCTGGGCCTGGGCCTCGATCTGCTGGCGCTTGGCGTTGAGTTCGGCGTCGGCCTGCTCACGTTCGCGCTCGAGGCGCTGGAGGTGGCCGAGGTTGCTCTCGAGGTCCGCGATGGCCTTGAGGATGTGATCGCTGGAGTTCGGTGCGTTGTTGCCGCTCCGAGACTCGGCTGCGCTCTCGTGCTGGTCTGCACTCATGTCGTCCTCACGCGTGCGTCGGCCCGTGATATCAACCACAACCCCGGTCTCACGGGACCGGGGCCGCCACGACCACCCGGATCGTGTATCGACGCTCGCGGGGGTCCGCTGAACCCCAGAACAGGCGATGGGTCGTCCAAACCGATCAAAAACCGATCAAGCTTGGCCAGAAGGACCCAGAATCACCTCGGGTTTCGGTCGCGCGGACCTTGGCTGGGGCCGATGATCTCCTAGACTTTGGAATAAGACCGACGATTCGTCGTTGGTCTCTGCGGCGTTCGCCTGACCGTCTCGCGCGGTCCTTGCTTCGTAGACCCCTCAGAAGAACCACGGAGGACTCCATGACCCGTCTCGGCTCCAGCCTCACCGTGACCTTCCTCTCCCTGGCCGGCCTGGTCGGCCTGGGTGCGGGCGGGTTCGCCATGTTCGGCGACTGTCCCGGCTCCTGTACATCCAACGACGCGACCGTTCAGGTCAGCGCCGACCATTCCGACTGCGGCGGTTGCTGCCCGTCGGAGAAGGCCGAGCCCGTCAGCGAGACCCAGACGGTCGCGCTCGAGGCCGAGGCCGGCCCCTGCTGCGAGGGTCACGCGACCACCGCTTCCGAGATCGAGGGCATGCTGGTCGGTGAGTGCTCCGGCCTGAAGGCGCGCGGCGCCGAGCTCGTTGCCCTCCGCGAGGCGTGCGACGCTTCCGCGAGCTGCTCCGACAAAGACCCTGAGGCGTGTGCGTCGAGCTGCGCGAGCAAGACCGAGACCGTGAGCACCAGCGGCTGCTGCGCCAGCAAGGCCGCGAGCGTGACCCAGGTCTCTGCCGCTGAGCCCGGCACCTGCGCGTCCAGCTGCTCCAGCAAGACCGAGCCCGTCGCCGCCAGCGGCTGCTGCGCCAGCAAGGCCGCGAATGTGTCCCAGGTCTCCGCCGCCGAGCCCGGCGCCTGTGCGTCCAGCTGCTCCGGCAAGACCGAGCCCGTCGCCGCCAGCGGCTGCTGCGCCAGCAAGGCCGCGAACGTGACCCAGGTCTCCGCCGCTGAGCCCGGCACCTGCGCGTCCAGCTGCTCCGGCAAGACCGCGCCCGTCGCCGCCAGCGGCTGCTGCGCCAGCAAGGCCGCGAACGTGACCCAGGTCTCCGCCGCTGAGCCCGGCACCTG
>JANQQG010000034.1 GCA_028285065.1 Phycisphaerales bacterium
GATCCTCTCCTGGTGTCCGCGATGAACGAGCTGGCGTGGTCGATGTGTCGCCGGTTCGACGTCCTCCCCTGGGAGCTGCGCCACCTGAAGCGCCGCGAGGGCGTCTACACCGACGCCCATCCCGACGACGACGACACTGCCTGGAAGGATGGCACGCTGCCTCAGATCCCCGCTCACGCCCAGCGAGAGACGCCGCCAGACCCGGCGGTCCCTGCGCCTCCGGACGCCTCCGAGGTGCCGTTCTGATGCCGCGTCGAACGTCCGGACCGAAGCTCGCCCGCGTGGCCCTCGAGCGCGTGTATCCGCCCCACAAGGGCGCGCCGAAGCGGTCGGGGTGGAACCTCGACATCACGACCTGGACAGACGACGAGCTCCGGCACGCGCGGCGCGTGCTGCTCGACGAGATCGCGCGACGAAAGGAGAAGGGATGACGATCTTTCGCACGTACTCGAAGGACGATCGGGACTTCGTGGCTCGCAAGGCGCCCCGCGACGTCTCAACGGTCGTCATCGACCCAGGAGCGACCGGCGTCGCTCTCGGCTGGCCCAACGGTCTCGAGGGCTGGCCGTGCCCGCCGAACTGGCGATGTTCGATCGGGTCGAACGCCGCCGGCATGCGGCACGCGGCGCAGTGGTGTGCGGAAGCGGGCGTGGAGCTCGTGCTGATCGAGGATCAGTTCATCGCCCGAGGGAAGAGCGCCCGCTCCATGATCCGGCTGACACAGTCCGCGGGGCTCGTCGTCGGGCACATCCTCCAGCGGTGCGAGACCGTCCGTGAGGTCGTTTGGATGACGCCGGGCCGCGCTGGGTGGGGGCAGCAGGTGCCCGCCGGGCGCGACCTGAAGGCGGCGTCGGAGCGGCACGCGGTTCGGCTGCTCGGGCGCCCCTGGTTGCTCCGGCAGGGCCCCAGCGAGCTCCAGCAGGCCTGCGCCGACTGCGTGGGGATGATCGCCTTCTACGAGAAGATCACGCAACGACAGCTTTCGGAGCCCCACGACGTGGGCTTCTAGGAAAGGACACACGGCCATGCATCCCATCCAACGACTGATTGAGATCGCCAAGGGGTTCGAAGCGCACTGGGACCATGCGTACGCGGGCGCATCGGTGGAGATCCCCAGCCACGTCGAAGCGGCCCCGAACACGAAGGTGAAGCCCACGGGGATCCACGTCGTGTTCAAGCCGCGCCAGGGGAACCCCGAGAAGGAGCGCGGCGTGTTCCTGGTCGGGAAGTCCATTGGGACGGTTTGGGTTCCCGATGCACCGGCCGAGCTGCTCATCCGCGCGTGTCAGCTTCTCCCGGAACTCGCCGACATGCTCGAGGCGCGCGAGAGGGCGATCCGGACACTGGGCGCCGAAGTCGCCGACGCTCTAGAGTTGGGGCCAAAGGCAACGACGTGACCCCACGGCAAGAAGTCGAGTCCACGATCTGGCAGATCCTCCGCGCCCACACGTGCGGAGTGATCGCGCGAGACGTGGACCCGACCGACACCGCGACGGTCTCCATGGTCCTGGAGCCCCACTTTCCCCGCCTTCAGCAGACCACGGCGATGCTGATGTTGTGCGTGGACCAGGCCGTTGCCGCCCACCTATCCGACCTTCAGAGCGCCCTCCACTCGCAGACCGGGATGGATGATGATCTGATCGACGAAGCCGTTTCGGCGGCCGCGTGCTGGTCGGGCGAACCCTCCGAACCGATCGACCTCTGAACGTGCGCGTGCTAGACCCCCTGGGTCGGCACCGCGACAGGAAGGAAGCAGGATGAGTGACATCACGGGCATCTCGAAGCACATCGGGGCCCTCGAGCGTCGGGCCGTGTACCTCGACGAACGACTGGCGTCGGGGCATCTCTCCCGCACGTCGGCCGCCTACGAGCGGCGCGAGCAGGAAGCGATCAAGGCCGGCATGATCGCGCTCCGGCGGGCCGAGCGGTACCAGGACGCCGGGACGTCGCCGACCCTCGCGCTCCAGGAGCTCCTGGACGCGATCGACGA
>JANQQG010000089.1 GCA_028285065.1 Phycisphaerales bacterium
ACCGCCCAGTTGCGCGCGGCGCGTTGTGACGCCTGGGGCGGACGGGCCAACGGGGGCGCGAGCGACATCGCCCGGAAACCCGGCGACCGGCCAAGCAGCGGGCCGCGCATGCCGATCCTCCCTCCTACGCGGATGGAGCGCCCACGCGGGAGCTCCCCGGCCGGAGTACGCCAGATGACCCCGACCAGGCATGTGTCTGCCGCCATCAAGCAACTGCGATTCTGGGTCGGCGTGACGGCCTGCGTGGTCGCGTTGTCGGCTGGCGCGCGCCTGGTCACCTTCGGGTTCGTCCACTACACCGACCTGCGCACCACCGAGATCGACCTCGCGCTCGGCGTCGACTCGATTGACGAGGACGAGCCCGCCTCCCTCGAGGTCGTCACCGAGGAAACGCGGCGCAACCGATCCCAGGCTTCCAAGCTCGCCGCGCGCGGGCACCAGCGCTCGATCGTCGGCGTCGCCGGCCCCGAAGAGCCCGAGACCCCAACCGTCATCGATGCTCCGCACCCGGAGGAGGACGAGCCCGCGACTGGAACCGCCGCCAGCGGCTTCGCCGACGCGCTCGCGTTCATGGGCGCCGCAAGCGCCGCGACCGGCGTCTTGGCGACGTTCCTGCTCGCCGGCGTGACGTGCATGGGCCTCGTCATCGCAGCCGGCGGGTCCGTGCCCGGTGTCGAGAAGACGGTCACTGCCAGCGTCTGGGCCGCGTTCCTAGCGCTGCTGTGCATCCCTTGGCGCGCCGTGCTCCCCGCGGTGCCGCTGGACGGTGTCTTCCGCCCGTACACGGACATGGTCATCGAGAGCGACACAGTCAGCGCGACGGGGTCGGGGGAACTCGCGTTGCTGTTCTCCTACGTCGGGCTTCCCGGCGTGGTGATCGCGCTGGCGCCCATCGTCCTGCTCTGGTTCCGCGCCGGCGTCGAGGCCGGCGTGCTCGTCGCGGACGACTCCGAGGTCGACGAGCGGCTCGAGAAGGAGATGGAAGAGGTCCGCAGGCGACTCAGCGTCGGCTCGGTCTCCCGGTCCTCGACCGCGCTCAACCAGACCATGGATACGGAGCCGCAGGTCTCCAAGCCCGCCGCGCCGATCCCCTCGGCCCCCACGCCGCCGCCCCCGCCGCCGGCCGCTGCGGCCCCTGCGACCGACGAAGACGAGGAGGCCCTGGCCTTCCTCCGCCGGCGCACCACCGATGACTCCGATGCGCCGAGCATCGGACGCCCCATGCCCGGCGACGGCATGCGCCGCCCCATCTGACCCCCACCCGCCCCAACATCTCGCCACCGCGGGCCCCCTCCCGCAGACGCCACCCCTGCGCGCCCGCCTCGGGCTCCCGGAACGGCTATAGTTCACCCGTTTCAATCGATCCTGAAAATCAGGATCGGACGCATTGGCTATCCTCGCCCCGTTGGTTCGCTCGCCCGTCCGGCCAGAGGGACCCGGAAGGAGCCGCCCCATGGGTTCGGCGTACACGCCTCCGCCCACACACGCGCATCTGGACGCGATGGATGAGGGGCTGCTGCGCGCCGTCGCAGCGGGCGGCGCTCGCCTGGCCCCCGAGCAGGCCCTGGACCTGATCACGAGCGCCCGCCTGACGACGCTCGGACGTTTCGCGGACGCCAGAGCACGCGCTCTCCACGCCGATCGAATCCGCACCTACGTGATCGATCGGAACATCAACTACACCAACATCTGCACGGCCAAGTGCACCTTCTGCGCTTTCCGACGCTCCGGGCACGAGGCCGACGCCTACACGCTCGAGCACGAGGCCATCCTCGACAAGGTCGCCGAGCTCGAGGCGATCGGCGGCACCCAGATCCTCATGCAGGGCGGGATGAACCCGGACCTGCCGCTGGACTGGTACGTGACGCTGCTGCGTTCCATCAAGGAACGCTTCCCGGCGATGCACATCCACGCGTTCAGCCCGCCGGAGTTCATCGAGTTCGTCGAGTTCTTCGATCCGCCCGGCGCAACGCTCGAGGACAAGATCCGATACGTCATGATCCGCCTCCGCGAGGCGGGGCTCGACTCGCTGCCCGGTGGCGGCGGGGAGATCTTCGCGCATCCCGTCCGGCGCAAGATCGGGCTGGGCAAGTGCGATGCCGAGGCGTGGCTGACGTGCATGTACGTCGCGCACACCCTCGGCATGTTCACCAGCGCCACGATGATGTTCGGGCACATCGAGGGCTACGCCGACCGGATCCACCACATGGAGCTCGTCCGCCAGTGGCAAGATCGGGCCCTGCGCGAATCCGGGGACCCGCAGCTCGGGCGCGCCGGGGACGAGCTCGCGAACCCCGACATCCCGATGGGCCAATACAAGGCGTTCATCTCCTGGCCGTTCCAGCGCGAGAACACGCCGCTCGGACGCGTCAAGGACTGGCCCCACACCGACGACGAGATCGGCGAGCCTTTCCCTGGCGACGTTGTCGCGACGGTCGCGGGCGATGGCGACCCGAAGGCGCACGCCGAGTTCGGGCGTCGCGTGCGGATGAGCGGCGCGACCGACTATCTGCGCACGCAGGCGGTCAGCCGCCTCGTGCTCGACAACATCTACTCGATCGGCGCGTCGTGGGTGACGATGGGCCCGCACATCGGCCAGGTCGCGCTCAACTATGGCGCGACGGACATGGGCTCGGTGATGATGGAGGAGAACGTCGTGTCGAGCGCCGGCACGACGTACTGCCTCGATGAGGCCGTGCTCTGCCGCCTGATCCGCGATGCGGGCTTCGTGCCTGCTCAGCGTGACAACACGTACGACGTGATCCGCGTGCACGACGGTCCGGGCTCGCCCGACCTGCGCGTCCGCGACTGGTCGGAGCACCGCGCCAAGCGACTGCATGTCGAGGCCCCCTCGTCGGACGCTGCGGCCGAGCTCTCCGTCGGACGCACCTAGCCCCTGACCCGTCACCGCAAAATGAAAGCGACCCCCGAGCGGGAAAACTCGGGGGCCACAACCGATGTTCTGGCGAAGGAACACCTGCCGGAACCATTCCGGCCTAATCCGTTCTCCCCCCCATCCCCTCCCCACAATGGCGGCGCGGGCGTCGAGCGGCGCCGGGGCCGCGAGCCAAGATGGTACTTGAACGGGTGGATCCGCCAAAGCGAGTACCCGGTCAAACCGGGTCAACTCCCGTCCTGGGGGCGTAGAATGGGCGTTATCGGAAGGCTGGGGGCATGGGAGGGGGCCCAACACCCAGACGAAGCAGGGGAGAACGCGCGTGAAGGCAGGCGATCTGAGAGCGGGCAACGCCGTGAAGCTCGACGGCAAGCTCTACGTTGTAACGAACGCCCAATCGACCAAGCCCGGCAAGGGTCCGGCGTACGCACAGGTCAAGTTCAAGGTCGTCGGCGGGCCGGGCACCATCGAGCGCCGCTTCTCCACGAGCGACGTCGTCGAGGACGTCACGCTCGATCGACGGGAGATGGAGTACCTCTACTCCGACGCCGACGGCGCCGTCTTCATGGACAACGAGACCTTCGAGCAGCACACCATCGCCGAGGAGATCCTCGGTGACGCGATGCTCTACATCCGTCCCAACACGTCCATGACCGTCCTCAACCACGATGGGCACCCCATCACCGTGGAACTCCCCGCCGCCGTGATCCTCAAGATCACCGAGACGCCCCCCGGCATCAAGGGCGCGACGGCGACGAACCAGCTCAAGCCCGCCACATGCGAGACGGGCCTGCAGACCAAGGTCCCCCCGTTCATCGAGCCGAACGAAGAGATCAAGGTCAACACCAGCGACGGGTCGTACATCTCCCGCGCCTGACCCACGCGGAGGGCGCGTGCGCCAATCGAAGCTCATCGTTGCGGCCCTCCTGCTCGCGGTGCTCGCAAGCGCCGGGCTGGCACTTCTGCTTGCCGTGCGCACAGGGCGCGTCGACGACTGGGTCGGGCGTCAGCTCGTGGGGATCGTCAACACGCACCTCGAGCCCTCGCTCGGCTTCGAGACGCTCGAGCTCGAGTCACCGAAGCTCGCGGTCGTCAACGGCGCGACGCTCACCGCGCCCGATGGGACCGAGATCCTCTCGATTGACACGCTCAGCGTGCGTCTGGCCAAGCTCCCTCGCGTCGGCGAGCCGATCGTGATCCAGGCGATCGAGATCGTGGACGCGACGATCCATGTCGAACGTGATCCGGTCACCGGGCGCTTCAAGGGCCTGGACCCAATTCTCAAGGGCGCCGGCAACACGTCCGAGCCGGCCGAGGATGACGACGAGGCGATCCGGTTGTCCGACGTGTTCGAGCTCCGCCGGATCCTGCTGGACAACGTGGACCTGCGCTACGACGCGGGCGACGGGAGCGCCCCGATGGTGCTCCCGCCGCTGACTGCGGATCTGACAATTGTCCCGGAAACGGACGACGACGGGCGCGTGTGGCACGCGATGGACCTCTCGGCCCGCGAGGCGGATGCCGTCCGTCTCGACGCACGCGCACGCCTGGACCTCGACACGTTCACGATCGACCTCAAGCAGGGCGACTTCGCGATCGACCTCGACGCGAACACCATGCAGTCGCTCCCGCCCGAGCTGCGGACACTGCTCGAGGCCGCCGAGGCACGCGGACGCCTGAGCATCGCGGCCTCCGGGCTCCTCCCGCTGACCGATCCCGCTTCGGGTCGGGCCCAGGTCGCGATCGGCCTGCGCGAGTTCAACGTCGGACAAGGCGAGTTCCAGATCCCGATCGAGAGCATCGACGCCGATGCGCGCCTCGACAACCAGGAGCTGACCATCGAACTCGCGGGCGAACTGCTCGGCGGGCGCATCGAGACGGTCGAGGTCTCGCTCGATCTGACCACCGAGCGAACCAGTGCGTACGCCGAGTGGAACATCGCCGGTCTCGACCTCGAGGGCTTGATGCGCACGCAGCAGGCAGAAGGCGGCGACGCCGACGAGGACGAGTCGAAGCCTGCAGGCATCGCGGGACTCCTCTCCACGAGCGGGAGCATCACCTGCGCGGCCCAGGCACTCCCCGCGACGATGGCCGGCGAAGGGACGCTGACCATCCGCGATGGACGCCTGATCATGCTCCCGGGCCTCACCGAACTCGCAGATCTCATGGGCGTGGTCCTCCGCAAGAAGGCAAAGGCGAACCACACCTTCGACATGTCGTTCCGCCTGACCGAGCGCGGCATCGAGATCGACAAGTCCGAACTCGTCACTGCGATGCTCGCCGCACGCGCAACGGGCGCCATCGGCTACTCAGGCGAGGCGGACCTGACCATCAACGCCGGGATCCTGGAGCGGATCCAGAGCCTGCTCGGCCCCATCGGCGACGCCTTGGCGAACCTGACCGATGAACTCACCCCGTACATCCTGACCGGGCCGATCACGAGCCCGAGCGTGCGCGTCGCACCCCTCGGGATGGGAGCCGAGAAGGACGAAGCACAGGCTGATGTGGAGGTTCCCGAGGAGGACTCCGGTGGGTGATGCGCCGAGGCACGTCTTGCTGATCGGCCTGCGCACGTCGGGCAAGTCGACGCTCGGACGCCTCGTCGCCGAGCGCACCGGGCGCGTCTTCCGCGAACTCGACGACGAGGCCGCGGCCTTGCTGG
>JANQQG010000124.1 GCA_028285065.1 Phycisphaerales bacterium
CTGGGCGTCTCCGTTCCCGCATGTAGCCTATCACCACGAACGGGGCCGGGGCCCCTCCCGGAGCGCCGCCGATGCGCGAGAAGACCCTGCGTCTGTTCATCGCGGCCTACCCGCCGACCGGCGTCGCCGAACACCTTGTCCGAGCCTGCGCAGAGCTCGGCCCGCCCCTGCCGAGCGACGCCCGCCCGACCCCGATCGAGCAGGTCCACCTGACGCTGCTCTTCCTCGGCGACCGACGCGCCAGTGACTTGGAGTCGATCGAGGAGTCGATCCGGCGCTCGTGCGCGGGGCTGGAAGCGTTCTCGCTCGTGCCCGAGGCGCTGATTACGCTCCCGTTCGGGCGCCACCCGCGCCTGGTCGCGGCAAGGACCAACGCACCGCCCACGCTGCTGGAGCTGCAGCGCCGCCTGGCGACGCGCCTGGCCGCGCCAGAACGGAACCGGAAGCGATCGGGCTACCTTCCTCACATGACACTCGTCCGCTTCGGACGGGGCACGGAGGCCGAGGTGGCGCTCGACGGCTTCGGAGCATTCCGCGTTGACAGGATCACACTGGTGCGCAGCGTGCTCACGCCGAAGGGCGCGCAGCACCGCGGGCTCGTAGACGTCCCGCTCGGGCGTGATCAGTAGTTCGGCGTCGGAGCTCGGAACTGCGACATGTCGCAGGAGCGGAAGTACTCGATCGTCCGCTTGAGTCCCTCGCGGAGGGGCACCTTGGGTTCCCAGCCGTCCAGGTGCTTCTTCGCGAGCGTGATGTCCGGCTGACGCTGCAACGGGTCGTCTTCGGGGAGGGGCTTGTGTTGCAGCGTCCCCTTGGAGCCGGTCAACTCGAGGGTCATCTCCGCGAGCTGCTTGATCGTGAACTCCGTCGGGTTGCCGATGTTCACGGGGCCGGGGAAACCGTCGGGCGTGTTCATCATGCGGATGATCGCCTCGACGAGGTCGTCGACGTAGCAGAACGAGCGGGTCTGGCTCCCGTCGCCGAACATCGTGATGTCCTTGCCCTCGATCGCCTGTCGGATGAAGTTGGACACGACGCGCCCATCGAACGGGTGCATGCGGGGTCCGTAGGTGTTGAAGATGCGCACGACGCGGATGTTCACGCCGTTGGAGCGGTGGTAATCGAAGAACAGCGTCTCTGCAGCCCGCTTGCCCTCGTCGTAGCAGGCGCGTGGGCCGATGGGGTTGACGGAGCCGCGGTAGGTCTCGGGCTGTGGATGGACGTCGGGGTCGCCGTAGACCTCGCTGGTCGACGCCTGGAGGATCTTGGCGTTGCAGCGCTTCGCCATCCCGAGCATGTTGATCGCGCCCATGACGGAGGTCTTCATGGTCTTGATCGGGTTGTACTGGTAGTGCCCGGGGGCCGCGGGGCAGGCGAGGTTGTAGATCTCGTCGACCTCGAGCCAGAGCGGGTGGGTGACGTCGTGGCGGATCAGCTCGAAGTTGGGCCGATCGAGCAGGTGCATGACGTTGAGCTTCTGGCTGGTGAAGAAGTTGTCCAGGCAGATGACGTCGTGGCCCTGCTCGACAAGCCGGTCGCAAAGGTGCGAGCCAAGAAAGCCGGCGCCACCCGTGACCAGAATCCGCTTGAGCTGCGACATCGTGCCCGTCTCCTTCTTCGTTGCTCGGTTCGCCCGCATCCTATCGACACGCCCCGTCCCCGTGTTCGGGCCTATCGCGCGGGAATCACGATCTCGACACCCACTGGCGGCCGGTCCGGGTCCG
>JANQQG010000127.1 GCA_028285065.1 Phycisphaerales bacterium
AGCACTGCGGCGTGGTCGTTGTAGAGCTTGGCGAGCGGGTCGAGGATCCGAGTGGCGACACGGGCTGTCTCGGGGGAGCACTCTTCGCGCGGAGTCGGGAGCGGCCAGAGCGGGATGCGAATGAGGTTGGCGATCTCCTCCAACTCCCCGCCAAGATTGAGGAGGAACTCACGCTCGTGCTCGTGCGAGGTCCACACAATCAGTTCCGTGAAGAGGCGGCCTGACTCTGCGTAGCCAACCAGCATGTCGATGACAGCGCGGAAGAGCGCCCACCTCGGACTGCCCAAGCCGGGCTCGTCGACGCGATACCGGGGGTGGATCCGCAGCGAACTGACATAAGCGAGACAGACCTCCGGTGTCTCGACAGGCCCCTCCCTGCCGAGCAAGGTCTTGGGGTGCTTCATCGTCCCATCGCTGCGGATCCAGTCGATCAGGTCGTTGCGCGACTCGAGGGGTATCCGCCAGAGGCTCGCGTACCCCATCGGGACCCCGTCCATCCTGAGGAACCGGTACCCATGGTGCTCGGTCTCGAGCTTCTGGCGCGCAGCCTTGATCACATCCGGCTCGTGAATGTCGGGGCTTGGGGGGCCGAGGTACCCCGGCTGATCCGCGCTCGAAACTCCATCGAGGTACATGATCGCACCGAGCATCCAGTCGTGGTTCCGCTCCCGTCCCACGATCTCCTGCGGCGCGACGAAGCGGCAGGCGGGCGTCTCCTCAACTGATGCTGGTGCAGGTGCGCCCTTGACTTCGAACAGTTGACCGCTCGTGTCCTCAAGCACGGGTGCTACACGGTCCCGATCGGACCGCCTGAAGACCAAGCAGAACTCGTTGGACTCGATGAGCGTCGGACCCGTGCCCACGATGGCGAACCCGAGGCGGAGGCCGCCATTTGGGGCCGACTCTTCGGTCTTGCCCGCGCCTTCGGACTGATCCGAACCCTCGGCTTGCCCAGGCTCTGCCGACACTCGGAGCGGGTAGTCGCGACACGCGCCGTTGAAGGC
This sequence comes from Phycisphaerales bacterium, assembly GCA_028285065.1. Classification (GTDB taxonomy): domain Bacteria; phylum Planctomycetota; class Phycisphaerae; order Phycisphaerales; family UBA1924; genus JANQQG01. The sequence continues at coordinate 1,005 of JANQQG010000127.1, forward strand.
CCCCACGTCGTTCTTGGCCCACGACTGCTTCTGCTTCGGCTTCTCGCCTTGCTGCACGACCCAATCGCGGTAATCGTCCCATGTGAACCTGACGCGGCCCTGGGCACACACTGTGGTTAGGAACGGCAGCAAATGTGACACGATTTTGTGTGCCGCTGCGCGATCTTTGATCTTCCCGATCTTCTTGGCCTCGAACGCCTCGTTCCACTGCTCAAAGGTCGGGACGTCCGCGGGCGCGATCCGCTTGCCGTGAAGCGAACGCAACTCCTCAGCCTTGATCTTGGTCGGCGTCCCGGGCGTGCCTGCATCGTCCTTGGACCCACTCATGTCGACATCTTACACGCTCGCCCGAACGTCGGTTCCATGGATCGATCGCAGCGCTGAACCCCGATGCGAGCGATGCCGCGTGCTGGCAGCAAGCAGCTTCTGCATGCTTCCTCGCAGTCGGAACATACGCGGCCTCATGAACGGACGCGTGAGAAGCGTCGCATTCGCCGACGCCATGGCAGGTGGAGAACCGAGCCCCCGACGCCACTCGATGGCGGCCGTCAGAACTAACGCCAGCAATCAGCCGCGGCGTTAGGAGGCCGGAGCGACGAACACGCCGCGTTGTTGCCTTGAGCCACCGACGCGCTGGGGCTCCCGCACGAGGATCTCTCGTGGCAGAGGTACCCCACATCGTCGCATTGGCGCCGAGGGTCTGGCTGACGCCTGAGCTGTTGGCTCGCCCCCCACCGATCCTGCGCTGACTCACCCACAACCCACCACCGGCGCCGTCGGCGTCGGTCCGTTCAGCCGCCGCCGGCGGTGCGCGGTCGCTGCGCGCACCCGTCGGGGGCACCACGGGCGCCCGGTTTCTTTCGGGATTGGGCGCAGCGCACCCGCAAACGACCTTCTCCCCAAAAAACGGAGGTCCATGCAATGCCGAACACGCCCAAGACAAGCTTCCTCGATGAGGTTGCACGAACGCTCAAGGGCCATGCCGAGAAGCGGCGCGACGACGCCAAGCTGCGTTTCGAGCCGGACGTCGCGATCGCGGATGTCCGCGCGATCGTCAGGCTGGGCGCCTACCCGACCGAGGGTGCGCCCGCCAAGGGCAGCCGCATCGTGCGCGCCCTGGACAAGCTGCTCGCTCGCCACCCAGAGCTTGGGATGCAGCTTGTTCACCAGACCTGCCAGCACGCGATCGACCTCCAAACGCACGGCCCGGACAGCCTCGCCGGATCCTACCCGGAGCAGATCGAGCGTGCTCGCAACGACCTGATCCGCGAGCTCCGGCACCGTGTCGCCAACGCGCCCCGTCCCTCGAAGGCGGAGGCGTCCGATGCGTAAAGACACGAAGCCGATGACGCTCGACGAAGCCGCGGGGGATCCGGCCGGGCTGCTGGAGTGTCTGCTCACCCACATCTACGACTCGTACGAGGCGATCGCCAGGTGGCACGGCGCCGACCCCGATGACCTCCTCGATCGGTTGCATGGTCAGTTCGAGCTCACCGAGGACCCAAACGCGCCGGGAGGCGCGCGGGTCTGCCGTCGGATTCTCAACAACCAGAGTCAGCTGATCGCGCTCATGGACATGACGGTGTATGCGCGACGCTGCGCGGCCAAGGGCGCGGAGAGCGACGTCGACATCATCTTGACGTACGCCGACGGGCGGATGCACTTCGCTGCTCGCGAGGTTCGTGACGCCGACCGGAAGCGCCCGCAATCACAGGCCCTGGACGTGACCCCGGCCGACATCCTGTCGATGCTCACGCCGAACACAGAGCGCCTGGAGCAGCTCTACGACGCGATTGCGCACCTCCCGCCACTTCACATGAAGATCGTCCGGCGGCACTTCTTCTTCGGCATGTCGCGCGTGAAGATCGCCCAAGACCTGGGCATCTCCCGCAAGCGCGTGGCGACTCTGTTGAGCGAGTCGCTCGACACGCTCCGCTCCTTCTTTGACGACGAACGCTGAGTCGGACGCACAGCCGACACGCCCATCCGCGGCGGGGACACCATGCCCCGCCGCTTTTTTTTTCACCTACCGACCCCGTGGGTCGGTCCAGCCAGGAGCCTCATCATGTTTCGTCTTTGGAAGCAAACGATCGGAGTTCTCACTCCAGCGGCGCGGCGACCCGCCTCCGCCTCGGGGTCGTCGCGCCGTCACTTCGAGGAGGGCCCAGAGTTCAGCTTCCGCGCGGACGGCTCGCTCGAGGACCTGCCGGATGTCCACCGGCGGTTCATGCTCGGCGAGCTGTCCGACGCCGCCATCCTGGCAATCGAGCGCCACCGACTGGATCCCGAGCATCGCGCCGACCGGAGCCACTGGGATGCCTTGTCGCTCGCACTGACCGAGCGAGCGTTCCGCCAGATCATCGTTGACGATCCGGACCTGGCGAGGGCGATCCTCGACGAGTCCCCCTCTGAGGAACCCGCGTGAGGAACAAAACGCGCGAGATTCCATGATGTGAGGGCGCAGCCCGGTTCCCGCGCCCTTCCTACCGGCGAAGACACACCACGCCGCCCGAGTTGGGCGGCCAACCAAACGGAGGTCCACGATGTTCACCGACAACACTCGCAGCGCCGACCTGACCAACGCCGCCCAGGGGCACGCACCTTTCGTAGCCCGGGTCTCGCGCTTCGCGGCGGCACGGGGGTTCGAGTGGCTCCGCTCCAAGAGCCGTGCGATCCACATCGGCAACGGGAAGGTCATCTTCCTGGAGACGTTCAAGGCGCCCAACGGTTCGCTCCAGGGGCACTTCGGCTTCGCCCAGTTCGACGACACGTTCACCGAGATCGTCAGCTTCGGCTTCGACGAGAGCACCGTCCCCGACGAGACGTTCGCCTTCTTCAGCGAGTTCTTCGGCTTCGACGACACCTTCACCGCCGACCGCTTCGCGGTCTTCAGCAGGCGGCTCTGAGCCGAGCGCGGGGCGTGCCCCGCAGACAAACTGTTCCGGGCTACGGCGGGGCGTCCACTCGGGCGCCCCGCTGTGCATTGCGCACCGAGCACGGGTGCACCGTCGAGCTCGAGCCCGGGCGCTAGCTCGCCGCCGCGGCCTTGTCCTTGGCGGCACGCTCGGCGCGACGCCTGGCGCCCTCGTCCAGGATCCGCTTGCGCAGGCGGCATGTGGCGGGGGTGATCTCCACCAGCTCGTCCTCCTCGACGTACTCGAGCATCTGCTCGAGGCTCAGCTCGCGGCTGGACTTGAGGACGACGGTCTGCTCCTTGTTGGCGTTGCGGATGTTCGTCAACGCCTTGACTCGCGTGATGTTCACCGGCAGGTCGTTGTCGCGGTTGTGCTCGCCCACAACCTGGCCCGCGTACACCTTGTCGCCGGGCTTGACGAACAGCATCCCGCGATCGGCAAGGTTCTCCACGGCATACGCGGTGACCTGGGCTGACTCGGTCGAGATCATGACGCCGCTGGAGCGCTGGGCGCGTTCGCCGGAGGCGGGGACGAAGCGCAGGAAGACGTGGTGCATGATGCCCTCGCCTTGCGTGGCGGTGAGCACGCGCGAGCGCAGGCCGATCAGCTGGCGGCTGGTGATCTCGAAGACGAGATGCGTGACGCTCTCGCCGCGCGGCTCCATCTTCTTGAGCTCGCCCTTGCGCGAACCGACGAGCTCCATCACGGCCCCGACACCCTCGTTGGGGACGTCGACGACGAGCTGCTCGAGCGGTTCATGGGTGACGCCGTCGATCTCGCGCAGGATCACGTGCGGCCTGCCGACGGAGAGCTCGAAGCCCTCGCGGCGCATGTTCTCG
>JANQQG010000176.1 GCA_028285065.1 Phycisphaerales bacterium
TAGCGAGCTCTGGGTCGGGTCGATGGCCATTGAACGTCCCCATTCTGTACGAAACGGACGCGGGACGGGGTGCGGGGCGTGTCACGTTTCTCGTCGGGGCGGGTACTGGTCATCGGAGGGCACCGTGTCGGGGCCCGCTGGATAGACCCGATTGCCGGGAGGACGCCCATGCTGCGCGCATCCGTGGCCATCGCAACGCTCGTGCTGGCGCCCTCGGCGCTCGCCCAGTCCATCAACATCGACTTCGGAACGCCGGGCTCGAGCCCGTCGGCTGCGTACGCAGGCGTCGGCGAGGCGGGCGTGTGGAACACGATCGGGCTGACCTCGCCCGGCTCGCGCCACGCGCTGGTCGGGCTCGACGGCTCGCCGACGGGCGCCGACATCCGACAGATCGGCAACGACGCGATCCTGACCAGCGAGAGCGGTGCCGGCGGCGACGACGGCGCTGTGCTCGATCAGATGCTCATCAGTTTCAACGCGCCCGTGGACGGCTGCCTCTGGATCGATCACCTGGAGGGAGGCGACTACGAGGTCTACATCTACGCGCTCACGCCCGGCGATCCCGAGCTGATGTCGCGCACGCGCGTCGACTTTGCCAACGAAGGACCCAAGTTCGTCGGGGGCGCCTGGCGCGGTGCGCACGTCGAGGGAACGAGCTACGCCAAGTTCACCCTCACCATCCCGAACAACGGCGAGATCGGGCTGCACGCCGGGCTCTTCGGCGGGAACTTCCAGAGCGGCATCAACGCCATCCAGATCATCAAGGTCGTTCCGCCGGCCTGCGACGCCGATTGGAACGAGAGCGGAGACCTCAACGACCAGGACTTCTTCGACTTCATCAACGACTACTTCAGCGGCACGGGCCCGCAGGGCCAGGCCGACTACAACCAGGACGGCTTCGAGAACGACCAGGACTTCTTCGATTTCGTCAACGGGTTCTTCGAACCCGATCCCGCCTGCTAGGGCCTGTCAGGATGCGGACGCCTCGGCGTTCGCGCACGGGATATCGACCACGAACGACGCCCCGAAGCCGGGGCGTTGTTCGGTGCGCAGGTCCGCGTGGATCTCGCGCAACAGGTCGCGTGCAAGCGCCAGGCCGAGCCCGAGCCCGTCGCCAGCGTGACGCCCGCGTCGGAACGGGCGGAAGAGCGTCGCGAGCTCGTGACGCGGGATCCCCGGGCCGTGGTCGGCGACGACAAGCTCCAGCCGGTCCGGGTGAGCCTTGGCATCCAGGTGGACCCGTTTGTCCTCGGTATTGGGCACGGCGTACTTGCAGGCGTTGTCCACGAGGTTCAGGAGCACCCGCTCGATCGTCTGACGATCGACCTCCAGGGCGCACGAGCCCGCGTCATCGATGTCCACGACAAGCGACGCGCCCGCCTCGCGGGCACGCTCGGTCAGCGCGGGTACCACGGCATCGAGCAGCTCGCGTCCCGTCAGCCGTTCCGTGCGCGGGGCGCTGCGCAGGTCCGTCAGGCGTGCGTACGCGAGCACGTTCTCGACGATGCGCGCGAGTCGTCCCGACTCGGTCTTGAGCGTCGTGTGATACTCGTGGACCGTGTCGGCGTCGGAGACCATGCCGTCGGCGAGCATCTGTGAGTAGAGCCGGAAGGCCGTCAGAGGGGTGCGGAGTTCGTGGGTCACGGCGGAGACGAAGCGTCCGCGTCGCTCGCCGAGTTCTTCGAGGGCGCGGACGACGAGCCAGATGGCCGCGATGCCGGCGAGGACCGCCAGCCATGCGACGCCGAGCGTCGTGCGGGTGGGTGTGAGCCAGTCGGCCTGCTGGACCTCGAGCGGTCCGGGTGTGAATGAGACGGGCAGGCCGGCGAGGCGAGCCTCGCCGGCTGGCGCGTCGTTGGCGTGCGAGACGAGTGGCGTCAGTGTTGCTTGCGGCGTGAGGTCCTCGACCTGCGCGAGCAGCATCGTCTCCAGGGCCTTCCAGTCCAGCCAAACCCCCTGGACGAGTTCGCCCTGTTCGAAGCGCACCGGGCGGACCAGGATCAGGCAGGGATGCTTGTCGGAGCCGTCCGCGCCCATGCGCGGGATCCACGTCGCGACCATGCTCCCGATCTCGACCTCGCTCGGCGGTCCGTTCTTGCTCTTGGACCACGGACCGGGCACGTACGCGCTGTCGGCGATCTGCTGGGCCTGGCGTGACGCTTCGATTACGCGATCGCGCGCCACGTTCTCGCGCTCGATCGCGTCGAGCTTGAGCGCCATCGCGTCTTCCACATCGTCGTCGACCTGCCCCGCGACGCCCGACTGGTCGGCGGGAGCGTTCTCCTCGCGTGAGCGGGTCCGCTCGTCCTGGCGCATGTCGCGCGACTGCGTCTCGCCGGCCATCCATGCTGACTGCGCGAACTTCGTCAGCTTCTCGATGCCGAACGCGCGCCGGAGGCCATCGAGCTCGTCCGCGGCCGCGATCAGGCGAGCGGACTCCACGTACTGGGCTTCTGCGAGGTCGCGTTGGTTGCCCTCGGGCGCCTGCGGCGAGCTGAGCGCGCCGCCCGGCTCGATCTGGAAATGGAGGCGGCACAGGGCCGGCGCGCCGGTCAGCAGAGGTGACGGCACCAGCACCTCGCCGGGGTCCACCGGACGGAGCATCCGCGTGTACGCGCGACCCGCCGGGTAGAACGAGACGTACTCGAAGTACGGGCGAGACGCCTCACGGATCAGCAGCGGCGCGAGCGTCGAGTCCATCCGCCACAGCGCGAGGCGTGTGCGCTCCTGCTGCTTGGCGACCACATCCGCGTCGTGACGACGGCGTTCGAGGTCCAGCACGCGCCACGTTACGACCCCCATCGCCCCGACCAAGAGGAACGTGAACAGGGCGAACCACAGGCGAGTTAGGCCACGGCGCCTCATGTCGCGCTGGTCTCCTGCTCGCTCGGCTCGGTCTCGGATGCGGCCAGCATGTAGCCCTTGCCGCGCACGGTGACGATGACGCTCGGGTGTGCCGCGTCGTCACCCAGGGCCTCGCGGACTCGTGCCACGTGCATGTCGACGGTCCGCGTGTGCACGCCGCGCGGGTCGATCCCCCAGACGCGTTGGAGCAACTCCTCGCGGCTGACAGCGCGTCCGGGGCACTGTCCGAGATAGCGCAGGAGCCCCGCCTCGCGTTCCGACAGCGCGACCCTGCGTCCATCGGGGAGCTGGATCTCGCGCCGCGCGAAGTCGATCGTCCGTCCGGCGATCTCGATCGACTCGATCGTGTCCGGGCGTTCGGGCGCTCGTCGAAGGACCGCCTCGACGCGTGCGAGCAGTTCTGTTGCGCTGAATGGCTTGACGACGTAGTCGTCGGCGCCGCCGCGCAGCCCTCGCACGCGGTCTTCTTCGGTGCCGCGGGCCGTGAGCATGATCACGCCGAGCGTGGGCTCGGCCTTGCGGAGTTCCTCGAGCACCTCGAACCCGTCCAGCTTCGGTAGGAGCACGTCGAGCAGGACGAGATCGACACCGGCGCCGAGTGCGGCGTCGAGGCCCGCGCGTCCGTCGCACGCCTCGATGGGTTCGTACCCGCTGAAGCGGAGTGCATCGACGATCCCGCGCCGGATCGGCGTGTCGTCTTCGACTACGAGGATGCGCCCGAGGCTCATGGGTTCATTCTCCACAAATGCCAGGCGGGCGCCCACCCCCCCTGGATGGGCGCCCGCCATGGCGGTCAGGGTCCGTTCAGATCGAGGAGGTCAGCAGCCATCCTCGGGGTTCTTCACCAGCACGTTCTCGTCGCCGACGCGGATGAACACCTCACCCGACATCGCGATCAGCAGCGCTCGCCCGTCCTTGGCGAGCAGCTCGGCGAGCTCGAAGTACTCGTCGGTGCCGAACTCGACCGTGCGATCCGGCTCGGGCACTTCCTGATCGGGCGTCAGCATGATGCGCGAGTCGCACCACCTGTTGTCGCGACGGAACAGGGTCTGGTCGTTGACCTGCTGGCAGGTCGTGATCTCGATCTGGTTGCCGTCGTCGTCCGTCCACGCGTTGTACGCGTTGTTGCTGCTGAGCGCCTGCTGGCGCTTCAGGTTGACGGCCTGGTTCACGCCGGCCTGACCGGAGCGCTGATCCATCGCGCGCTGCTCGAGGTTGCGCATCGCCTCGTCGTTGGCCAGTTCCAGGTCCAGCGCCACGCCGCCCTCGGCGGGCTCGCGGGCGAGGAACGCGGTGTACTCGGTCAGGATGCCCCAACGAGACGAGAGCGCGACGATCCCGTCGACGAGCTCCTTCATGCGCGGGTCCGGGGTGTCGTCACGCCCGGCGATCGGGTCGGTGCTCGCGCCGAGCTGGCGGATCTCGTCGACCAGGTTCGCGATCCTGCGGCTGGCCCACAGACGCGGGATGTACCCGTTGGCCTTGGACGCCTCTTCGACGCTGAACTCGTAGTCGAACGTTCGCTCACGACCCCGGTACTCGCCGGTCAGACGGAGCTGAAGCGGCTTGTCGCCTCGGTACTGACCGAAGACGACGAGCTGATCGCCCTCGAACAGATCGGGCAGCTCGATCGGCTGGAGGTCGCGGAGGCGACGGATCGCATCCTCGCCGCGTGCCGCAAGCTCGGGCCACGCCAGGACCGGGCCGGCCAGGCGCCGGAAGACGGTGGTCACGGCGACCTCGATGTTCTCACCCGGAAGGACGTTGATGCTGGCGGCTCTGGTGGTCAGGGCGATCCGGTCCAGGAGCGGCGCGTTGACGTCGTAGCCCACGCCGAACGTGAAGATGCGCCGCTTGTGTGTGTTGGCACTGGCAGTGTTCTCGCGGATGTCGACCTCGCTCGTGTTGCCGACCGTCGGCAGCCCGTCGGTGAGGAAGATGATCATGGGCAGGGTGCCGTCGGCGGGTGCCTGGCTGACGGCCTCACCGAGCGCGGTGTGGATGTCGGTCCCGCCCTCCGCAACGAGTCCGGAGACGTAAGCGCGGGCCTCGGCGATGGTCCGCTCGTCCTTGATGACAGGGCCCTCGCTGAAGCGGGCGACTGAGTCGGAGTAGTCGATGATGTTGAACCACTCGCCCATCTCGATCCCGTCGAGGACCTGCAGGGCCGCGGCTCGGGCCTGCTCGATCTTCTCGCCGCGCATCGAGCCGGAGCGGTCGATCACGATCGTGACCTCGCGCTTGACGCGCTCGGCGTTGCGGTCCGCCTCAGGTGCGCCGGCGAGCAGCAGGAAGTAGCCGCCGCCGATCTCTTCGTCGGGGAACGCGATCAGCGACGCCGGGACTTCGCCGCCCTCGGGCAGGATGCTCAGGCGGAACGGGCCGGGCTCGCGCGTCGCGGCCTCGGGGACCTCGACGGTCACGAAGCCTGGGCCCTTGGCGATCGTGCGGATCTCGTGGCTGGGCGAGTAGACGGTCGCGATGTTGCGCGACGAGTGGATGTTGGCGGACAGCTTCCAGGTGGTTGCGCCGGCGGCAAGCGACTGGCTGCGCGGGAGCGAGAAGTCGATGCGCCCGGCGTCGGAGTTGAGCAGCTGCTCGTAGGTGATCCAGACCTTCTGCGTGGAGTTGGCCGGGACCGGGAAGACCCGCGAGCGGATCATGTTGTAGCCGGCGAACTCGAGCAGGCCGGGGTCGCGCATCGTGCGCACGATGTCTTCGTAGGTGCGCCGCGCCTCGTCGCGCGGGAGCAGCTCTGCCCCACCCGGCTCCTCGCCGACGCCCTCGTACCCGAACGATCGGACCGTGACTCCGACGGGCACGGGCACCATCAGCTCTGCTTCCATCTGGCGCGAGCTGGGGTTGTGCAGCGCGATCTCGAGGTTGGTCGTCGAGACCTGGTCGTTGATCTCCGCGTGGGCGCGGACACCCGAGATCTGGATGCGCTCGGGCTCGCCCGGGCGGACGATCACGCCGCGCTGCGGGATGACCACGTTGCGCGTCACGTGCTCGGGCTGTTGGGGCTGAGCTTCCTCGACCTGCTGGGCGGGCGCTTGCCCGACGCCGGCGACCAAGCCCGCCAGGGCCGCGCCGATGGTCCCGATTCTGATGAGCCGACTCATGGCGAACCTCCTTGCCCCCTTGGCCCACTCTCCCTGGGCCGGGGTGATGTGCGTGTGGTCACGATCCAGGGCGACCAGTCGATGGCCGTCCATCGGCTTATGTGTACCGTCCACCCCACCCCGCAGCGGTCACGGCTCTGTAACACCCCGCTGCCTCCGCCCCCTCGCCCATGTTGCGCCGGGGCAACGCTCCGGGAATCGTCCGCCCCGGACGCGTCCGAGAAGCGGTGGGATCGGGGTGGTGATCGGACGTCTGGCGTCGCGGCACGCCCGTTGTACGGTTGATTGCGTGAAGCTCACACGACGCATCCGTACCCGACGAGCCCTGGCGACGCTGGGGCTGCTTGCGTGCCCGTTCGCCCTCGTGGCGTGCTCAGGCGGGACGTCGGGGACGCCCCGTGCCCCGCAGCGTCCTGTGGTCGTCTGGAGCGCCGGCTCGAGCGTCGTCGCGATGCCGACCGAGGAGCTCAGCTCGCTCGGCTACCACGGCGCCCCGGCCTGGGCTTCGGATCGGAACGACGCAGCACTCGGCGTGGTCTCGCCGGACCAGCACGTGGCCCGTGGCGCTTGGCCCGAGGAGCCGCGTCCGTCGCTGCGTCATCCGCGTCGCGTGTACCTGCCGGACCACCCCGACACGATCATCTTCTTCCACGATCGTGGCTCGCGGCGCTGGCGCTGGCGTCACTGACCCGGTTGACAGTCTGTGCGCACGAAAGAACGACGGACGCACCATTTGGTGCGCCCGTCGCAAGGACGTGCACGGGCGGACTGCGGAACGGAGTCGGATCGGATCAGTCGTACAGGGCGCTGGTCTTGGGCGGCTCGACGGGCCGCAGCGCCAGTGTGGTCTCGATGCGGAAGTTGGACTGGGTGCGGTGGCGTTCGGCGAAGAAGAACTTGAGGCTGTACTCAGCGCCGTCTTCGAGCCACTCGAGGCGGTCCAGGTCGATGGTCTGTGAGACCGCGCCGTGGACGCCGCCGATGTCGATCACGCACTTGCCATCGATGAAGACCCACACGTCGTCGTCACCGCGGAAGGTGAACTGCTGGCCCGAGCCAGACTTGTAGACGAACGTGGTGTCCATCTCGAAGGTGAAGTGGTAGTTGCGGCTCTCGCCGGCGGAGTTGCCGAACAGCTCGCCGTTGACCGGGAAGAACCCGCCCTGGCCGTAGAACATCGACGCGGTGCGATCGTCGAAGACGTACAGGTCCGAGCCCTCCTGGCGCTCGAGCGTGAGCTCGAGGGGCATGGAGAGGTTCATGGTCGGCACGTCGCGGAACCACTGGGCGAAGGCCTCGGCGGTGGTCGAAGCGCCGATCGAGCTGGTCGAGGTCCGGCCGGGCTGATCGCCCGAGCGGGAGGCCACGTGGGGCCTCGGCGGCATGATCTGGTTGCCGCTGCGATCCTTGTACTGTCGGGTCACCTTCGTGCCGGTGCTGGCGAAGACGGGCTTGCCCTCATCATCGAGCTCGTCGGCGACCATGTACGCGTAGTGCCCGAAGCCGCCGGACGGGCGGCGTTCGAAGTCGGGGTGCCCGCCGTTCTCGGACCGCTCGCGGAAATCGCGGGCGACACCGGCCAGTTTGATCTGGGTGGGGAGCCCGTCGTTGGCGTCTCTGACCTGCTCCGGACCGGCATTGGTCTGGGAGGAGCCGATCGCGACGCCGCTCAGGCTGACGGCAGCCGCCGCGGCCGCGATCAGTGTCAGGGTGTTGCGTTGCTTGTGCTTCATCAGTTGCCCTCGCTTTCGTTGGTCCTTGGACCCGGCCTCCGGTCGGAGTTGGCCCGGGTTCCAGACGCCGTGCTGGCACCCCAACGGTGCGAAATGGCGCGGGGGAAACCACGCCCGGGTGTGCGCAACACGCTGGCACCTTGCAGCTTGGGAGGGTCAGATCGACCGACGCGATCCGAAGGCCCGTCTCGGTATACTCAGGCCGCGTTGGGAGGGAACCCACGCGACCCACTCTTCTGGGGACTGCCATGGATCGGTTCGTCATTCGGGGCGGGGCACGCCTCTGCGGGACCATCACAATCAAGGGGTCGAAGAACGCGGCCCTCCCCCTGATGGCCGCGACGCTGCTCACCGACGAGCCCGTCATCCTCGACGACGTTCCGGACCTGGCCGACATCGGCAACATGCGGCGGCTGCTCGAAGAGCTCGGTGTGCGCATCGACGGGGACGGTCGGAGCGGCCCCGAGGTCGCCGGCGCCCGGCTTGCCTTCCAGGTCATCGATCCGGCCCAGTGCCACGCCCGATATGACATCGTGCGCACGATGCGCGCCTCGATCTGCACGCTCGGGCCCATGCTCGCGCGGCGCGGCGAGGCCAGGGTCTCGCTCCCGGGCGGGTGCGCGATCGGCCAGCGCCCGATCGACCTGCACCTGCGTGGGCTCGAGGCGCTCGGCGCGACCATCGAGCTCGACTCCGGCGACATCGTCGCGCGGGTCCCCAAGTCCGGTCGCCTCCGCGGCGCACGGATCTTCCTCGGCGGGCCCTTCGGTTCAACCGTCCTCGGCACGGCCAACGTCCTCTCGGCGGCCGTGCTCGCCGAGGGGCGGACGGTGATCGAGGCCGCGGCCTGCGAGCCGGAGATCGTGGACCTGGTGCGCCTGCTGACCGCGATGGGCGCGCGCATCGAGGGTGCCGGTTCGCCTCGCATCACGATCGATGGCGTCGAGCGTCTCGGCGGAGCCGTGCACGCGGTCATGCCGGACCGGATCGAGGCGGGGACGTACATGTGCGCCGCGGGGATCACCAACGGAGATCTGACTCTGCGCAACTGCCCGATCGACGCGATGATCGCGCCGCTCGACGCGCTCGAGCGGATCGGCCTGATCATCACGACGGACCCGACCGCTCCGGATCCGCTGCGCGCCGAGGCGCGC
>JANQQG010000182.1 GCA_028285065.1 Phycisphaerales bacterium
GGCCGCGTCGACGGGCGCCACCACCGCCGATCGGGTCAACGTCTTCGGCTTCGAGCGTCAGCCGTTCCTGACCGAGGTCATGAGCGTCACGTTCTACACCGACGCGCCGTACGACGTGGCCAACGCAGACGACGAGTGGCAGGACTTCCAGGACGACCTGCTCATCGATCCGACCGCGAGCCAGGGCCCGCGCACCGTGGACGGGACGCGCACCCTGAACAACCCCGACTTCCTCGGACGCATCGTCGCCTTCCAGCTCACGAACCCCTTCGACACGCCGATCGTCCTCAACCGCGGCTACATCAACAACACCCACCCCCAGCCCGACTTCGACGGCGACACCCGCCCCGACCCCGTCTTCTACATCGAGTACGCCGGCAAGTACTTCCAGCTCGCCCCCATCGAGACCACCGGCACCGGCTCGATCCAGCTCGACACCGGCATGGAGCCGGTGACGATCGACGCCGGTGAGTCGCGCGTCTTCTTCGCCACCAACCCCTCCAGCCCCGAGCTCTTCGCCCGGCGCTGGCAGGACGTGGCCAACTCCAGCGCTCACGATGACGTGAGCATCCCCGACACCGACACGTTCTTCCGCGACCTGATCCGTCACCACTTCGGCGCGCTCAACGTCGACGCCGTCCACATGGCCATGTTCGACCCGAACACGGGTCTGCTCGAGGCGAGCGACGGACGCGAGGCCGACCTGGACGGCGAGGACCTCGTCCCGCTCGTCACCGACGCCCAGCGCCGCAGCGCCTACCTCTGGCGCGTCATGCGCACCGATGCCACGAGCCCGAGCGGCGGGCTCGAGGACACCTTCGGGCAGCGCAACAACATCCGCAACGACATGCTGGCCGATCGCATCCGCCAGCCCGATGCCGGCGCGCCGGTCCTCTTCGACCTGCTCGATGAGTCCGCCTTCCCCGTCGACGGCCAGCTCGCCGGGAACGACACCGACGCCGACTCATCCAACGACGAGGGCAACGCCGGCGTCTCCGTCCGCGTCATCGGCTCCATCCGGCGCCCCAACATGCCCGCCGGCCAGTCCTCCCCCGCCGGCGCTATCCCGCCGTGGTGCCTCGAGACCGTCGCCGACACGACCTACGCACTCGGCAGCCTCAACGACCAGGACATCGAGCCCACCAACCCCGGCACGGCCCAGAACGACGCCAACGACTGGACCGAGGAGGACTTCAAGGACTTCTTCGACCTGGTCACCGGCGTCAACAACCGCCCGACCATCGCGAGCCACCCCAAGGACAAGACCGGCAACGAGATCCCGGTCAACGCGTCTGGGACCTCGTTCTCGCGCAGCGCAATCGAGTTCCACAGCCGCAGGCCCACCGGCTTCAGCCCGCTCTTCATGCGTCCGACGGACCTGCTCCTCGTGCTCGGGATCGGCGCCAGCAGCGACCCGCTCGGCTCGACCCCGCCCGTCGGCGCCTACACGTCGACCGAGTACACGCACACCACCATCTCCGAGGCCCTGGCCATGGCGATGGACTACGCCTCGCCCGATCCCAACACCGGCTACCGGCGCATCTACGCCAACATCGGCTCCAGCCGCACCTACGGCGCCCTCGGGCGTACCGACCCGCTCGGGCTTGACCGTCCTGTCCGCAAGCTCGATCGCGGCTGCCTCGTCCTCGACGACTTCGTCGCCTTCAACGATCGCAACAACAACGGTGTCCGCGACACCGGTGAGGAGTCTCTCGCCGGAGGCGTCCCCCTCGCACTCAACATGCTCAGCGCGTTCCGCGTCAACGACTGGGGCGCCACCGACAAGTCCATCACCGGCCTGATCAACGTCAACACGGCTCCGATCAACGTGCTCCGCACGCTCCCGTTCCTCTCCCCGACGCCCTGGCTCAATGACTACGTCGACTGGGGCACCCTCAGCAGCACCGACTTCCTCGTCAACAAGTTCCGCGACGGCGCGACGACGCTGATCAACTACCGCGACCGCCTCGCGCTGGTCCCCAAGGCCGGCCTCGCAAACACCCCGTCGTTCGCGCCGAACGCACCCGGCGACTCCCGCTTCCGCCCGGGACGCCCCGCGCAGACGCAGATCCACGGGGTGCGTGACGACATGGGCATCGGCAGCCGCGGTGAGATCCTCGCGATCCGTCGCCCCGACACGGGCCCGTTCGGTTCGTCCTACGTCGGGCGATCAGGACTGGGCGACATCGACTTCCTCGGGAGCGACGATCGGGCCCTGCCCGTGATCGAGGGGCTCAGTCCGTCCGTGCACCAGTCGTCGACCAGCGGCGGCGGGACCCTGCGCACCGTCGACGCACTCGTCGACGACTACGAGGAGAAGCTGACCGTCGCCAGCGCCCTGATGAACTCCGTGTCCGTCCGCTCGGACGTCTTCGCGGTCTGGTTCATGGTCCACGGGTACTCCCCCGAGGACGTCGAAGGCCTGCTGGACGAGGATCCGCTGATCCCGTCTGTCGCCCGTCGCTACCTCATGATCGTCGACCGCTCCAACGTCGTCTCCGTCTCCGACAAGCCGCGCGTCCTCATGTTCAAGGAGGTCCCCTACTAGGGAATCCGCCCACCGGGGACCACTCCCCGAGGACGCCTGACGCGGCGACCACAACCGATCTAGACTTGGCGGGCCGAAAGGCCCGCCTTTTTTTTCGGGCTCACAGGGTGTAGCTCAGCTTGGTAGAGCGCCGTCTTTGGGTGGCGGAGGCCGGAGGTTCGAATCCTCTCACCCTGATTTCACCCGCCCCCCGCGCACGCCCTGTCGCTCGCGTGGCACTTCGTGGGAGTGGTGGGTGCTCGTGCGGGAAGTGGGGGGGCGACAGGGAGCAACATGGTGGCAGCACCGAAGACCACGACCGAGCCGACCATCGAGTCGGCCCCCTCCGATGCAGAGGTTGTTGTGCGCACGACCAGCCCCGATGGCGTCGGCGTGCCGACCCACGAGGTCGCGGTCGTGATGCCGTGCCTGAACGAGGAACTCACCCTCGCGACGTGCATCGACAAGGCCAAGCGTTCGCTGACCGACCTGGGCGTCGATCACGAGATCGTCATCGCCGACAACGGGTCGACCGACCGTTCGCGTGAGATCGCCGTCGAGCACGGCGCCCGCGTCGTGCCCGTCAGCGAGAAGGGCTACGGCGCCGCTCTGCGGGGCGGGATCGCTGGAGCGCGTTCCACGTACGTCATCATGGGCGACGCGGACGACTCCTACGACTTCTCCACACTCGCGCCGTTCGTCGAGTCCCTTCGGGGTGGCTCCGACCTGGTCATGGGCAACCGCTTCGCGGGCGGCATCGACAAGGGCGCCATGCCCTTCCTCCACAAGTACCTCGGCAACCCCGTCCTCTCCTTCCTCGGACGCCTCTTCTTCCGCGCACCCGTCCGCGACTTCCACTGCGGGCTCCGGGGCTTCCGGCGCGACGCCGTCCTGAAGATGGACCTCCGCACCAGTGGGATGGAGTTCGCGTCGGAGATGGTCATGAAGGCGTCCCTGATGGGGATGCGCGTCGATGAGGTCCCCACCACGCTCAGTCAGGACGGACGCGACCGCGCCCCGCACCTGCGCACCTGGCGCGACGGGTGGCGTCACCTCAAGTTCATGCTGATGTACGCCCCGCGCTGGCTCTTCGTGCTCCCTGGGCTCGTCCTGCTCCTCGCGGGGCTGCTCGCCGGCGGCGTCCTTCTAACCGGACCCGTCAAGCTCGGCTCCATCACCCTGGACGTCCACACCATGCTCGTCGCCATGGCCGGCGTCCTCGTCGGGTTCCAGGCGATTGTCTTCGGCGTCTGCACCGAGACCTTCGCGGAGGCCGAGGGCTTCGTCCCACGCACCCACCGCCTGGCGCGCGGCGCGAGTAAGCTGATCAATGTCGAGCGAGCCGTGATCCTCGGCGCGGTGCTCCTGCTGGGCGGGCTCGCGCTGATCGGCGTCGCGGTCGGTCAATGGTGGAGCGCCGGCTTCGGCGACCTCGAGTATGCATCCACCATGCGATGGGTGATCCCCGGCGTCACGCTCACCGCGCTCGGTGTCCAGAGCGTCCTCGCAGGCTTCTTCCTCGCCATCCTGACCGTTCGCAGGCGCTAGGCCGCCCCACATGATCGTCGACGAGGACCCGCTCACAAGGCTGTTCACGATCATCGCGGCCGGTGAGCTGGCGATCATGCTCGCGCTCCTGGTGCTCCTCCGCTTGCGACCGGGCGCGATGAGCGCACCGACACGCGCGTACCAACGCATTACCGAGCGAGTCTCGTCGTCGTGTTGGCGGTCGTGCGCACTCGTCTTTGTCGTGAGCCTGGGCGTGTGTGCGCTGATGGCCATGGCCGATCGCCCGGTCCCGCGGATCCACGACGAGTTCAGCTACCTGCTCGCCGGCGAGACGTTCAGTGCCGGGCGCGTCGCGGGCGAGCAACTCCCGGTCTGGCGCACGTTCGAAACGCCGCACGTCGTCGTCCAGCCGGTCTACGCCTCGAAGTACCCGCCCGCCCAGGGACTGACGCTGGCCCTCGGGATGCTGCTCGGCGCACCGATCATCGGTGTCTGGCTCTCGACCGCTGCCATGAGCGCGAGTGTCTGCTGGGCACTGCGCGCCTGGACGCGCCCGAACTGGGCGCTCGCAGCGGGCATGCTCGTCGCCCTCACACCGGGTGTCATCGCGTGGTGGGGCCACACGTACTGGGGCGGCTCCGTCGCGGCACTCGCAGGCGCCCTGCTCTTCGGCGCCTTCCGGCGCATCTGGGACCGACCCGACCTCACCCTCGGTCGGGGACTGACCCTGGGGGTCACACTCGGCTTCTCACTCGTTCTACTCGCCTGCTCACGCCCGTTCGAGGGCTGCATCGCCAGCTTGCCGGTGGGGGGGCTGCTCGCATGGCGTCTGCTCGCCTCGCGCCGCCGCTCGTTCACGGGCGCGTTCCGCCTGGCACTCCCGACGCTCGCGGTCCTCGCGGCAGGCGCGCTCGCCATCGCATCACTCAACCGCGCCACCACCGGCGACCCGACCAAGATGCCCTACGCGCTGCACACCGAGCAATACAGCGCAACTCCCATGTTCCTCTTCCAGGAGCGACCCGAGCCCCCCGAGTACTCCAACGCGGCGCTGCGCGAGTTCTACGTCGGCTACGAAGCGACCCTGCACCGCAAGCACGACCGCTTCGGACGCATGCTCGAGCTGAGCGTGTGGAAGCTCGCCATGCTCTGGGGCTTCTACGTCGGCCCCGCGCTTGTGCTCGCGCCCTTCCTGGCGTTCCGAGCCCGAGCACCACGTTCAGTGCGCGAGCGATGGCTGCTCTTCGCGAGCCTCGAAGTCGCTCTCGTCGTGTCGTGCTCGCTCTTGGTGCCATGGCTGCTCCCGCACTATCTCGCACCGCTCACGGTTCTTGCCGCCTTCGTCCTGATCGAGGGCATCCGCGCCGGCCTCGCACAGCGCTCGCCCTTGCTCACTCAAGCGATCGCCGCGGGCCTCGGCGCACGTTGCCTCATCGTCCTCGCCCTGCCCTTCCTGCCACTGGTCGTTCGCCACCTGGATCCCGCCGACGGCACGGGCCCCTGGTCACGATGGCGCGCCGAGACCATCGCCTCCCTCTCCGCCGAGGGCGGACGCCACCTCGTCTTCGTCGACCCGCGCGCCCCGTGGCTCACGTCGCACCACGCCGTGGCGTACAACCCCGCATCGATCGATGACGCGCCGGTCCTGTTCGGCTGGACCCCGGCCCGGGCCAAGCTGCCCGAGATCAGCCGCGCGTTTCCCGATCGATCGATGTGGCGCGTGGTGCGTCGCGATGACGCGTGGACGCTGGTCCAGTACCCTCGCCAGCGCGGAGAACGACCATGACGAGCAGTACCGAGCCCATCCCTGTTCCAAGCCCGCTCCCGGAGCGGGCGCTGATC
>JANQQG010000192.1 GCA_028285065.1 Phycisphaerales bacterium
GCTTGCGACCAAGCATGAAGGACATCTGGCTGGAGCAGGACGAGCCGCAGCAGCTCGTCTCGCAGCTGGTCGACACGGTCTCCGCCTCCTCGGCCAAGAGCAACTGCGCCGAGCCCGAGGCCTGCGCTTCTGGCGAGTGCCCGGCCAAGGCCGCTGCCCTGATGGGCATCGAGTACGACGGCGGTTGCTGCGCCGACGAGGCGGAGACCGTGTCGACCAGCTGCGAGACGAGCTGCTGCGGCTCGTCCTGCTCCAGCCAGATGTCCTTCATGCTTGGTCGCAAGCTGCCGGCGATGCTGATGCTGACCGGCTTCGAGATGCCCCAGGGTTGCGCCAAGAACGCCCCGACGGCGAACGTGACGCTCGTGAGCACCAAGTCCGGCGACTGCGCCAGCAGCTGCGCTTCCTCCTGCGGTGGCGCCGACAAGGTCTCCACCAAGTCCTGCGAGAGCTCCTGCGGTGGCGCTGACAAGGTCTCCACCAAGTCCTGCGAGAGCTCCTGTGGTGGCGCCGACAAGGTTTCCACCAAGTCCTGCGAGAGCTCCTGCGGTGGTGCTGACAAGGTCTCCACCAAGTCTTGCGAGAGCTCCTGTGGTGGCGCCGACAAGGTCTCCACCAAGTCCTGCGAGAGTTCCTGCGGTGGCGCTGACAAGGTTGCCCCCGTCAGTGCCAAGAAGAGCGGTTGCTGCTCCAGCTCGACCACCAAGGTGACCAACAAGGCCGCCGAGAAGTCCTGCTGCGGCTCCTGCGACGAGGACAAGACCTGCGAGAGCACCTGCGAGGGCAAGGCCAAGCCTGCCACAAAGGTCACTCCGGTCAGCGCCGATTCCAAGGAGGCCTGCCCGCTCTGCCCGTCCAACAACAAGAAGGCCGCCGGCGAGTAATCGCTGCCGACCTGACCCCCTGAGTTCTTCTGAACGCCCCGTCGCTTGCGCGGCGGGGCGTTTTTCGTGCGCCGATCACGCCAGCCCCAGGGCCTCTCGCACTCCGCTACCCTTGGCCCAAGCGAGACACGGAGCCGAGCGATGACGACGTACCTGCTCAAGACCGAGCCGAACGACTACAGCTACGACGACCTGGCGCGCGACAAGAAGACGATCTGGGACGGGGTGGCCAACAACGCGGCACTCAAGCACATCCGTGACATGACGCCGGGCGACGAGGCGTACATCTATCACACCGGGGATGAGAAGCGCGTCGTGGGCCTCGCGAAGGTCGTCTCCGAGGCGTACGCGGACCCGAAGCGACCGGAGGAGAACAGCCGGGGCGAACCGAAGTTCGCGGTGGTGGATATCAAGGTCGCCAAGCGTGCCGCAACGCCGGTGACGCTTGCGGATATCAAGGCGGACGAGCGGTTCGCGGAGTTCGCGTTGGTGCGTCAGCCGCGCCTGTCGGTGATGCCGGTGCCTGCGCCGCTGGACAAGATCATCCGGAAGAAGACGGGGCTCTAGCCCTCTGGCGCATCGAGCGTTCCAGGAAGGACAACCAGTGAGAACCGTGATCCATGCCGCGATCGTGACCGCAGTCGCCTCCGTCGCGAGCCTTGTCCACGCGGAGCCGCCCGCGACGACGTACAGGGTGATCCTCGATGAGCCGCAGACTCAGAGTGTGCGGATCGAGGTCGAGCTGACGGGGCTGGACGAGAACCCCGGCGGTGATGGCGGGCTGGACCTGCTCATGCCGACGTGGCGTCCCGGGCGCTACACGGAGAACGATCACGCCAACGGCGTGCGCTGGCTTCGCGCGACGACGGCACGCGGGCGCCCGCTCGAGGTCCGCAAGGTCGACAAGGCGACGTGGCGCGTCCGTACCGAGGGCGAGCCGGACATCAGCATCGAGTACGACCTCTACGCCAACGACCTGAACCGGCGCACGCGTCACGTGGACGACACGCACGCGTTCCTGTCGGGCTCGGCCGTGTTCTTGATGCCCGAGGGGCGCCGTGATGCGCCGTGCATCATCGAGCTGGAGGCGCCCCAGGAGTGGCGTGTTGCCAGCGGGCTCAACGCCGTCAGCGAGCGGAACACGCGAGTGCTGGAGGCGGCCAACTACGACGTGCTGGTCGACTCACCGATCGAGATCGGGATCCACGAGCGTGACCGGTTCTTCGTGGGCGGTATCCCGCACGAGATCGTGATCTGGTTCGCGGGGCCGAAGCCCGAGGTGGACTTCGACCGGCTCAAGGAGGACTTCGCGAAGATCGTCGAGGTTCAGCGGGCGATCTTCGCCCCCCCCACTCGGCCCGGTGAGACGGCTCCCGAAGACGCCGGTATGCACTACGACCGGTACGTCTTCCTCGTGCACGCGGGGCCCGGGCTTGGTGGCGGCACCGAGCACCTCAACTCGACGATCATGCAGACGCGAACCTCGACCTTCCGTTCGAGGCGTTCGGCGGGCGGGTTCTACGGGCTGACCAGCCACGAGATGTTCCACACGTGGAACGTCAAGAACTTCCGCCCGCGTGGGATCACGCCGTACAACTACGCGGGCCCGAACTACACGACCATGCTCTGGCTGTGCGAGGGTGGGACGTCGTACTACGACGATCTGACGCTCGTCCGCGCGGGCCTGCTGGAGCCGGACGCCTACCTCGGTTCGGCGCTTGGGCGGAACATCCACAACACGCGCGAGGCGCCCGGGCGGCTCGTTCAGTCGCTCGCGGACGCGTCGTTCGACGCGTGGATCAAGTTCTTCGCGGAACGCACACCCGACAGCGTCAACTCAACCATCTCGTTCTACACGAAGGGTGCGCTCGCGTGCCTGCTGCTGGATTGCACGATCCGCGAGGCAACAGGCAACTCGCGCAGCCTCGACGATGTCATGCGCTTGATGAACGACCGGTACGCCGGGGCGCCGCGTGGCTACACGCCGGCGGAGTTCCGGGGTGTTTGCGAGGAGGTGGCGGGGGTCAGCCTCGAGCGTTTCTTCCGGGACGCGATCCATGGGACGGAGACGCTCTGGTTCGAGGAGGTCATCGGCACGATCGGCCTCGAGTTGAGCTTCAAGCCCAACGGACCGCCGGACAACGGGCACGCAACCGACGACGAAGGCTTCGTCCTGCTGCCCTACCTCGGTATCGACACCAACCCCAACGGGGACGGCGTCACCGTCCGCTCCGTCCGCGCCGATGGGCCCGCCTACCAGGCCGGCATCATCGCGGACGACGAGATCGTCGCCATCAACGACGAACGGCTCGAGGACGCGGACCTTGCCGGCGCGCTGGCGGACATCCACCCCGGCGATGAGCTGACCATCGAGTTCTCCCGCTTCGGGCGGATGCGCACGCTGACCCTGCGGATGGGCGCCAAGCGCGACGGACGCTGGACACTGACTCGCGTGAACGACCCGACCGATGCGCAGCGGAGCGCGTACGAGTCGTGGCTCGGCCAGCCCTGGCCCGGCGAGGACGACGACGAGGGTGATGACGACTGATCAGTACGCCCGGACGATGCGTGCGCCGGGGTAGAAGCGTGTGAGGATCGAGCGCCAGTCGTCGCCTCGCTCGCCCATGGCGTGCGCACAGAACTGGCACATCCCGACGCCGTGCCCGAAGCCGCGTCCCTCGATGAGGATTCGGTCGGGCTCGATCGTGAAGACCATGTCCCCCGAACGGACGAGGTTCGGGCGTTCGAGCTCCGGCAGGCCGGCGGCCTTGGTGTTGCACGCGAGGCGCAGTTCCTCGGCGGTGAGCGAGTAAGCCTTGCCCTGCGCGTCGGTCACGCGGTAGCGGGCGGGGCGATCGAGGTCGTTGGCCCGTTCGACTTCGATCGACTGGATGGCGCGGATGCGCGCGAGGCTGCGGCCTCGGTCGCGCCCGAAGGCCGCGAGGCGCCGGACGAAGTCGCTCGGGGGTCGCTCGGCTTTCCAGCGGTAGAGCGGGGAGACCTGGCAGGCGTGGTCGCGCTCGCTGGCCTGGATCGGGGCGGAGGCGTTGAACTCCCAGCCGGGGGAGACGGGCCAGGTGTCGGCTGCGGACGCGCTGCGCCCGCCGCAGGTGCTCGAGTAGTAGGTTCGCAGGAGGTTGCCGTCGTTCTCGAGGACGATCCCGCGGGTCGCGAGGGCGGCGCGCCGAGCGCGCTCGCGGACGCTGCTGCCGACGAAGACCTGGTCCGCGGTGGTGGACTCGACGTCGTAGGGTCGGCCGGAGGAGAGCCCGCGCCAGCGCTCGTGCAGCGCGTAGCTTCGTGCGCACACCGCCTGCACCTTGTACGTCGCCAAGCTCCACCCGGCGTACAGCTCGCCGGTGATCACGCTGGCGACATAGTCCTCGATGTCGGGCACCGCGATCAGGTCGAAGCCCTTGCCATCGCGTCGGACGCTGATGATCAGGCGGTTCGGCTGCGCGACGCCGTCGATCGTGAGAGCGCTGCCGAGCCCTGCGCGGAGTTCGACGAGCTCACCGGGCGCAAGACGTGTCGCAACGCCGGAAGCGTCGCGGAGCACGACCTCTCCTGGTCCGGAGCCGTTCAGGCCGATCGATGTGCGCACACTCATCGGTGAGGACGCGCGTCGCACCGGTGAGCGCGGATCGGGCGGCACCAGGGTCGCGCGCCCGTCGCACTCGATCGTCGCGGTGTCCAGACGCTTGCCGATACGCACGCGGACGACCGGCTCGGACCGGATCTCGGGAAGGACGGCTCGCGGCGCACTCTCTGCTCGCACGCCCATCGCTGCGCTGTCGGCGATCACGACCTCGTCGGCGGCGTCGACGCGCGTCGGCGCGCCCTCACACGAGCTCATGCTCAAAATCACCAACCCAGGGGAAACGACGCCCAATACGAGGGTCGCGATCGTGTGGCGCCCGCGCCAGAAGCGTCGGGGCGGGGTTTGCGTGGTCCCTGGTTCCATGATCGAGATGCGTTCGCCTCCGTGCGTCGGGCTGGTTCGCGATCCGGCCCAGCCACTTGCAGCGTACCCATGCGGCGCACACAGGGCGCACCCGTATCCTCGCGCAGATGCGATCCAAACCCGAACAAGCAGTGACGGGCGGCCCGCCCGCCCCTGATGACGAGACGTTCGCACTGATCCGGCTGACGCTGACGCCGGGGCTCGGGCCGGTGCTGGCACGGCGGGCGATCGAGCAGTTCGGCTCGGCGCGCCACGTCCTGGACGCCTCGCCCGCGCAGCTCGAGCGGATCGAGCGGATCGGGCGTACCAGCGCGCGCCGAATCCGCAATGGGATCAACCGATCGGAGGATCTGGCGCATGAGGAGGTCGCGCTCGTTCACGAGCACGGCGTCCGCCTCGTTGCGCGCCACGATCCGACATACCCCCCACTGCTCCGTGACATCCCGGATCCGCCGGCGCTGCTGTACGTGCTCGGCTCGCTTGACGCGGGCGGGGCGGATCGGTTCGGCGTCGGCGTGGTGGGGTCGCGCTCGTGCTCGGGGTACGCGGTCGAGCAGAGCGAGCGGTATGCGGGGTCGTTCGCGTCCGCGGGGCTGTGCGTGCTGTCGGGCGGCGCCCGTGGCGTGGATACGGCCGCACATCGGGCGGCGCTGCGC
Organism: Phycisphaerales bacterium; assembly: GCA_028285065.1. Classification (GTDB taxonomy): domain Bacteria; phylum Planctomycetota; class Phycisphaerae; order Phycisphaerales; family UBA1924; genus JANQQG01. Next base: position 5,505 of record JANQQG010000192.1, read on the forward strand.
GCGCGGGGGCGGACGGTGGCGGTTCTTGGTTGTGGGCTCGCGCGCCGCTACCCGCCGGAGAACGCCGAGTTGTTTGACGCGATCGTCTCGCGTGGCGGGGCGCTCGTGTCGGAGTTGCCGATGCGCACGAATCCGTCGGCGGAGAACTTCCCGGCGCGGAACCGGCTCATCAGCGGGATGTCGCTCGGCGTGGTCGTGATCGAGGCGGGGAGGCGTTCGGGCGCGCTGATCACGGCGAGGGTGGCGGTGGAGGAGCACGGGCGCGACGCGTTCTGCCTGCCGTCGCGCGCGGACTCGCGTTCGGCGGAGGGGTCGCTGCGTCTGCTGCGTGACGGCGGGGCCGCGATGACGCTCGAGCCGGCGGACGTGATCCAGGCGCTGGAGGCGCCGGCCCGGCACCTGCACCAGGGCTCGCACAGGGATCGGTACGCGGATCCCGCGAGGGCGCTGCCGACGCCTTCTGCCGGCGAGCCCAAGCCCGAGCGCAACGCCGTTCCCAAGGCGCGGAGGCGGGCGGAGCGACCGATGCCGGTCGATGGGCCGCCGGAGCGCGTGGCGATTCTTCGTGCGCTCAGCGAGGAACTCACGCTGGATGAACTCATCGAAAAGACGGGCCTGGACGCGGCATCCGTTCGGGTGCAGCTGACCGGGCTCGAGCTGGAGCGGCGTGTCGTTCGACGCGGAACCCGCCTGGCGCGGGCCTAGGCCCGTGATTATGGGAGCCCGCACAAAACCCTGTTTTCTTGCTTGACGCCCGGCCTTTGCTCGGCTAGCGTATCCCGAACAGAATGTCGGTTCGAATGTGTTGGGTGGATCGAAGCGGTGCCGATCAAGTGGGTCGGCTGGTAGAGGCCGCAACCTGTCGTGGATCGACGGGCTCCCAGCACAACGGGTGGAACCCAACCGACGCCGAAGGCCACTGGACGCGTGTTCTGGTGGTGCCGAGGCGTGCCGGATGGTCCGGCCGGAAGGCGAACATGCTCCCGTCACGAATCCGAACATTGAGCGAAACCGGACACCGAGGGTGGTCGGATGGACCTACGCGGCAGGTCCAGACCCGGCCCGCGGACCGGCTTGCACGCTCACGGGGAACGTCCCATGCCGCTTGCTGATCCCCTCGTCTGACTTGGCCCCGGCGGTGACTTCGTCACCAGCTATCGCGCAGGCTCAGGCGCCGGCGCACGCCTCGTCGCCGACCATGCCGCGACGAGCGCCGGCAGCGCTCACGACGAGGATGCGCAGACCGAGGGCTTTGCGCGTGGCACGATGACCCGCGCCGCCCGTCGCAACGACACTCATGTGAACGACCACGCCGGTTCGGACGTCAGTGTGGCGTCGGACCGTTTCGATCTGTCGGCGCCGGCGCGCCGTGCCGCGGGGTTGCTCGCGGCCGAGCGTCTCCTCGCCGACCAACGCCATGTGCTCGAGCGGACCGTCGCCGAATCGGCGGTCCTGCTGACGACCGACCCCCGCACCACCCCCCCCGCGTCCCTCGGTGGGCGTGGGCGCCGTTTGGAGGATGCTCCGTATGAACCTCACGCCCAAACAGCTCCGTATTCTGCGCCTGATCCGCGATTGGCGCGTTCGTCATGGCTTTTCCCCGACGATGCAGGAGCTCGCCGACGAAATCGGCGTCAGCAAGGTCACGGTCTTCGAGCACGTCGAAGCGCTCATCAAGAAGGGCGCGCTCGTTCGCGAAGCGAACAAGGCTCGCTCTTTGTCGATCGCTGACGGGATCGCCGTCCCCGACGAATCGCGCCCGTACCGCTTCCCGCTGGTCGGCAAGATCGCTGCCGGCTACCCGATCGAGAAGATCGAGGATCGCGACGAGCTGGACCTGCTCGACATCATCGGCCCCAAGCCCGGCAGACAGGGCGCGATGTTCGCGCTCCGCGTCGAGGGCGAGTCGATGCGCGACGAGGGCATCCTCGAAGGCGACTACATCCTCGTCGAGCGTGCCGACACGGCCCACAACGGCGACCGCGTCGTCGCACTCCTCCCCAACGGCGAGACCACGCTCAAGACCTTCTTCCGCGAGGCGGATCAGATCCGCCTCCAGCCGGCCAACCCGGACTTCCAGCCGATCATCGTCAAGGACGTGAAGATCCAGGGCATCGTGCGTTCGGTGCTGCGGAAGTACTGACCCCTCGGCACAACAACCAAGCATCCATCCCCCGTCGCCCCGGGCTTCTTTCCAGGAGTCCGGGGCGTTGTTGTATGGGGTGGAGCGCGGACCTAGTCGATCGTGCTGAGCAAACGGTCAAGGCGCTGCCTGAGAGGACCCAAGCGGCGCTGCTCGGGGCCGGGCTGCGCATCGATCAAGTCGACTTGGTGCCGGATGCACGCTCGACGGAACACAGCTGGTTCGACACCCTCATCGAGCGCGATGTCGATGACACGGTCATGATCCATCGCGTTCTCGAAGTCCTCCGTGTTGCAGGAGGCGTAGATCTCGATCGCGCATCCCTCGCAGACCCACTGCGGCTTCGAAAGGCGCGTTGGGAGTTCGATCCAGTCGGACGCAGCGAAGTACTCCGTCTCGCGAAACGAGACGCGCTCCGACTCACACCAGGGGCAGACCCAGTCATGCCCGAGGCGTTGGTGCACTTCCTCCGCTGCAACCGGCTTGGGAAGCAGCGGAAAGCAATCGTCGTACATATGGCCTAGCTACTCCCACCCCGCATGCGCTCGAGCCCTTCCGGGAACGGGTAGCTGGGGAAGACGCCGACCTGGCCGCTGCGCCAGAGTTGGGGGGCGGGGTACATGTCGCCTCGGTAGCCGGCGAGGTAGGCCGTCTTGAGGACGCGTTCGAAGCTGGGTTCGTCGCCGGTCTCGGGGTCGATCAGGCGGTTGGAGCGGGCGCCGAGGAAGCTGACGCTTGCGACTGGGATGCGTTCGCGGCGGCCGCGGAGCATCTTGGCGATCGTCGTGAAGCCGCGGGCGAGGTCGTCGAGCGTGAAGTGGTCCTTGCCCTTGGGGCGGAGCAGCGCGAGGATCAGGACGCTGTCGAGGTCGTACTTGAGGACGTACGGCTCGCGGTCCTGTGCCGCGTGGACCGAGACGGACTCCTGGAACATGCGTGCGTAGCTGGAGACGCCTCGTGCGGTCCACTGGGATTGTGGGACGAGGTCAACGAGCTGCGCGATGATGCCGTGGGAGTTGTCGGCGTCGTTGACGCCGCAGACGACGGAGCGGTACCGCCCGTCGAGCATGTCACGGAGCATGTCCTGGCCCCAGAGGATGCGGATGCGTTCCTCGGCGGCGTGCGCGGCCGCGCCGGGCGCGGCGCTTGGGAGGAGGCTGACGCGATCCGGGAACTGGTCGACCCCCATGAGGAGGTCTGCCTCGTCGTCGTAGAGCCGGATCTGCGGGCGGTCTGCCATGCCGGGGTCCTCCATGCCAGGGCTTGTCAGCGCATCCTAGCAGGACGGGGCTTGGCGCGGCCGGTCACTTGACGCCGGCGCCGCCCTTGCCGCCGGAGCCGCCGGATTGGCGCCGCTTTGAGCCCGCGCCATCCTCGCCCTTGCCGGACCACTTGGCATCGGCTTCGTCGTCCTCGAGGCCGGTCAGCGCGTCGAGCTGCTCGGGGGTGAGCACGCCTTCGAGCTGCGCGACGCTCTGGGCCATCAGCTCCTCGGCGCGGGTCTCGAGTCGCTCGTAGTCGGACGTCTCCATGGCCTTGGTCATCAGGTCCGCGGCCGTGGCTTCCATGATCATCTCGGTCTCGGCGGCGATGACGCTCCGGCGCAGCGGGCCCATCTCGCGCTCGTGGCGCTCGACGATCAGGTCGATCTGGGCGAGCTGGTCGTCGGTGAGGTCGTCGATCGCACGCGTGATCCGCTCGGCGCGCGGGCGGATGTCGGTCATCTTGTACTGGCGGGGGTAGCGGTCTTCGGCGAAGGCCTCGCGGAAGAGCGGGCCCTTGTCGGGACCGAGGACGCCCTCGATCTCGCGCGAGGCGCGATCGTGGGCGTCGACGACGCGCCCGACGACGCGCTTGGCGTCGGCGAGCCAGCGGTCCATTGCTTCGACGTCGGGCATCTCGCCGTTCTTCATGCCGGCGAACTGGTCGTCGAGCTCATCCATCAGCCCGCCGACGCGCTCGACGGAGCGGTCAACACCGAGCTCCCAACGTTCGACGATGTCACGGAGGGTGTCGACGTCGGCGGTGGTGAGGACCTCGTCCTCGATGAGCTGGTCAAGTGTGCGCTCGACGTCGCCCCGGAGGCCGAAGACGGGGATGCGCGGGAGGTAGGCGCGGCGCAGGCGTGTGCGCTCGAAGCTGTCCCAGCCTTGCTCGATCTGCTCGTCAGTGAGCAGGAGCTTCATGTCGGTGAGGAATGCGACCTGGAGTTCGACGGAGCGCTCGCCGACCTGGCGCTGGACGCGCTGGATCTGCTCGTAGGCGTCGGCCCAGGCCGCGGCACGCGCGTCGGACTTCCAGTCGGTCTCCTTCATCTCGCGCTGCATGCGTCGCAGGTCGGCGCGGAGCTCCGTAAAGGTGTCGCGGAACTCGTCGAAGAGCATGTCGGCGGCATCGATCTGCTCGGGGGTGAGCGCGCAGCGCTCGATGAGCAGAGCCATGTGTTCGCCGGTGAAGGGCATCTCGGCCTCGGAGCCTCGCTTGGCGACGAGGGCGCGCTGGGCGAGTGCGGGTGCGGCTGCAGTCGCGAGGAGCGCCACAGCGGCGCAGGCGGTCGCGAAGCGGGGTCTGTTCATGGTGGTCGGCCTCCGGGCCAAGGGTACGACAGACTGTCGTAGAGATCAAGGGACCCGGTTCTTACCCGCCCCCGGCCGGGACAGCCTCGATCTCGACCGACTCGACGTCGAGCGCCTCGAGGAGGATTGCCTCGTCGTCCTCTTCGATCGCGCCCTCGAGCAGTTCGAGCTGCTCGGGCGTGAGGATGGCCTTGAAGTGGTCTGCGGCCTGGGCCATCATCTCCTCGACGCGCTCCTGGAGTTCCAGGAGTTCGGACTCGTCGGGGCCGCGCATCATGTCCGCGGCTTCGAGGTCCATGATCATCTTCTCTTGTGCGACCATCATGTCGCGTCGGATTGGCGCGACATCGCGTTCGAAGCGTGCGAGCAGCGCATCGATGCGCTGGTTCTGTTCGTCCGAGAGATCGGTCACAACGCGTCGGGCGTAGGCGACCTCGGAGGCGCCGTCGGTTTCGGCGTAGATGTCCGGGTAGCTGTCGCGGCTGAAGGCGTCCTGGAACATCGGGCCCTTCTCGGGCCCGAGTGCCGCGATGACCTCGCGCGCTGCGCGCTCGTGTGCGGCCTTGATGCGTCCGAGCGTCTTCTTGAGCCCGTCGAGCCACCGATCGATCCCGGCGATGTCGGCCTCGGCCTCCATCTGCTCGAACTCTTCCTCGACCTCTCGGATGATCTCACCGACGCGGACGACGGGCTTGTCGATGGCGAGCTCCCATCGCGCGATGATGGGCTCGAGCGACTCGACGTCGGCTGTTGTCAGTCGTTCTTCCTCGATCATCTTGTCCAGCACGCCCTCGATGTCGCCGCGCAGCCCGAGGAAGGGGACGTGGACGAGGTAGCTGCGCCGGACGCGGACGCGCTCGAAGCTGTCCCAGCCGCCGGCGACCTGCTCATCGCTGAGCAGGAGCTTGAGATTGGTCAGCAGCTCGACTTGCATCTCAACGGAGCGCTTGCGGAGGCGTTTGCGCTCTTCGTTCTGGCGTTCGTGGATGGCCTGCCACCGCTCGCTGGCGTCGGGCGCCTGCCAGTCGATCGTTCCCATCTCCGCCTGGATGTCATGGATGGGCTGAGCGGCCTCCTCGAAGGCGGTGCGGAAGTCACCGATGAGCATTTCCGCGGCCTCGAGCTGATCGGGCGTGAGCGCGCACCGGTCATCGAGCAACCGGAGGTGCTCGGGCGTGAAGGGAACGCTGGTTTCCCTGCCCATCTCGACCTCGACGGCGCGTTGGGCGACGGCCGGGGCCGCCATCGTGAGGGATGCACCGACGACGATGACGTGCGCAAGACGCTTCATGATCCGCATCACAGACCTCCACTTCGGAATACGCACTTCAGGGTTTTGCATCAGAGCGCTGCACTTCTGGGTGGCGCACTCAAGGGTGTTCGATCAGCGCCGGCGTCGGCCTTCGCGTGCCTCTCGCTCGCGCGCGCGGCGTTCTTCTTGGGCGGCGGCTTCGGCATCGCCCGCCTTCTCCATCTGCTCGCGCGTCAGCACGCCTCGCACGCGATCGCGGGCGGTGTCCATGAGCTCCTCGGCCTTTTCCTCGAGAGCCTCGTACTCGGACTCGTCGAACCCGGTAGCCAGGTTGATGGCCGTGACCTCCATGATCATCTTCTCTTGGGCGGCGATCATGTCGCGGCGGACGGTCTCGACGTCACGGTCGAATCGGGCGGCGATCGCGTCGATGCGTCCCACCTGCTCCTCGGTCAGGTCGGCGACAACGCGGCGCACGCGCTCGATCTCGCCGGAGAGATCGGTCTCGGCGTAGATGTCGGGGAAGCGGTCTCGGATGAAGGCGTTCGCGAATAGGGCGCCCTTCTCAGCCCCAAGCTGCGCCTCGATCTCTCGGGAGGCACGTTCGTGGGCCGCTTTGACGCGCCCGAGGACCTTCTTGACGTCATCGAGCCAGCGGTTGATGGCCTCGATGTCGGGGTTCTGACGCATCTCGCGGAACTTGTCCTCGGCCTCGCGCATGACGGTGCCGATGCGTCCGACGGGCCGGTCGAGCGCGACCTCCCAGCGATCGATGATTGGGCGGAGCGAGTCGACCTCCGCCGTGGTGAGCATCTCGTTCTTGACGAGCTCGTCCAAGACACCCTCGACGTCACCGCGCAGGCCGAGGAAGGGGATCTGCGGGAGGTAGGCGCGGCGGAGGCGCACGCGCTCGAAGCTGTCCCAGCCGAGCTCGACCTGCTCATCGCTGAGCAGCAGCTTGATGTTCTCGAGCAGGTCACGCTGCAGGTCGAGCGACTCGGTGCGCATGTCGTCCCGGAGCGTGTTGCGTCGGTCGCGCAGGCTCCGCCACTGGCTGCGCGCGTCGGGCATGCTCCAGTCGATGTTGCTCATCTCCTCCTGGATGGAGCGGATCGGTGCCCCGGCTTCCTCGAAGGCGGCGCGGAACTCCTCGGCGAGCATGTCGGCTGCATCGAGCTGCTCGGGCGTGAGCGCGCAGCGCTGCTCGAGCAGGTTCAGGTGGTCGGGCGTGAAGGGAACGCGCAGCTCCTCGCCGGGCTCGGGCTCGATGGGGCGCTGCGCGAGCGCGGGGGCGCCCACGCCGACGATGAGAACCACGCCCACCATGCGCATCACCAGGGCCAGGGGTCCGTCCGTCGTCTGCATGTCGGGCCTCCGAGGCTTCTTGGGTGTCGTGTCCTACCACTTCAGGACGGCGTGGACGTCTCCGAACTCGTCGACTTGGGCGCGCCCGTTGAGCTCGGTCAGCTCCATCAGGACCGTGATTCCGGCGATCTCGGCGCCGGTTTCACGGAGCAGGCGGCAGCAGGCCTGCATGGTCCCGCCGGTCGCCAGCAGGTCGTCGACCATCAGCACGCGCTGACCGGGCTTGACGCCATCGACGTGGATCTCCAGCCTGTCCGTCCCGTACTCGAGCACGTACTCCATGCTCGCCGTCTCCGCCGGGAGCTTGCCCGGCTTGCGCACCGGCACGAAGCCGGCGCTGAGTGCCTGGGCCATGGCGATCCCGAAGATGAAGCCCCGGGACTCGGCCCCCGCGACGATATCTACCCCCGACGAGCGGTAGGGATTCACCATCAGCTCGACGGCGAGGGCCAACCCGGCGGGGTCCGCCAGCAGGGGCGTCATGTCCTTAAAGAGGATGCCGGGCTTGGGGAAATCCGGGACGTCCCGGATCAGGCGCAACAACTCGGGGGGGTTCAGCATGGATCGGATGCCCTCCTTGCCGCTCAGCGTAGCACCCCCCCTGCCGATCCACCCCGCCGGACGCCTCAGCCCGTGCCGAAGCCCGCCACCCCCGGCGTCCTGCTTGCCCCCCCGACCAGGCGTAGAGTGGATCCATGGCTGAGCGCAAGACCACCAAGAAGCTGGAGATCGTCGAGCCGATCGGCGCCCGGGTCCTGATCCGCAAGGACGAGGACCGGAAGCAGACGAAGACCGGCATCCACCTGCCGGACAAGATCGAGATCCCGACGCTCACGGGTCGGATCGTGGCGATCAGCGCCCAGGTGGACGCGGACGACGACTACCCGATCCGGCAGTACGACCGGATCCTGTTCAACCCGAAGCATGCGATCCCCGTGGAGTTCGAGGGCGACAACCGCCTCTTCGTGATCCCCGTCGAGGACGTCGTCGCGGTCTTCCGCGCCGGCACGGACGACTAGCCAGGAGGCGCACCCGTGCCGACCAGCGCACCGCACATGTTCAAGCGCGAGCTCGATGACCTGCCCAACCCGCTGCCCGTTCCGGTGGCGCGTGGGGCTTTCGACGTTTCGCTTCGTCCGCCCGGGTCCAAGAGCCTGACCAACCGCGCGGTGCTGCTGGCGTCGCTCGGCGCGGGCGAGTCGATCCTGACCAACGCGCTGACCGAGGCGGAGGATGCGCGCGTCATGCTCAACGCGGTCGAGGCGCTTGGTGCGTCCGTCGCCAAGGCCGGCCCGCACCTGCGCGTCGAGGGCGTCGCGGGGACCTGGGACCCCGACCCCCAGGAGCCGACGCTGAACATGAACAACGCCGGCACCGCGACGCGGTTCCTGGCGGCTGCCGCGATCCTGAGCGACTCGGGCTCCGGCCCGGTGACGATCGACGGGTCCGAGCGGATGCGCAAGCGCCCGATCGGTCAGCTCGTCGCGAGTCTTCGGCGTTTGGGCGCGGGCGTCGAGTTCCTCGGTGAGGAGGGGGTTCCGCCGATTCGCGTGAGTGCGCCCGAGCACCTCGACGGGTACGCCGAGGGCATCACGATGCCGCAGGTGGCGTCGAGCCAGTTCATCTCGGCGGTGCTGATGGTGGGCGCGTTCCTGCCGCGTGGGCTGCAGGTCTCGTTCGAGGGTCCGGTGACGAGCGCGCCGTACGTCGAGATGACGGTGCGTCTGATGCGCAAGCTGGGGATCCAGATCGAGGGCGAGGTGGTGCACAGCGGCGGCTTCGGCCCGCTGCGCGTCCACCCCGCGAGCCTGCGCGTCGGACCGGAGGAAGCGGGCGAGTCCGTGACCGGCCTGCTCGAGCCCTTCGAGTACGACGTGGAGCCGGATGCCTCGGGCGCGACGTACCTCTGGGCGGCGGCGGCGTTGACCGAGGGGGCGCGCGTCGTCACGCCCGGTCTGACCGGCGCTTCACTGCAGGGCGACGCTCGGTTCGTCGATCACCTCGAGGCGATGGGCGCACGGGTCGTGCGCACGGACGAGGAGACGGAGGTGACGGGGACGGGGATGCTGACGGGGATCGACGCGGACCTGCGCGACATGCCCGATGCCGCGATGACCCTCGCGGCCCTCGCGGTCTTCGCCGACGGCCCGACCACGATCCGCGGGCTTCACACGCTGCGCCACAAGGAATGCGACCGCATCGCTGCCACAAAGACCGAGCTCGAACGCATCGGCGCGGGCGTCGAGATCCTGAACGAGGGATCTGACGACGAGGGGCTCGTCATCACGCCGCCGCTTGGTGGCGTGGATGAGTCTGACGACGTCGATCCCGTGGTCTTCCGGACGTACGACGATCATCGGATGGCGATGGCGACGTCGCTGATCGGGTTGCGTCGTCCGAACTGCTCGGTCGCGGATCCGGCGTGCGTTGCGAAGACGTACCCGGACTACTGGCAGCATCTGGCGAGGCTGTACGCGATGTGAGCGCACGCGTGGCGCATGCCGCGACGCCTCGCGCACCAACAACCACCTTGTCAGGCACCCGCCCCCCATCCCCCGGGGATTCTGTCCGTCGTCGCACCTTGCTGGTTCAACAGCACGGCGTACAGAAGTAGACTGGCGGCTCACCGGTCACCGATTCTCGGAGCCCCATCATGTCGACCTTCGTTGTTCGGGCCTGCCACATCGTGGCGGGTTGTTGCATGCTTGCGCTCGTTGGGTGCGGCCAGACCTCTCACCAGGCGCTCATCACCGGCGAACCGATCCTCTACGGCGTGGACCGATCGACCGGCGCACTCATCGACTCCGACATCTGGCCCAGCGCACCCGACTCACCTGATCCGGCCATCGTCCCAGCCAAGGACGTCGACATCGTCAAGATCACATTGAACTCCCTGTTCATCAAGGAACTCCTCGAGGACGAGTTCAAGCTCTTCGGATCGCCGCACCTGCTCGTGTACGCGGAGGTCTACGACGACGGCGGGAGCGACCCCGCCCAGGCGTTCACGACTGTCATCACGGACTCGGAGAACCAGCCGCCCGGCGTGTTGGTCGGTCAGCGCGGGATGACGATCTACGGTCCCACGCCCTACACGGGCTTCCCGATCCGCATCAAGTTCGTCGTGGTCGAGCTGGACAAGAAGGACAAGGAGGATGCGACGAAGCTCCTCCGCGCGGCCGGGTCGTTGACCAAGTTCGCGCCCACCGAGGCCGCCCTGCCGATCGGGATCGCGATCGACATCGCGGAGATCCTCAACCAGCTCAACGAGGACGACTACGAGCTGCGCTTCGACCTCGTCCTCAGCCCGCAGCAACCGTCAGCGGGAACCTACGACCTCGGCAGCACCGAGGAGGCCAACAAGAAGCTGCACCGTCAGGGCAAGCGGTACACGATGACGACCGCGCTGCGGACCGGGTCGTACCTGATCCTCAAGCGAGAACTGCCCGGACGCAGGGTGAGCTCCTCGAATGTCGATCGGCTCAACTCGACGCTGATGTTCGACGCGGCCGCCCTGACTCAGAGCCGGAGGTTCAGGGGCAAAGACGGGCTTACCTACCGGACAAAGGAACGGTACCGTGTCCAGAACGACCAGCTCTTCCACGTCATCGAGTCCATCAAGCGCGCCGAGTACACGAAGGTGACCAGGAGGGACAAGGACGGCAAGAAGCTCAAGCACCCCAAGAAAGTGAAAATGGCCGAAGAGACGGTCGACAACGTCCGCGTGGTTCTGCTATCCGGGCGCAACGCGGGCCAGGAGTTCCGCCTGATGCCCGGCGAGCGTCTCGACTTCACGACGCAGACCTACGCCCTGATCACGGTGAGCGTCGGCGGAGACGCGGCGCTGACGCGCGAGCAGATGCGAGCGGCCTCGAAGCGTGACACGGAGACGATCCGCAAGAGCCTCGAAGACCCAGCGCTCGCCTCGGGCGCGCTCGACAGCGCGATCGAATCGGCGACGGGGACCCTCACGACGCTGCTCAAGAAGCGGGCCGTGCGCGACGCGACGAGCGCCCGCGTCCGCGCCGACCCGACGTTCCGCACGAGCACAGAGTTCCCCAAGACCTGGGCGAGCCAGCTCGTGACAACGGCGCCGGCCGACCCCACCGAGAAACGCAACGCGGTCGCCACAAACAGGGCGATCCTGCAGGGGCTCGAGAGCATCGTCATCAACCTTCCGATCACCGATCCGACGGACTTCGAGGCGATCGCCGACCTCGCGAGCGCCGAGTTCGAGGCCGCCGACTCGAGCCCAGGGCGCTTCAAGATCACGAACCCAGAGGGATAACACCATGGCAAAGAAGAAGGCAACCAAACCACGCGCGCCGAAGCAGCGCACGAGCGCGCCCAAGGCGAAAGCGGGGACGACGCGCCGCGGACGCTCACGCCTGAACGAGCTCCCCGATGGCTCGTTCGGCTCGTGCCGGAGCTGGAAGAACCCCCCCGCCGCCGACGGGCACATCGAACGTGAGGGCGACGAGTTCAACAGCGACCGGCCCGCTGGTGGGTTCGAGCCGTGGGGCGGCTACGAGCCATGGGGTGGCTTCGAGCCTTGGGGCTACGAGTCGCCCGGGCGCATCACGCCACGCTGGAGCCACGCCAAGCGTGCCGGTGCGCGGACGCCGACCGGGCGTCGGCCCGTGTCGCTGGGCTGGCAGCCCGACGTCCCCGATCCACGCGACCACAGCCCTGACGACGCGGCCCTGATCGCCGACGCCGACCTGACGCGCCGCGCCAAGCAGCACGCGTGGAGTGCGCGACCAGGGGCGATCAGCCTCGGCTCGTCGGGCGCGCAGGATGCCGTGCCGGCCTGGGTCGATTTCCGACGCGCCGGCTGGCTGCCGCCGGTCGAGGACCAGGAGTCGATCGGATCGTGCACGGCGCAGGCCGTCGTCGGCGTGCTCGAGACGCTCGCCAACTCGGTCGGTGGTCGGCACACGGACCTGTCGCGTCTGTTCCTGTACAAGACGACGCGGAACCTGCTTCAGTGGGAGGGCGACACCGGGGCGTACATCCGGAGCACGATCAAGGCGACGCGTCTGTTCGGCGTCCCGCCGGAGGAGCACCTCCCGTACGACACGTCGGTTTACGACGAGGAGCCGTCATCGTTCCTGTACCAGTACGCCAGCAACTACCAAGCAACACGGTACGGGCGGATCGATCAGGTGAACAACACGGGCGCGCAGACGCTCGCCCTGATGAAGCGGGTGCTCCGATCGGGGTACACCTTCGCGTTCGGGTTCCCGGTCTTCGACAGCATCCGCTCGCCCGGCAATGTGCGCGGCGAGGTGCCGTTCCCACGCGGGCGTCGCGATCGGCAGGTCGGCGGGCACGCCGTGCAGGCGATCGGCTACAGCGACTGCCTGGATGTTGAGCAGCCCAAGAACACGCGGGGCGGGTTGATCTTCCGCAACTCATGGGGCCGCACGTGGGGCGACGCCGGTTTCGGCTACCTCCCGTACGAGTACGTGCTGCAGGGTCTCGCGCTTGACGCGTGGGTCATCTTCAACGCCGAGTGGGTCGACGACGAACCGTTCGCGTAGGCGGAGGCGGGCGGATCACACGCGGAGTTGTGCCGCGACGGAGACGACCTGGGCGTCGCTCGCGCCGGCGGTGTCGGACGCGAGTTCGGCGGCCAGGTCAGCGGGGTGCCAATCGGTGTGGCCGAGTCGGGTCAGCAGGGCGCGGGCGAGCATGTAGCGGGCCTTGAGGCAGTGGACCGAGCGGGGGCCGGCGCGGAGGGGGCCCTGTTCGAGCTTCTCGGCAGCCTCGATGAGCGCGTCGACCTCGGCTTGGGTCAGCTCCGCGCTGTCGTCGATCTCGACCGGTTCGAGCTCCGGCTCGGGTTCTGGCTCCGCGTCGGGCTCGGATTCCGGGCCGGGGCCCGGCTCGGGCTCTGGGTCAAGTTCGCGTTCCGGCTCTCGTTCTGGCTCCGGCTCGGGCTCGGTGGATACCGGCTTGGGCACTGATGAGGGTGGGCTCTCGTCAGTGAGATCGGTTGCCGCCTCGGTGATCGGCGGGTCGGCAGGATCGGTCTTGGTCCTTGCAGATCCGGCTTCCTCGTGCCCGCTCGGCGTGCTCGGCGCGAAGAGGCCGGCGTCGTCTTCGCCGGATGCGTCGACCTGCTTGGTTGGGTCCGCCTGCGATGCCTTGGCGACCTTCTCCGCGACGACTCGCAGTTCGTCGCCCTTGAGGTCGGGGAGGCGCAGGTGCGCGATGAACAGCTTCTCGACGTTCTCGGCGAAGACGGTCTGCTCGGAGACCCGCTTGGCCTCGATCGCCTTCTCGTACTTCTCGGTAATCGCGGCCCGGAGGATCTGGTCGTCGACGAGGAAGACGACACGGACACGCTGCTTGATCTGTTCGTCCTCGAGCAGCAGGCGCAGGGACTCGATCACTTCGAGCATCGAGTCGTGCGCGCACCGGTCCAGGTCATCGACCACGAGCAGCACACCCTTGGTCTGGCTTGCGCCGGATCTCGCCCAGCGCAACATCAGCACGGCCGCGAGCGCGGCGGCCAGGCCGGCTCCGAGCCCGTTGACGAAGTAGACCCAGTTCGGGACGTCGTAGGTGGAGGTGGCGACGAGCGCGATGATCGCGCACGCGATGCCCCAGCCCACGCTGATGGCCGCGACGGTCGGCTTGCCGAATGCCTCCTTGATCTCGGGCGCCTCGTGCTCGGCGCCACCCTCATCCTCGGCCCTTGGCATCCAGCCGAGGATCAGAGCGCGGAGGTCCTCACCGATGACGGCCTGGAGGCCCAGTTTCTCGCTGTGGCTCGTGAGCTTGAGGTAGCGCGTGCGCAACGATCGGACGAGCGTCCCGGCGGGGTTCCGCAGGCGCCAGGCGAGCAGGACGAGACCGATGCCGACGATGCTGATGATCTCAACGAGCGCATCGAGCCACACGCGCATGGGGATCACCGCGAATGCGAAGACGAGCACGGCGCTGAGCAGCGGCATCGCGCCGTGACGCACCAACCCCGCGCGGATCACGCGCGGGAGGGTCTCCCAGCGACCCGCACGGCGCGCCTCGTCCGCGAACGACTCGTACAGGTGCACCCAGAGCTGCGGCGTCGCGGGGTACTTCCATGCGCTGAAGTGCACCACGGCATGGCGCTTGAGGATCATGTGCGTCGCGACCTGTTGCATCAGGAAGGTCTTGCCGCGACCCCAGTGACCGAAGAGGCCGAAGCAGAGTTCGTCGCGCGCACCGCGGAAGAAGGAGGCGAGAGCCGCGGCATACTGCTTGACGTTGAGGCAGGCGTCATCGGCCTTGGCGTTGGTGCGGTAACCGATGCGGCCGCCGCGGGTGCGATTGGATGGCGGCACGTCGGATGGACCGTCGCCGTCGACGACGATCTCGTGCCCCTCCGGGTCGAGCGTCGGGGGGTCCTCGATCGCGACAAGGCTGGCGTCGACGTCGGCGTCGCCCTCGAACTCTTGGGCGAGGACCTCGAGCACATGTTGACGATGGTCGAAGATCGTCACCTCGCGCACGTCGCCGATGCCGCCCCTCTCGAGCACTCGCCGGACTTTCCCGATGGTCTCCAGGCCGACCTCCTGGGCGTCGAGCATGCCCGCGCCAGCGCCGAGGAGCGGGATCGCGATCGAGGTCATCCCCGCGCCTCCAGCCGCACGGATCGCCAGGCTCACACACGTCTTGACAGCCTCGATCGTGAACTCGCCCTCGGCGTCCTTGGGCGTGACGACGACGACGCGCCTTCCGGTCGATGGCGACTCGTGCACGCGCGCTTCGCCGACTGCGGCTGTGACATCGCCGGCGCGAAACCCGAGTACCTCAGCGAGCCCGCCCGGGACGCCCTCCGGGCTGACGGAGATCACGACGGCGTCTTCGGTGAGCTCGAGCGGATCGAACTCGCCGAGGCGGATGCGCTGGCCGCCCTCGAGCACGGTTGACCCCCAGACGCGCGGCGCGGCGGGGGCGGCCTCGGCGCTCTCGTCGTAGCCAGCGGGGTACTCGATCTCGACCTTCGGCGGCTGATCGTCCTCGTCCGTCGTCGCCTGCTCGGGCTGCTCGCTGCGCGCGCGCTGATCGCGCCGCAGACGCCGGCCGAGTTCCTGGAGCACCTCGTATCGCTCATCGAAGACGACAATCCGGTCGAAGCGTCCGGCGAGGCCGGATCGAGCGACGGCGCCGGTCACGACCTGGCCCGCCTCGATCGGGTCGAGGCCCTGCGTGTCTGCCGACGCGCCGCGGACCCGACCCTCGGTCCTGCGCTGCGAGCCGAGCAGCGGGATCGCGATCGACTTGATGCCCCGTTCCATCGCCTGCCGGAGGCACGCGCGGACGGCCTCACGTACGTGCGCGTGCGCCCGGCCGGGGCGACCGACCGTTGCGAAGAAGACCGGTCGCCCGTGCGGGGTGATCGAGACGAAGACCGGACGCTCGGGCGCGACTTCTCGTTCGAGGTCCGCCAATCCGAGCGCGGACCCGATCGTTCCGACCTTGCCCGCCGGATCGCAAGGGACGACGACGCACTCGACCTCGAGCTCGCGCGGCTGGTCCGCGTGCACCAGGCGCACCGGCAAGACAGAGGTGCCCCAGACGCGCGGGGCAGCCGGGAGGTCCTCGTCGTCCGCCGGAGACTCGATCTCGACGCTCGGCGGCTGATTGTCCTGCGCAGTGTTCGTCGTGGCCTGCTCGGGTTGCTCGCTGCGGTCGCGCGGGCTGCGCTCGCGCAGCAGCCTCGACTCCTCCTCGGTGTCGATCGTCTCGAGCTGGGCGCCCAGCCACTCGGCGACCTTCGTGACAAACTGCTCGTCCGCGTGCGTCAATGTGACGAGCTCCACGCCCTCGCCGTCGAGTTCCTTCAGGATCTCGTCACGGAACCACATCGTGCTGCCGGCGTGCCATGCGCCCATGCGGGTGTTGGTGATATCGAAGCGGAAGTAGGCTTCGTTGAAGTCCTCTGCGACGAGGGCATTGACTCGATGCGAGATGTACTTGACGATCTCGTGAGGACCCAGGGCGGTCGGCACGCTCTCGGCCGTGTGGTAGTCGTTGGCCCACACGATGCGCACCCGACCGCCGTCGGGCGTCTCGCCGAGTTGCACCACCATCGGGGGCTTCCGAGGCTCCCGGGACTCAGCCCTCTGCTTCGACGAGGTCTTCTCTTTCGTCTTCTTCTTGATCTGCTTCTTGGTCTGCTTCTTGGTCTGTTTCTTGGTGACCTTCTTCTTCGGCGCCTCCTTCGCGGCCTCCCTTGCCACGGCCTCGCCGATCCCCGGGACGACCTGCGCCGGGAAGTCACGGCGTTCGTCCTGCTCGGTGACGCCGCCGGTCACTCGCCCATCGAAGATCACTCCGACTTCGGAGTCGGGGAGTGCCTCGCGCACCTTGACACCCAGTCGGTCCGCCACACGGCGCACCCACTCCTCATCGGTGTGGAAGAGCGTGATCAACGGCCAACCGAGTCGTTCGAGCTCGGACATCAGCCCGTCGCGAAACCGCTCGGTGGACTTCTGGGTCCACGCTTGGTTCATCGTCGCGCTGAGGTTGAACGTCATCGTCACGAGACCCCCGCCCATACTCGGGATCGAAGACGGGAGGCTGCTGACGATCTCCATGAGCAACTCATCCGGCGACGCCACCGGTCGCAGCGTGCGCGTGTCAGGCGGCGAGTCGGTCCGGATCGCGCGCAGCACGACCTCTCCGTTCGCCTTCGCCAGATCCGCGACAAGGTTCGGCCGGTTCTCCGCCGTCATGGGCGACACTCTCTCCAACAAAGCCCAGTCATGCCAAGGGATCACCCACCTAGGGGATCAACGGGCTACAGAGAGGGCCCCGCGTCGGCGTGCTCCAGCCCCACTCCTGCTCCCCCCCACCCGCCCCCCTACCC
>JANQQG010000199.1 GCA_028285065.1 Phycisphaerales bacterium
TCGCGCCACTGACGCCCGACCTGCGTGTAGATCGTGCCGACGAGCACGAACGCGGCGCCCCATCCGATCAGGTCGATCATCGCGAGGCTCCCGCTCAGCCCTTGCCGGCCGTCGAACCGGCGTCCGCCGAGTCGGCGTAGAGCAATCGCTGGTAGTCGGTGCCCTCGAGGGCCTTTTCGACCTCGTCGAAGTTCGCGATGGCATCGCGAAGATCATCACTGGTGACCTTCCGGACCTCGCTGCGCTCCTGCGCGTCCTGGGTGAGCTCGAATCCGAGGAACGAGCCGACGCGCTCGAGCGTGGCGCGCACGTCGGCGAGCAGGTCCTCGTACCAGATCTCGAGCGGCTCGGTCTCGAACTGCTCGCAGAACGCGCCGATGCGCTCCTCGGTGACGTCACGACGCCGGATCCGCGCCATCAGCTCCTCGACGTCGATCGTGATCGCGTCGGGCCGGTCGGCGTCGGACCAGATGTTCCAACGCCCCGTCTTCTCGTGCACGCGCTTCGCGTTCATCGCGCTGATCGCGAGCTTGAGTACGTTGCGCCGACGCATGCGGATCAGGCGCACGCCCAGGTCGCGCAGCAGCGGGGCGAAGTCGTCCCGGTCCACGATGTCGTACAGCTTGGTCTTGAACCCGACGGCGCGGCAGCCCTCGGGGATCTCGGTTGCGTAGAACCGCTCGGCGAACGCGCGCTGCTCGCGGGCAGCCACCTCGGGCTCCTCGGCGTGCCGGTGCCGGTACCAGACCAGCTCCTCCATGCCCGCCTTCACGGCCGGCTGCTTCGCGAGGATGTCCATCATGAACGTCGAGCCGGTGCGCCCGGCGAACATCAGCAGGAAACGTGTCGGATCCATCCCGCTCATCGCTCCATCTTCTCCCCACCGGCCCCACGCCGAGCCTCGAGTTCCTTGAGCGCGACCTCGAGCAGTTCTTCGGGCTCCACCATACGCCCCGGGCCGACGTGGCGACAGGCCTGCCACCCCTCGGCAGGCCCGACGAGCGCGAACCCGTCCTCCGCCAGGGTCACAGCGTTCCGCTCCGTGGACCGCTGGGCCCACATCGCGCTGTTCATCGCGGGCGCCAGGAGCACGGGCGTGCGCGAGCGATCGACGGCGCTGAGTATCAGCGTCACCACATCGTCCGTGCGCCCCGTCGCCAGCTTGGCCATCATGTCCATCGTGCAGGGCGCAACGATCGCAAGGTCGGCCCGCGTCGCGAGCGAGATGTGCTGCGGGTCCTGCGACTCGATGTGCTCCCACGCGCTGGTGTAGACCGGGCGCCCGGAGAGCGCCTGGAACGTCAGCGGGGTCACGAACTTCGTCGCGGCCTCGGTCATCGCAACGGTGACGTCCGCGCCGGCTTGGGCCAGGCGGCTGACGAGGGTTGCTGTCTTGTATGCGGCGATCCCGCCCGCGACGCCGACGAGGACGTGCGCCCCCGAGGCCGCACTGGCGTCGTTCGCGTCGGTCACGCGTCGAGCGGCTTGGCGATGCGGTCGTGCATCTCGGGCGCGAGTGCGATCTTGACCTCTTCCTCGCTGGCGGGGTCGAAGTCGTAGGCGATCTTGCCCTGGACGATCTCCTCGATCACCAACTCGAGGTCGCTGCGACCCTCCCGCTCGACGAGCGGGCGCGCGCCATCCATCAACTGCACCAGGCGGCGCTGGATCAGCACGCACAGCTTGAAGCGACCGCCCATGCGATCGACGATTTCGTCACTCTTGAGAGCTTCGATCATCCCGCCTGTGCTCCGGAGCCTCGCCCCCGACCCCGCACCGTCCCGACCCACCGTGGGCCCGACGCCACGCATCCCCCGACTGACTCGAAGCGTATACTAGGCCGCACAAGGGGGAGGGAACAGCCGGGGGCGGCCCGACGATCCAGGCGCAGGACCCGCAAGCGGGCCCCAGAGGGGCTCCGGCGGGGTGTGGCGTTATCGATCATCCGCCTGTAGAACCACTCTGACCACCCTGATTGAGCCGGAGTTGTCCGTGGCGACATCCGATCCCGATCGACAATGGAGCTTTGGTGACAAGCTCGTCCACGCCGAGCGGCCCGAGTGGGGCGTCGGCGTCGTCACCGGGGCCGCGAAACAGGTCGCCGATGGCCGGCCCTGCCAGCGCCTGACGATCCGGTTCGACCGGGCCGGGATCAAGACGCTCTCGACCGCCCACGCCAAGCTGCGCGCGCCCGAGGACACCCCGGCGATGGTGGCCGCCCAGACGGGCCAGGCCGGGACGTGGCTCGAACGTCTGGAGACCACGAGCCCCGAAGAGATCATGCTGGCGATCCCGGACGAGGCCACGGACCCCTTCACCCCCCTCGCCGACCGGATCGGCGCGACCCTCACGCTCTACCGCTTCGACGACTCCTCGGGCTCCCTCTTGGACTGGGCCTCGATCCAGTCCGGGTTGGCCGACCCCCTGGCGGCCTTCAACCGGCACGAGCTCGAGCAGCTCTTTGGGCGATTCACGGTCGCCCTCGACAACCACCTCCGTGCCCTGACCGAGGAGGCCCGCCGGAAGATCCCGGGCGAGCTGCCCGGTCTGCTGGCCTCGGCGCCGGCGCGCGCCCGCAACGCGTTGCGTCGGATCGACGCCAGACGTTGACCCCGGTCAACATCCGCGCCAGACGGGCGCGGGCCCTTCCCAGAGCCTGAACCTCGCGACAAGACGGAATCTCCGCCGCACGCGTGCGCGCGCCCGGTTCTTCTCGGACCAAGGGGGATCGGCTCGGGCCTGGCACGCCCACGCTGGCACAGGCGGCGCGCGAGTTGTTTCCCTGCTGGGACCAACTCGCCAGCGCCACGATACGCGCCGGCCCACCAACCCAGGCCGAGCCCCGTCTCTCTCTCACTTCCCAGGACGGCCTGCACAATCTCAGATTCGGAGGAATCCGCTCATGAACGAGCAGGAGTTTCAGCAGCGTCTGTCGGAGCTGATGAACCAGATCGAGGAACTGCCTGGCCCCGCGCGCCAGACCCTCGAGAAGCTCGCGACGGACACCCGTACGCGCCACGAGAAGATGCGCCGCACCGTCGGCGAACTCCAGGAGTCGCTGGACTACCTGCGCCTGAGCGTCAAGTACCTGGTCTTCGACCTCGAGGCCACGCGACGCGAGAACCAGTACCTGCGCCGCCTGATCGAGAACGACTCGAAGCGCGACGAGGGCTGAACCGCCCTCCCCGGCCCGTCCCCACCGTCCCTCCACCCCCGCTCGCCGCGGGGGATCTGTCCCTGTCCGACTGTCCGTCTTCTGACCGCCCAGCCCCCACTGCCGCCGGGCTCCAGACACCCGGCGGTAAGGAGTTTGCCCCCTGACGGCGTCCTTGCCCGGCGCCACACACGAACGGAACGTAACCGCAACACGTACACGCTCCTTGCCATAGGGCGGACCGGTTGGCTGAGCCGGTCCGCTCTTTTTCGTGCGCCTCCAGCCTCGCAACGCCGTGCCCGATCGGGCGGGGCGGGGGCACGGTGGGCCATGCGAGGGGTGTGCCTATACTGGCCGCGACGGACAGGTGGCCGAGCGGCTGAAGGCACCGGTTTGCTAAACCGGCGTATCGGTATTACCGGTACCGCGGGTTCGAATCCCGCCCTGTCCGCTTTCGTTCCTCCCTTCAGCACCCTCGCGGCTTCGAGCACAGAGCGGCGGCATCAGCCGACACGTGCGGGGCCCCGGTGACGCCGTACGCGGCGCAGCGCTCGCGACATTCACTTGCTCGCGCGCGTTAGAGCGAACGTGGCTCCGTCGGGATCGCGCATGACGGCCATTGCGTCGCCGTCGGGCAGTTCTTGAGGTGGGATGATGGTCGTCGCGCCGAGTGATTCGGCACGCTTGACCTCGGTGTCGAGATCCTCGACTCGGATGAAGAGCTGCACGAACGCCGGCGCTCCCGGCGGCGCGGGCCAGACACCGCCGGTGATCCCCTCCTCCGAGCCCGTGTCGAACATGCGATAGCCGAGTGCGTTGTCGGCATCGACGGTCCAGCCGAACAAGGAGCTGTAGAACTCAGCGGCGCCGTCGGGGTTGGCGGTCACGATCTGGAAGTGGGTCACGGGCTGTCCCATGCGGGGTCTCCTTCGTCGGTGTGATTGGTGAGGGCGGTGATGGGCAGGAGTGTGAGCTGGACCTGATACACCTCGTCGCGGTGCTGGTCGAGTTCGACCAGGGTCGCGAGCTCGCGCCGGAAGCGGGCGATCAGCGCGGCGACGTCAGGCAGGCGCGCGGTGTTCACCGCGAGCGTCATGACGACGTGATCGGCGAAGGCACGCTCGCGCCCCGGGCGGTTGCGGTGCAGATCGTGGAAGCGAGCGAGCAGGTGCTCGAGCGTCGCACGCGTGAAGGCCGCGTCACCGACCACGTCGGGCGACGAATCAACCCAGCGATCGGGCGCCTCCATGGTGAGCATGCCGAGACGGGCGAGGCGGGACAGCGCGATGTTCACCTCGTCCGTCGAAACACCGAGCACGCGAGCGATCCAGCGTGAGTCCGGCCGGAAGGACGCAAGACGCATCAGCTCGAGGATCGCGTGGTGGCACCACTCGTGCATCACGCGGGCCGCATCGTCCGTGAGGCGCACGACCTCGGGCTCGTCGCGTTCGCGAGGCCCACTAAACAGCCTCTCTCGCTCAAGGAGCTCGGCGACGCGATCGCTCGACCATCCGAGCGCCGCCCCGATGCGCCTGATCGACTCTTCCGTCACGACTCGACGACCGCTCAGCAACTGAGAGAGGGTCGCGTGATGCACACCGAGATCAAGCGCAAATGCGCGGAGCGAGTATCGCGAGTTGTCAGCGCACCGGCGCCCGAGCTCCTCGCGCAGCACGTCGCGAAACAAGAGGGGCGGGCGATCGGGACCGGACGCGTGGCTCGTCTTCATCGATCGCCATGGTAAACGCGCAAGCAGTCTTCACCCGCCCGGGTGCGACCAAAACGTGGTGCAGAATGATGCACCGTTTCGCGCCGGTGCTCGCGCTCGATCGAGGAACGAACGGCAGCGCCGAGTACCCACGCGCACAACGACGCCCGCGGCGCGCGACAACACGGACGCCCCCCTACTCCCCAAACTGCTGCAGGAACTTCGTCTCCGACTCCTCGCTGCCCGCGACCACCATCTCCTGATCGGCACGGAGGACCGCGTCGGCGGGCGGGTTGATGATCAGTTCACCGTCCGGGTCACGCAGCGCGACGATGGTGCAGCCGGTGGCTTCCCGGACACCGCACTCGACGAGGGTCTTGTCGGCCAGCGAGGGCGGGACGCGGAGTCGGAAGATGTCGAGACCCTCGGTGACGGTGACGATCCGGTCGCCGCGGATCTGGTTGAAGATGCTCACCGCGCCCATCGACGCGTAGGAGTGGACGAAGTCGGCACCGGCGTGGTGGAGCGTCTCGATGTTCTGCTCGAACGTCGCGCGGCTGATGATCTGGATGTCCGGGCGCACGCTGCGGCAGTAGATCGTCAGGTAGATGTTCAGCGGGTCGTCGTGCGTCGTGACCAGGACGGCCGGGGCGTCGAACAGCCCCGCCTCGCGCAGCACCTCCGGGTCGCGCGCGTCGCCGATCAGGCAACGCTTCGGGTCGGGAGCGTGCGCGGGATCGAGCTCGACCATGCGCCACTCGACGCCGCGGGCCTGGAGCGCTTCGGCGGCCGCCCGACCCACGCGTCCGCCACCGATGATCAGGACCGGCTTGACGGAGACGTTGTAGATGACGAACGCCTCGTCGTAGTTGGCGAGCTGCTCGGCGGAGCCGGCGAGGACGAGGATCGTGTGCTCGCCGACGACGCTATCCGGAGTTGCGGGGTGGAAATCGCCCCGCTCCCAGAGACCGATGACCGTCACGCCCAGGTCGCGCACCCGGTTCTCGCGCAGCGACTTGCCGACCAGCGGCGTGCGGTGCGCGTTGGCCTCGGCGAGGATCAGCTTGTCGAGGCGTCCGACCTCGTGCGTGACGGCATCGCCACCGACCATGCAGCGCGCAAGCGAGCGCCCCATCATCTCGCCCAGGCGCAGGATCTGCGTCGCGCCGGCGCGTTCGAGGATGAGGGTGGAGATCGGGTCGGTCGCCGTCGCGACGATCGGAACGTGCTCGGTGACCTGACGGACCATGAAGGCGACGTTTGTGTTGGCGACGTCGTCGTTGGTGGCCGCGACGAGAGCGGCCGACTGTGCGCGCGCAAGGCGGTAGGTCTCCGGATCATCGAGCGCCCCGAACATCACCAGCAGGCCCATGTCGTGCAGGCGGCTGGCCTCCTCGAAGTCCGCGACGAGGAGCACGTACGGGTAGCCGGAGTACTCGAGCTTGCGGATCAGCGCCGTCGACACCGGGCCGTGCCGGGTCAGGATGACGTGGCCCGAAGTGGTCGGGGGGAGCTCGCGCGGCGTGCGGGCCGCGGCCTGCGCCTCGACCCACGGCGCGTAGAAGAACTGGATGATCGTGAACGGAAGCAGGATCAGCAGGAAGACGATGCCGGTGACGAGGACCAGCATCGAGAACGCCCGCCCTAGATCGCTCTCGAAGGTGATGTCGCCGAAGCCGAGCGTGGACATGACCGTGAGGGTCCAGTAGAAGCCCGTCATCCAGCTGTGGCTCTGACCCTCCTTCATCATGATGAAGTGGAAGAGGACGCTGTAGAGGACGACGAGGAAGACCAGCACGCCCGTGAACTTGAGCAGCGAGCGCATGTTCCGCTGGTTGGGGCGCTGGCGGAGGAAGGCGAGGATGTGCGAGGTGCTGAACTTCATACCGCGTCGGTCGCTCCGTGCGAGATCGTCGGTTGGCCGACCCCCACCGGCTACTTTCACTTCTTGGGGGTGGAGGGCACGTGTTTGTATCCGAATGGGGCCACCGACGTCGCCGGATCGCCCCTCCACACGTTTGGACGGGCGTCTGGCGCCCTGACACGCCTGGTGACGTCGGGGAGGAGCGAGGTGCCCGAGGCGGACGTGGCCCCGCGCGCCCCACGGCTCTATCCTCTCGACCGGGTCGCCTCGCGGCCCGCCCAGCCGGGGCGGTAACTCAACTGGTAGAGTGCCAGCTTTGCAAGCTGGAAGTTCGGGGTTCGAGTCCCCGTCGCTCCATTTCCCGGCCGACACCAAGGCGCAGCTCCCGCAACAGGATGCTCCCTGCCACGCCGGTAGACTCCCAATCCACGATCCGACCCCCCACCCGCCCGGTCGCACGCAAGTCGCGCCACGGAGGATCCACCCATGCTGCGCCAGTTCGCTCTCCCCGTCATCCCCGCACTCTGCGTCACGCTCGCGGCTGATCACGCCGCGGCCCAGAACGTGCCCGAAGCGCCCGACCGCCCGAGCATCCTGCCGGGTGGCCAGCCGCGCCCCGTTGAGACGCCCGACGTGCGCATGCCCAGCGGCGACGACGCACGCGGGATCCCCATGCCGACCGGTGAGCTAGGACCGGAGGTCTATCGCGAGCGCCGGCGGCGTCTCATGGAGGAGATGGGCGGAGGCGTCGCCGTGATCTTCAGCGCCGATCACGTCGGCCCGGACGATCGGCAGGACCTGAACTTCTACTACCTAACCGGATTGGCGCACGAGGCGGGCGCCGCGCTGCTGCTCGCACCGGAGGATCCGGTCTCGCCCGAAACGCTCTTCCTAGCGGCCTTGGACGTCGAGGACAACCGTTGGCACGGCGAGCGCGCCATGCTCGGGCGCAAGATCGAACTGGGTACCGGGATCGCGCGCGTGCGACGCATCGGGCGACTGCCCGGCTCGCTCGCGAGCGCCGTCACGAAGAGTGCCGATCGCGAGATGGTCAGCCTCGGGCCGATCGTCGGCTACACGAGCCCCGTGCCCAAGGAACTAGACGTGCTACGGAAGGCGAGCTCGCGCATCCCCGGCTCGCGGATCCGCCTCGCCCACGAGCTGCTCCCGGCGATGCGACAGGCCAAGAGCGCCGATGAGATCGCGATCATGCAGCGGGCCGTGGACATCACGGGCGACGGGCACGTCGCCGCGATGCGCGCGGTCCGGCCGGGCATGACCGAGTTCGAGTTGCAGCGTGCGTTCGAACGTGCGTTCCGCGACAACGGCTCGCGCTTCAATGCGTACAACCCGATCGTTGCAAGCGGCCCCAACTCATGCGTGCTGCACTACCAGCGCAACGACCGCGAGATGAAGGCGGGCGACCTGGTGCTCTGCGACGTCGGCTGCGAGTACGACATGTATGCCGCGGACATCACACGGACGTTCCCCGTCTCGGGCCGTTTCACCGAGCGTCAGAAGGAGGTCTACGAGGTGGTGCTCGAGGCGCAGCGGGCGGCAATCGAAGCAGTCAAGCCCGGCGTCACTGTTTGGGAGGTGCACCAGGCGGCGCGCTCCGTCATCGAGCGAGCCGGGTTCACGGACGCCTACTTCCACGGCACCAGCCATTTCATCGGCCTGCACGTCCACGACTCCGGCCTGTACGACGAGCCGCTCACCCCTGGGAGCGTGATCACCATCGAGCCTGGCGTCTACCTCGCCGACGAGGAGATCGGCATCCGCATCGAGGACGAGGTGCTCGTCACCGAGGGCGGGGCTCAGGTGCTCTCGGCGTCGATCCCGAAGAGCATCGCGGAGATCGAGTCCCTGATGCGGGCCGGGCGCGGGCGGAGGTAGCCCTCGCGAGATCCCCGGAAGGCCAAAGCAAGGAAGATCCGCCAACATAAGGATGTGGGGAGAGGGCCCTTCCGTCGTACACTTGCGTGGACCCGCCGGAGGAGCCCGAGGATGTGCGCGATTGCCCACCACGCCAAGTGTGTCGTCGTATTGGTCGCCGCCCTCGCCTTCCCCGCCGCCGCCCAGGTCCAGGTCGGTGCCGGCGAGAACCTCGATGACACGTCGCTCAATGCGGGGCTGTTCATGGGACAGCCCTTCATTCTTGCACCGGGCACCGCGTTCGAGATCAACAACGCCGGAACGATCGGCAATCAGGTCGGCGCCTTCGACGTCGACTTCGCTGGCTCCACCGTCAACATCAACGACGGTGGTGCGTTCATCGTCAACTCCGGCGGCGCCCGGGCCGAGGGGCTCATCCTCAACTTGCTCTCGGGCGCCTCGACTGACGGTCGCATCAACACGACCGACTGCGAACTCAACATCCTCGGCGGCACCGCCGGCGCCCCAGGCGGGGTTTCCCACGCATTCGACCTGACGAACTGCGTGCTCGACATCCAGGCCGGGCGTGTCGGACGCGTCACCGGTTTCACGAACAACATGATCACGGTATCCGGCGGCACGGCCGAGCAGCTTCTCGGGCAAGACGCCACCATCGAGATCAGCGGCGGGATCGTCCGCAGCCTCGTCATCTCCAGGAGCACTCTCAATATCTCGGGCGGCTTCACAGAACGCGTGTCGCTCGGGTTCCAAACGCCGACCACCGTGACCGGTGGCGTCGTCGGGACCGAGCTCCATATCGCGCACACCGACATCATGACGCTCCACGCGACGGATCTGCGCCTCGACGGTGTCCCGATCGCGGATCTCGACGCCGGGCTCCCTCCCAACGCGACATTCACATGCACGCTCGCCGACGGAGCGGTGCAAATCATCGCCGAACACGTCGAGTCACACATCGTTCCGGACGCGATCACGATCGCCCCGATCAGCCTCGGGCCCATCGACACAGCGCCGATCGATCTCGCAGCCGGCATCGGGCCGCCCGGTCTCCGACCAGGCCAGATGCTCACGCTCAGCGGAACCGGCGAACTCCCGGACGCCTTCGGTGCCGCTCACGCCACGCTCGCGATCCACGCGGGTCAGGTCGGTGACTGGCTCCGTACCAGTTTCACCGACGTCACGATCGCGGGCGGCGTCATTGGTGACAACTTCCGAGCGCTCCCGGGAAGCAACGTGACCGTCAACGGCGGCGTCATCGGAAGCCAGTTTCAGGCCTTCCACTCGACCGTCGATCTCAACGCCGGGCATGTCGAGCAAGTCGTCGCCGGCCCGGGCGCCACCGTCAACATTGGTGCTGGCGCAACCACAGGTGCTTGTCACGCTGGCAACGGCGGCACCTGCAATGTCGCGGGCGGTAGTCACGCCGAGGGAGGCACCTCGGCAGGCGGACTCCTCAACATCATGGACGGGACGTTCGGTCAGCCCGGCCAAGGGGGCCTACTCAGGGTCTGGGGCGGAAAGACAACGATCAGCGACGGGACGATTCACCTCCGGCTCGAGGCCATGTCTGGCGGCGCCATCGACATCTCCGGCGGCACGATCGCCGGCGGGATCAACGCATGGGCGTCCAGCGCGATCAACCTCTTCGTCCAAGAGGCCAGCCTCGACAACGTGCCGATGACGCTCACCCCGGGCGCCCCGACCATCATCGCGGACCGTTCCTCCGCTCCGCTGCGCGTCACGCTCGCCGATGGTTCGCCATTGGAGTTCACGCCGCGTGCGGCCCCCACGGTCGGCACTGATGAGGAGTTCATCTCACCCAGCGCGGTGCTGACGATCACCCTTGTCGAGACCTGCCCTTGCGATTGGAACACCGACCTGTTCCTCAATGACACCGACTTCTTTGATTGGGTCAACGACTACTTTGCGCAGAGCGGGCCGCGGGAGGAGTCGGACTTCAACGAAGATGGATCCGAGAACGCGCAGGACTTCTTCGACTTCGTCAACTGCTTCTTCACGCCGCCCGCCGTGTGCGAGTGACGAGCAGGGGGAGGATTGCCTTGATCGGTCGTGGTGGTAGGCTTGTGCCCCGGTCCCGCCATGCGCACCCGGCGCATCCTCGAGTCTCGGGCGTGGTTCCACGATCACACCCCCGGTAGCAAAAAGCGACGCACGGACCAGAGGCCCGTGCGTCGCCGCAACGTCAAACAAATGGCACCCGCTCACGCGGGCGGTTGCTTACCCGTTCCGCCTGCGGCGTCCGCCGACGAGCGCGCCACCGAACAGCAGCGATGCCACTGCGCCCGGGGCCGGCACGTTCGCCACGAGCCACTCGATCGACTCCTCGTGCGCCTCTTCCTCATCGCCGTTGTTGAAGGAGATCCAGAAGCTGCGCGAGTCGTCCAGCCCGCCGTTGTCGTCGACAAGGCGCATCTGTAGGGCGAAGATGCCGACGTCGTCACTGCCGAGGACGAAATCGAGGTGGGTGTCGAACGCACCACCGATGTTCTCGAAGACGAACCCGGCGACGTCGGACCCGTCGGAGGACGTGGTGACCGACGGGCCGAACTCGAGCTCGGCGTCCATGGTGTTCGTCGAGTCGACGAACTCGGTGCCGTTCCACTCGCGCAGACGCCCCTCGAGCACGAAGGAAAGGGCGACCCCATCGAGCCCGACGGCAGCGACGCCATCGGTGTAGAAGCCGGGGTCATCGATGCGCCCGCCGGGGCCCATCTCGACGCCGAAGACGCGCTCCGGCTCGGCGAAGATCTCGACGCCGCCGACCTCTTCGACGAGCCACGTGCTGAACGCGCCGCCGATGTTCTGCAAGCCGATGTCACCCTCGTGGGCGAGCGCCGGCGCGGCGCTGAGTCCGACGGCGCCAGCGGCACCAAGAAGCGAGAGTCCAGTGGTCTTGAAACGAATCATCTCTTGAGTCCTTTCGCGGGCTCCGCCCGCGTGATGTCTGAGTCAGTTGCACAAATCGTTCGCGAAAAACGCATTCACGAAATCAAAGAAATCCTGGTCGTTGGTGAACCCGTCGGCGTTGAAGTCCGCCGGGCCGGGTCCGAAGAAGGCGTTGACGAAGTCGAAGAAGTCCTGGTCGTTGGAGAATCCGTCCTCGTTGAAGTCCGCCGGGCAATCGTTCCCGGCGAGGTTGTCCTCGACCCACGCCGCCGCGTCGTCGAGCTGATCCGAGAGCCCCGCGCCGCCTTCGTCCTGGACGAAGATGATCCAGAACGGATCGGAACGGCTTGCGGCTGCCGGATCGACGAACAGCTCAAGCTCGAGCAGGTACAGCCCATCGGGCGCTGGTGCGTCCAGGCGGTACCCGGGATGCTCGTGCAGGCGACCATCGATCGGATCGGTCAGGCCGATCGTCAACGACGGCCCGGCCGACGGATCGGCCGGATCCGAGGCCGGTGTGATCGCGTCGATCCCGTCCTGACGCACGGTCATGGTCACCGGCGCCAGCGTGTCGAAGTCCGATCCGTCCCAGACACGCAGGGCCGCGCGGATCGTGACACCGACGACGACGCTCTGCGGGAACTGATCCGGAAGGGAATCGAACCCGGGGTTGAAGGTAACGCCGGGGACGATGTCGCCCAGCTCGGTCCCGTTGGTGAAGACGCGCTTCGGGAACGTGAGCGCGCCGTCGGTGAACCCGCCGATGACGAGCGCCCCGTCTTCGGCGCGAGTGATGACGTCGACGGGATGGGTGCCGCCCTGTGCCAGCGCACTGGACGCAGGCGCGAGCAGCACCGCCAGGAGCGTGATCGAGCGCAGGTGCTTGCACATGCGCATGAGTGGGTCCTTTCTCTGAAACCCGGACGCAAGCGGAATCATGGCGCAAAGTCCGGGATGAAACGGTTGGTTTCCTTGTCCGTGTAGACGTCCTCGAAAGTCAGCGTCTCTGCGTGCCCATCGAGGAACCCGTAGTTGGAGCGCGACCGGAACGAACGCGCCGGCCCGCCGTGGGCGTCGATCGCGCACTGACTGGCCGCGATCGCCGGGGCGCTCTCGGCGCCGAAGATCCCCCACTGCTCGACATGGACGTGATCACTCGTTGCGAACTGCTCGGAGGCCGAGTCGTTGCCCTCCGTGATCATCAAGAAGTGCACGGTCGTGCTCGGATTGGGCACGGCCGCCATCTTCATCCATGGACCCAGGAACCGGGACGAGTCGTCCGGGTCCCGCACGTTCGGCCTTGCGAACCGCGTGAGCGCGTTGTTGAGCCCGTAGCTCGTCCACCGCGCGATGTTCGACGGCGGTGGTCCGCCCGACGCCAACGCCTCGATCAACTCATCCAGCGTGGCGCCGTCGCTCTGCCCACCGAGTGAACGAGGCCAGAACGGGCTGTCGTCCACCGGCGAACGCAGCACCAACTCGTTTCCGTAGTACTCGCCGAGCGTGATCGGCCATGCTCGATCGGGACTGGCAAGGCCGCCATGGCCCAACCCGGCGTCGATGAAGAACTCATCGTGGTCGTCGAGGTAGAGGGTGTGAGCGATCTCGAGCTGGCGGATCTGGCTCAGGCACAGCGCCGTGCGCGCAGCCTGACGCGCCTTGCCGAGCGACGGCAAGAGCAACGACACAAGCAACGCGATGATCGCGATCACGACCAACAGCTCGATCAGCGTGAAACCACGCAGAGCCGAGACGCCGGGCGTGCCACGAGCGCATGGATGTGCGCGCATGGGCAGGCTCCCGTTCGGAGCCGGTCAGCGCAAGCGCAGCCGAGGCACGGACGCGGACCGGTCAGGATGTGAGTTGGGTACGGAAAGAACCGAACGCGGGCTCAGGCCCGGATCGGCGGCCCGCGCGGGGCGCTCTCACGCGGTGGGGCACACGAGACGTGCACCCGCGGCTCGGCCAGCACGACCACGACGCCATCGGAGGCGTCCGTGACCGCAGGGGGAGCGAGCGTGGTCAGCGCGAACGAGACACGAGCCGCGGCGAGCAACTCGCACAACGGGCAGTCGTGATCGTGATCATGATCCTGGTCGTCGCCGCTCTCGTCGGAAGCTGGCGTAGCCGGGGCGTGCCCATGCGGGCAGCAGGAGTGGCATGAGGGCTGGTGCCCATCAGCGGACGCCACGCCCACGGGCCCGTGGTCGTGGACCATCCCGTGGATCGGCGGCAGGAAGCCGAACGCAACCACTCCGAGCACGAGCAGCCATGCGGCCGCACGGTGAGTGAGCGGAAGTGGGTCGGAAGTCCTACCCGAGATGGGGCGGAGCTTGAGCACGTGGCTGAACTGTACGCAGCTCATCGGGCCGGAGTTCAAGGCAGTGCCTGGGCAGAGAGTCGTGGCAACAAGGGCGATTCTGGAGAACTGGGGGCTCTATTGGCATTCAACAGGCGGGTTGAAGTAGCAGTTGACGAAGTCGAAGAAGTCCTGGGCGTTCTGGGAGCCGTCGGCGTTGAAGTCTGACCCTCCGCGCGGCCCGCTCTGCCCGAAGTAGTCGTTGATCCAGTCGAAGAAGTCCGTCGCGTTGAGGAACGAGTCGTTGTTCCAGTCGCAGGCACAGGGCGCGAGCGGATCGACCACCGCGAGTGTCAGTGTCGCGTCGACGTCGACGAAATCGGTGGTGAAGGCCTCGTCCGGATTGAGGAGCAACTGGAACGGCGTGCCGTCGAGAAGCGTGCCGGACAGTGTCTGCCCGTCGCGCTCGCCCACGACGTACGGCTCTCCGGCGACAAGCCCGGTGATCGGCGTGCCGTCCAGGGAGAAGCCGCTGCCGACGATCTCAAGCTCGGCGAGTCTGTCCACGCCGAACCGCGCGACCTGCCCGCCCGAGAGCACCGTCCTGGAGGAGAAGCGGAGGTCGAGAAACCCGATGTCCCCTCCCATGACGTCGGCCGCGCCTGGCCCACCAACGAGGAGCGTGTCGAACGCCCCGCCCGAGATCGATGCGGGAACTGACACCGACGCGCTGTAGATCTGACCTCCCGAGATGCTCACGCCGCCACTCATCTGGAAGGCAGTGACCTGAGACACCTCGCCGCCCGTCATCGTCAGGTACGCGCCGTCGACGAGACTGACGCTCGACGCGAGGCCCCCGGCGACGTTGATCTGGCTGTAACGCCCTCGGATGCTCCCCGCCGAGCCGCCGGTCAGCGTCAGGGTGCCCGCGGTGCTCCGGAACGCCTGGCCGAGCGTCCCGCCGGACATCGAGACGTCGGATCTGACGGCGTTCGAGAACTCGCCAACGCTGCCTCCCTCGAAGTTCAACGTTGCGCCGAGTGAGACAAATCCGTTCGGGACCGTCGCGTCGCCGGTGAGTGTCAGGGATTGACCGGGCGAGAGGCTGCCCGGCCCCATCCCTGTCGAGAGCGTGACTGGCGTGAGCTCGGCCGGTGGCGGAGCAGCCTCGACGAGGAGGACCGTGCCGTCAAGCTCGGCCGAAGTACTCGGATCGACCACCAGGACATCCCCGCCCTCAAGGACACAGGAGAAGACGCTCGTCCCTGGGTTGCTGTCCAGAGTCGAGATGGGGACGCCATCAAGTCGGAAGTCGGTCCCGCGGATGGTCAGTTCGCCCTCGTTGGCCAGGCTCGTGATCCGGCCTCCGGCAAGCTCCACAACCGCCGGTTCGAGGACCTCCAGGATGGCAATCTCACCCGCCGAGATGCCGGCCGTTCCCTCCCACACCTGGACCTCATGCGTGGTCCCGCCCGTGACCGTCAGTGTTCCAGGCGAACCACGCGTTGCATGCGAGATCACCCTGTGCATGCTCCCGCCTGAGATCGACAGCACCCCGCTCGATCCGATCGTCCCGAGCACCCCACCGAGGATGTTGACCTCGCTGCCGGGAAATCCCTGGAACCACCACCCCACGCTGCCGGCGTAGATGTTCACCTCGATGTTCGTCTCCGAGCCGTTCGACGAGCCGGCCACGAAGTTCTGGGCAATCGCCCCCCCCTCCCATAGGTTCAGCTGTGTGTCGCCACCGATGGGACCCGCGATCGACGCCACATCCTGCGGCACGTTGATCACCGTCGTGAAACCCGACGGATCCGACTGCGCAAGTGCAGCGCTCGCCGAGAGGCTCGCGCCGGCACAAAGTGCAAGGACACGGACGCGACGACCCACAGAGCGTGCATGCATGACGAGCCTCCTTGGGTCCGTTCGTCCTACTGACATTCAACAGGCGGCGCGAAGAAGCAACTGATGAAGTCGAACCAGTCCTGGTCGTTCTCGAACCCGTCGTCGTTGAAGTCCGACTGCCCTTGCGGGCCGCTCTGCGCAAAGAAGTCATTCACCCAGTCGAAGAAGTCGGTGTCGTTCAGGACGTCGTCTGCGTTCCAGTCACAGGCACACGGGGGCGGTGGGCCAACCAGAGTGATGGTCACCGTTGCGTCCGGGTCGAAGTAGTCTTGGCTCGCGCTGTCCTCGGGACGCAACTCGAAGCTGAAGTCTGAGCCATCCGCGAGCACGCCGGACAGGGTGATCGAACGGTCAGTGATGGTCAGCATTCCCGCACCGTCGAGCCCCTCAACCGGGACGCCGTCGATGAAAAACGTGCGCCCAGAGATGTTGAAGTTCGTCTGCGGACCGACCTCGATGAACGACCCGATCGACCCGCCCGAAAGGTTCACCGTGCTCCCGGAGTAAGCGCCGAACCACGGGCCGATCGTCCCCCCGCTGATGTCGAGGACGCTCCCGTCGTGCACATGGAAGAAGTCGCCGATCGAGCCGCCGTCGACGGATACGCTCGACCCTGCGGCTTCGAGGCCGCTCCCGATCGTTCCGCCCTCGATGACGAGCGACGCGTTCGTGCAGCTGAAGTGATCCGCGAGCGTCGCGTCGCCGCCGATGTGCAGCGACTGCCCCGTGCGCAGTCCCGTTGTTGGGCCCGCTCCGGTGGTCACGCTCATCGGCGTCAGATCGGGCGAGGGGACGGGCACGCTTGTGAGCACCAAGGCATCTCCTAACCAATCGCTCGCCGGAGAGGAGAAGACGAAAGGCGAGCCATCGGCGAGCGTGCCGGTGAAGAGGTACCCGGCCCCGAAGGACTCAACGGGAGGCGCCCCAGTCACGGGCGCGCCGTTGAGCATGAACTCACTCCCGATCAGCGTGACCTCGCTGCCCGACTCCGCCCAGAGACGCCCGACCGAACCACCGGAGATCTCGACGCGGCTGCCGGTCCCCGCGCGGTGCACGTCGGCCACGGCCCCACCCGAAATCACG
This sequence comes from Phycisphaerales bacterium, assembly GCA_028285065.1. Lineage (GTDB taxonomy): Bacteria > Planctomycetota > Phycisphaerae > Phycisphaerales > UBA1924 > JANQQG01. The sequence continues at coordinate 16,817 of JANQQG010000199.1, forward strand.
ATCGTGCTGTCGGCCTCTGGCCTCACACGGCTAGGGACTACTCCACCCTCCACGTTGAGCGTGCTGCCCGGATTTGCGACGATGGCCGACAACCCCGGCACCGGGACGATCGCTCCCCCCGAGATCGTCATCTCGCTCCCCGGCAAGAGCGTGACATCCGCACCCAAGGACCCCCCGGCGAGTTCCACGGTGCTCCCCTCGTACACCCGAAGGCCGGCGCCAACGGTCCCGCCCGAGATGGTCACATCCGAGCGAAGGGCCCTGAGATCGGCCCCGACGCTCCCGCCCTCGATGTTGAGCGTCGCATCGACGGCGGCGAAACTCGGATGAAGCGTTGCATCCCCCCCGAGCGTGAGCGACTGACCGACCCACAAGCCCCTGGGGCCCTCGCCAGTCAGCACCGTCATCGGCGTGGTGTCGATCGGCGGGAGCGGCATGGCCACGATGTTCGTGACCGGCTGCAACGGGGACGAGCTGCTCACGTCGTCAAAGAACACGCTCCCGTCCGCGAGAACGCCCGTGAGAAGGCCACTCAACGAGAACCCAAGCAGACCATTGGGCAAGGGGGAGCCGTCGAAGAAGAAGGAGCCTTCGAGAGTCAGATCGGCTGAAGCTACCCCGGAGACTCCACCGACCGAGCCGCCCCGGACCAGCACAGTACTGTCGGACGCGGCTCGAATGCCGCCTACCGAGCCGCCGGTGATCGTCACTTCGCTCCCATCGAACGCAACGGCGCCGACGCCCACCCAACCACCCGAGATCGCGACCTGACCATCGAACCAGGCGCGCGTGTCGACCTCGCCACCGGTGATGTTGAGAAAACTGTTCGGCTTCGTCTCGATGCCGTTCACCTGACCCCCCGCGATGGTCAGCGTCGCGCCAGGGTGCACGTACGTTTTTCCGACGGCCCCACCGGTCACGATCGCGGTGCTCCCGTTGACCACGTCGAAACCCTCGCCGACCGTTCCGCCCGAGATCGTGACGTCTGACCGGAGCACCTTGAGCCCGTCGCCGACGCTTCCACCGGCGATGTCCAGAGCAGCATCGATGGTCCCGAAGTTCCGGCGCAACGTCGCGTCCCCGCCGAGGGTCAGCGACTGTCCCGCGCGGAGTCCGGCGTCCGGACCGGGACCGGTCATTATGGTCATCGGCGTGGTGTCGATCGGCGGGAGCGGCCTGTTCACGATCGTCACGCTCCCGGGCGCGAGCGCATCGCCCGCATGACCTGTCACGATGAACACGCTCCCGTCCACGAGAACACCCTCGAGAACCGATGGGATCAAGATCTCGCCCAGCAAGGTCCCGTCGGGGACGGCAACACCGTCGACGGCGAACTCGCCTTCCAAGGTCAGGTCCGCGGCATCTGTTATTCGAACGCCCCTGCCCACACTGCCCCCGGTGATCGAGCCGGAACTGGAAATGTCCGCGTCGATCCCGATGGATCCGCCCGAGAGGTGCAGCGTGCTTCCCGAGTCTGCCCGAAACTCGTCTCCGATGGTGCCTCCCTCCATGTTGAGGGTTGCGACCGGACCCAGCCTGAAGTCGGAGCCAACACGCCCGGCGAGGAGGTTTGCCACGCCATCGACGCGCGTGCGCACCCCGATCTCGCCGCCGTAGACGTTGAGCACACCTGCCAAGCCTGCGTTCCGCCCGATCGATCCGGAGAAGAGGTTTACGACCCCGAGCGCATGCATACGAAACTGCGGGCCGACGACGCCTCCGAGCACATTCAACTCCGAGGTCGAGCCCGAACTCTCAAATCGCGCCATCTCAACGCGATCCCCGGTGCTCCCCCAGGGGTACACGTTCAGCTGTGTGTCTGGGCCGAGTTGCTGGCGGTCTTCCGGTGGATCATCGGACGGCACGTTGATCACCGTCGTGAACCCCGAAGGGTCCGACTGCGCGAATCCCTGGCCGTAGCCCGCCGCGACCCCGACCACACCGACCAGCACGAACGTCCGGGCAGCCATCACGCATCACCTCCACGGGTTCATGACGCAGGCCCGGCACACAGAACCGAGCCCTGGCATCATAACTCGCACATGAGATGACACAACAACGCCAGCGACAGGCGGGACGCCGATCAGACTCCGAATGGGATTCCGGGGAAGAAGCCGGCCCCCATAGGAGACCCTACGACAGCACCCGATGGATCTCCGACTCCGTCGTCAGACCCTGTGCGCACTTCTCACGCGCATCGTCCGCCATCGTCTTCATCCCGCCGGCGCGAGCCGCCTCCGAGATCGTCACGGCATCGGCGCGCTGCGCGGTCAGGCGGCGCAGCTCGTCCGTCATCAGCATGATCTCGAACACGCCGATCCGACCGCGGTAACCGGTGCCGAAGCACTTCTCGCAGCGCCCGTCGCGGCCGGCGGGGTCCTCGCCCGAGCCGCCGCAGGCCTGGCAAGTGCGACGCAGGAGTCGCTGGGCCATCGTTGCCAGCAGCGTCGACGTCACGAGGTACGGCTCCACGCCGATGTCCGTCAGGCGCGCGATCGCGCTCGGCGCATCGTTCGTGTGCAGCGTGGCGAGCACCAAGTGGCCCGTCAGCGATGCCTGCACGGCCAGGTTGGCCGTCTCCTGGTCGCGGATCTCGCCGACGAGGATGACGTCCGGGTCCTGACGCAAAAGTGATCGCAGGCCGGCGGCGAAGGTGACGCCGCGCTTGACGTTCACCTGCGTCTGGCTGATTCCCTCGAGGTGGTACTCGACGGGATCCTCGATGGTCATGACGTTTCGCGCGGTGCGATCGACGTTGCCGAGCGCCCCGTACAGCGATGTCGTCTTACCCGAACCGGTCGGGCCGGTGACGAGGATGATGCCGGTGTTCTTGTCCAGCAGGCGGAACAAGTCGTGCTGCATCCGCTCGCTCATCCCGATCTCGTCGAGGCTGAGGCGCGTCTGCGTCTGGTCGAGCAGACGCAGCACGATGCGCTCGCCGTAGACGGTCGGGATGACCGACAGGCGGATGTCGATCTTGCGGTTGCCGACGCGCACCGTCGAGTGGCCGTCCTGCGGGGAGTGCCGGTTGGCGATGTCCAGCTCCGTCATGACCTTCAGACGCGAGCTGATCGCCGGCGCGAGCGAGAGCGGCGGGCTGAACGCGTCCACCAGCATCCCGTCGATGCGGAAGCGGATGACCAGCTTGGTCTCCATGGGGTGGACGTGGATGTCGCTGGCGCGCTGGCGCAGCGCCTCGAACAGGATCATGTTCACCAACCGGATGACCGGTGTCTGGCGCGCAAGCTGCAGAAGGTCCGTGGAGTCGCGGATCGAGCCGGCGGCCGACTCGATCGCCGCGTTGTCGAGGGGGAGCTCCTCGACGATCTCGGTGACGAGGTCCTGGCGCTGCTCGTACCCGCGGTTGATCAGGTTGACGACCGCGGCGCGCGGGGCGAGCGCGACGCGGATGGGCATCTGCAGGTGGTCCTCGATGAGGCTGAAGGCCGCGGGCTGCATGGGCTGCGCGGTGACGACGCGCATGACGTGCCCGTCGGACTCGAGCCCGGCGATGAGTCGCTCACGCGCGAAGTTCGCCGGCACGCTCTCGTAGAAACGCGCGGCGGACTCATGGAAGCGCGGCTCGGGCTCCAGCGGAAGGCCGGTGCGCTCGCTGAGGTTCTCGAGCGCCGCGTGCTCGTCCATCGCGAGCACGGACAGCAGCACGTCCCACGGTTCATCATCGGAGCCGGGCAGCTTCGGGAAGCTGGCGACCTGGTCGGGCTTGAGGGGGATCCCGCCGAAACGCCGCGCGATGCGCCCGGCTTCGTGCAGCGAGACCGCGCCGCCCCCGGGCTCGTCGGGCGCCGGAACGCCCCGTCCGCCGTGTCGCTTGATCGGAAGCAGGCTCCGCCGCTCCTTCATGGACTCTCTCCGTAGCGCCTTGGGCGCCGCAAGCTCAAACTCATTCGCCCGACGCGTCAGGCGTCACCGGCTCTGTCTCCGACTCGATCGCGGGCACCGGCAGACGCAGCCCCGGCACCGGACCGGCCGGCACCGATTGCGCCGCGGCGAGGCCCATGCTCACCGGCTCGGGCGCCGGGTAGTCCGGGTCGTACTCGGCCGTCGCGAGCGCCGGCGCGGTGAAGATGCGCAGGTCGTCGAAGGTCTCGTCGCGCATGATGCGCGGGGTGATGAAGACGTACAGCAGGTTCTTGGAGTTGCTGTTGCGTGTGTCTCTGAACAGCGCGCCGGCCAGGGGGATGTCGCCCAGGAACGGGATCTTGACGATCGTGTCGCTGTCGGTCGTGAAGGTCAGTCCACCCACGATGATCGTCGAGTCCGACGGGATCTGCACGTTCGACGAGATGCTGTCCGTACGACGCGCGGGCGGGATGCCCGGCTCCGTCGAGTCGCCCTGGAACGAGCTGATCGAGACGTCGTACGACAGCGAGACGTACCCGCCCTCGCTGATCTGCGGCGTCACACTCAACTCGGGGCCCGCCTCGACGAACCCACTGAACGTCCGCTCCGTCGTCGCGTTGCCCTGGCTCGTCGTCGTCGTCGGCTCTTCGTCGACCGACGTGATCTCGGCCGTCTCGTTGTCGTTGACCAGGATCCGCGGCTCGGCGACGACGCGCGTGTCCGTGTTGGACTGCAGCGTGTTGATGATGAACGGGACGTAGTCGCTCTTGACCAGCGATGCCGTCAGACCTGACAGCGAGGTCGAAACGTTCCTTGGCGTGAGGAAGTCGGTCCCCGCGCCGCTGAGCCCGTAGTTCGTATTGATCCCGAACTGGCCCGAGATGAGCTGGCTCTCGACGGTGAAGCGGAAGTCCTCGTCCGTCGTGAGGGTGACGATCTTGACGTCCAGGTACACCTGCGGACGGCGGAGGTCGAGCTTGCGGATGACGCGTTCGAACTGCGGCTGCAAGCGAGCCGGCGCCTTGATCACGATCTGGTTGTTCGCCTCGTCCGCGTGAACGGAGATGTCGTCCGTCAACTCGATCGCGCCGAGTTCGCCGGACCCCGAGGGCGTCGCATCCGCCGCCGGCGGCGCATCGGCCGTCCGCGTCGGCTGGCGCCGGTTCAACCCACCATCGATCAGATCGGATGTTGCGCCTGAGACCTGACCCGAGATCAGATCCTGGAGCAGGCTCGCGATGTCGGCGGCCGTGCTGTGCTCGACCTTGTAGAACTCGTACACAGGATCGGCGCCGCGCGCCAGTTCACCGAGGCGTTCGATGAGCTCATCGACGCGCGTGTGCTGCTCGGGTGTCCCGCGGTAGATGAACCCGCCGGACTCGGGGTAGATCGTGAAGCCGGGACCACTGCCGGTCTCGGTCAGGCCCGCGATCACCGAGCTCGGTCGCGACGAACGCGGCGTGCCTCCGGCGCTCGCCCCGCTGAAGACCTCGACCTCGCCGAGCCCCTCGCCGCGCCCCGCTTCCGCGACGGCCTCAGCCTGCGGGCCGATGGGGTACCACTCGGCCTTGAGCCGGTTGGGCACGTCGCACAACGCGAGCACCTTCTCCAGCAGCACCGCCTCGGACGGGCGACCGCGGAAGACCAGCGAGTTGCTCTGGGCCGCGACACTCAGGCGACGCTCCAGGTTCGGCAGCCCCCCTCCCGCGCCGGCCGCGACGATGCGTTCGGCCTCGCCCGCCGGGGCGCTGCGCGGGGTTCGCCCGCTGGACGCGCCGATCGCGAGCTGCTCGATGATCCGATCACGCGCGACCGACGCGGCGATGTGGCGGACCTCGAACTCGATGTACTCCTGGGCCTCCCACTCCTCGCTGAGGCGCTCGATCAGACGCTCGACCTGAGCGGCCTCGATCCGAGACGCGGTCACCATCAGGATCCCGAGCTCGTCGATCGCGACGATCGTGTTCTGCGCGCGTCCCGCGCCCTGGAGGAGGATGTTGTCCGCGTACCCCTTGACGACCGACGGCGTCAGCGGGCCCGTGGACATCACACGCACATTCTGATCGAGGATGCGCTTCTGGTCCGCCAGCGCCATCACGGTGTACCGATCGAACGTCGGATCCGGCGCGAGCGAGAAGCCCTGCTGCTCGAGCAACTGGCCGAGGAACTCCATCACGAGCTCGGACTCGACCTCCACCTTCTGGTTCAGCACGATCTCGCGCGAGTTGATCTCGGGGTCCGTGAACAGGATCTGCTCGCCGGTCTGCACCGAGATGAAGTTGATCAGGACCGACAGGGAGACCGGCTCGGCGAACGGGCCGATCACGAACGTCCCCTCTTCCAGCCCGCCCTCCTCGATGGCCGTGCCCGGGCCCGGGTTGGCTGGCGCGACCGGGTCACCCAGGAGGTGCCCGACGATCCGCATCAGCTCACCGGACCGGTACAGGTCCTCGAACCGCTCACGCTCTTGGACGAGTTCCTCGACGTCGACGAGTTCCTCGTTGAGATCGATCGCCTGCTTGTACGTCTCCCACAGCGTGTCGACGTCGTACTCGTACTCCGGCGGGTCACCCGCCTGGGCCAACGCCACGTCAGCCAGTCCGAACGCCATCCCGGCGCCGGCCAGCAGGGCAAGGAGTCCATTCCGTCTCTTCGAGGTTCGACGCATCCGCATGTCGCTTCTCTCAATCTTCGTTCGTGCCCGATTGGGCGCAGTTCGCTCGCCCCCGACTTCAAACGCACGCCGCGACGACCACCGTGGGCCGCACGCACGAGCGGAGGGACGTTCCCGGAGCTTCCGGGGCGGGGGGGTCGGATGAACGGGTGACCCCCCTGCGGACGAACGATCCGCGCGGGCACATAGTGCAGGGGGATCATCGGTTTGTCGAGCCCGCCGACCGCACGAATCCACCTACGATCCCCACCATGCGAGTCGTCAGCCTCCTGCCCTCCGCCACCGAGTTGCTCTGCGCCGCCGGTGCGGGCCACCTGCTCGTCGGGCGGAGCCACGAGTGTGACTTCCCCGCCGAGATCACCGACCGCCCGGTTCTGACTGCCCAGCGGACGCTCGCGGCGACCCCGAGCGAGATCGACAAAGAGGTCCGCGACCACCTCGAGCGTGATCAATCGCTCTACGACCTGGACGAGGGCCTCCTGGCCGACCTCGAGCCCGACATCGTCCTCACGCAAGACCTCTGCGAGGTCTGCTCGGTCGACCTGGCACAGGTCCGACGCGCCTGCGCCGGGCTGCCGACCCGGCCGGAGATCGTCTCCACCAACCCAGAGACCGTCGAGGACGTCCTGGACGACCTGATGCGGATCGGGCGTGCCTGCGGCGTCGAGGCCCATGCGCACGAGGCGCTCATGGCGCTGCGCGCACGCTTCTTCCGGGCCGCCGACTACGTCACGCCATTTGCCGACGGCCCCGTGGTCGCCTTCCTCGAGTGGACCGACCCGATCTTCGTCGGGGGGCACTGGACCCCACAGCTGATCGAGCGCGCCGGCGGACGACACCCCCTCAACGAGACCGTCCCCCTCGAGGGCGCGGGGGCCGGCGCCGGACACCAGGGCGGCTTCCGCAAGGCCGGCAAATCGATCGCCGTCCCGCCCGAAGCGGTCGCGGCCATCCGACCCGACTTCGTCATCATCTCGCCGTGCGGGTTCGACCTCGAGCGCACCCGAGCCGAGGCGCGATCGCTGGCCGAGCAAGACTGGTTCCGCGACCTGCCCGCGCTCAAGAGCGGACGCGTCGCGCTCGTCGACGGCAACCAGATGTTCAACCGACCCGGCCCGCGCCTCGTCGACGCCTACGAGTGGCTCGTCGGATGGCTCAACAACCGACCGGAGCTGATCCCCGACGGGTTCCCGTGGGAAACACTCGGCAGCTGAACACCCTTACTTGCGCTTCTTGCCCTTGCCCTTCCGACCCCCACCCTGGGCTTCCTTGCGGTAGTCGGTCTTGCTGCGCTCGCGGCTCTTGGACCGAGCGGCACGCTTGTCCTTGCCGGTGCGCGGCTTGATGTCGTCGAGCTGGATGTTCAGCCCGCCACCGACGCCGCCCCCCTCGTTGAGCGCGGGTCCCTTTTTCTTGCCCTCGTCGCGTCCCTTGGGATCCGCGACAGCCAGGTTCATCTGCCGACGCGCCAGATCGATCTCGACGATCACGACCTGGAGCTTGTCACCGATGTTGAACGAGCGCCCCGTCTGCGTGTTCACCAGCGCGCCCGTGCGTCGATCCATCTGCCAACGCCCGCCGGGGCGCCCCGACGACGGGAGGTCCGCCGTCTTGATCATCCCCTCCGCGAGGTACTTGTCGAGCTGGATGAACACGCCCGAGTTGGTCACGCCCGTGACAACGCCCTCGAGCGTCGCCCCGATGTGCTCGACCAGGAACTGAAGGACCAGGAACTGACGGAGCTCACGCTCCGCCTCCGTCGAGTTCTGCTCGCGGGCACTGCACTGGCGACCCACCACCTTGAGGTCTTCGACGTGCGGCACCAACTGATCGTGCTTGAGCCGGCGCCCGAGCTTGACCTTCTCCTCGTCCGTCTTCGGGCGCTCGTGCCCGTTGGCAGTCAGGCGCAGGTACTCCGCGAGCGTGCGATGCACCGTTACGTCCGCGTACCGCCGGATCGGGCTGGTGAAGTGCGCGTAGGCCGTGGACGCGAGCGCGAAGTGACCGATCAGCGCCGGCGAGTACTCCGCCTTCGTGAGGGTGCGCAGGACGGCCATGTGCACGGGGCGTGCCGCCGGCGTCCCCGCGGTCGCGTCCAGGAGGCTCTGCAGTTCCTCGCGCGTCGGGTTCTTCGGGATCGTGAACCCACTGACCTTCGCGGCCGAGCGCAGCTCATCGACGTCACCCGGCGTGGGCTCGGGGTGGATCCGTCGGATCAGCGGGACGTCCAGGTCCTCGAAGAGGCGCGCCAAGACCTCATTGGCCTCGACCATGAACATCTCGATCACCGTGTGCGTGAACGCGTCGTCCTCGGGCTCGACATCCACGACGTGCCCCAGCTCGTCGAAGCGCAGCTCCGCCTCGGGCAGATCCAGGTGGATCATCCCCTGGCTGCGCCGGCGTGCGCGGATCGCGCGGGCGCACGTGTTCATCTCCTTCAGCGTCGCAATGAGCTGCTCGGAGTACTTCGGCTCCGTCTTCGCGTGCTTGCGTGCCTCGGCGACATCGCCATCGATCAAGGCCTGCGCTTCCAGGTACGTCAGACGCTTGGCCGACTTGATCACCGTAGCCGCGGCACCCTGTTTCTTGACGTTGCCGTCACGGTCGTACGTCAAGAACGCGCTCTTGCAGAACCGCGTCACGCCCTCCGCCAGCGAGCAGATCCCGTTGGACAGGATCTCCGGAAGCATCGGGATCACAAGACGCGGCAGGTACGTCGAGTTACACCGGCTCGACGCCTCGTCATCGAGCGCCGTCCCGGGCGTTACGAAGTGCGTCACGTCGGCGATGTGGATGCCAAGCTCCCACCCGCCGTCGTCGGTGCGTGTGATCGAGATCGCGTCGTCGTAGTCCTTGGCGTCCGGCGGGTCGATCGTGATGATGAACTGCTCGCGCAGGTCCAGACGCACGTGCGGATCAAAGCCATCGCCGTTGTCCGCGTCATCGAGCTCGGCCTCGAACCGAGCCGCCGCCTCGCGCGCTTCCTTCATGCAGCCCGGCGGGAAGTCGCCGGGCAGGTTGAACGCCTCGATGATCGCCTGCGTCTCGACGTTGGGCAGGCCAGCCTCGCCGAGCACCTTGGTGATCACGCCCTCGCCAAGCAGGTCGCCCTCGGGGTAGATCACGAGCTCGACCGCGACCTTGTCGCCGAGGTTCGCGTTCTTCGCCTCCGCGTCCTTGACGATGATCGGCGTTCGGATCTCCGATCCGTCCGGGTGGACCAGCCACTCGCCCCCGCGTCGGTCCAGCTCGCCCGTGAACGTCGAGCGCCGGCGCGTGATGACCTCGATGATGCTCCCGACGACGTCTTCCTCGCCGCGGCGCATCCGACGGATGACCTCGGCGCGCACGACGTCGCCAGTCAACGCATCGAGCGCCTCACCCGGCGGGATGAACACGTCCCCCTCGCGCACCGGCGACTCGGGGATCAGGAACCCGAACCCGCGCACGTTCTTGCGGAACACGCCGACGACCTCGTCGCCGAGTGACGGGAGCGACGCACGCCCGTGCTTGTCACGCGTCAGGGCGCCATCCGCCTCCAAACGCTTGATCGCCTGGTCGAACAGCTCGTGCTCGTCGGCGGCGACGCCAAGGTCGTCGCGCAGGCGATCGTCGCTCGCCGGCTCGTACGACGAGTGGCGCAGATGGTCGAGAATCCGACGCGCGAAACGGTCCGGCATGCTCCTCCGCCCTCCTCACCCATGTCCCGTTGGAACGATCAGTGCGCCGCCGCAAACCGCGACGCGTACCCACGCATGGACGCACGCAAGCCAGCGGGCTCCACACCCAGGGACGCGACCATCTTCGACGTCGATGCCGTCGAATCCTCGCAGCCCATCAGCGCCTGACCCGCATCGAACGGGAGCGCCCACCCCATGCCGACGAGCTTGGCCGCACGCGCGATCACAGCGGCATGCTCGCCCGGGATGTGGAACGGCTGAATCCCATCGCGTGCGCCCGGGAGCATGTCGCGCATCACGCACAGCATCTCAGGCCAGCTCATCGACTCGGAGCCGACGACCGGGTAGATCTCCTCGACGGTGTCTGCGTTGCCGAGCGCCGCGACGAAGCAACGCGCGACATCCTCGACGTACACGGGCTGCACCATCGGGTCAACGAAGTCCACGCTCCCGCACGCGAACGACGCGTCGACGCTCGTCCGAGAGAAGTACGGCATGAACAGCCACGGCGCCGCTTCCCCCGCCGCGATCGCGTGCATCATCTGCACGAACTCGCCGTCCGGCCCATGGATCAGCCCGGGACGGAAGATCGTCCAGTCCAGACCCGACCGGCGAACGATCTGCTCCCCCTCCGCCTTGGTCTTCGAGTACGGCGCACGAGAGTCGATCAACGCGCCAAGCGCAGACATGTGCAAGTAACGCTTCACGTCTCCCTCGCGGCACGCCTCGGTGATGGCACGGACCGCCTCGACATGCATCCGCTTGAAGCTCTGCCCGTGGGCCGCCTCGCGGATGATCCCGATCAGGTGGATGCAAGCGCTGGCCCCGTCGACCAGGCGCGCGGGGCTCGAGCCGTCGAGGATCGAACCCTCGATGAGCTCCACGCCCTCCGGCAGGACTTCCGACGCCTTCTCGCGGCTGCGCACCAGCGCCCGGACCGCGTACCCTGCCTCGATCAGGTGCCGCACAACGGATCGACCCACGAACCCCGTCGCCCCGGTGACAGCCACCACGCCTCGTTCGCTCATGTGCCGGTCGTCCTCTCGCCCCCTCCGGCGCATCCGCACAGCGCCAGCCCACCCGATGAGGCCAAGCGTACGACGCCAGCCACCCACCTTCCAACCCCACTCCCCCTCGCCTCCCCCACCGCCCCACCAATGGCCCACGCCCCAACACCCAACCCGACGCAGGCCGACCCCGCGTTGGCGGCCCACGCCCTGTCTTTCTTCTACCACCGGGGCAGTCCCGTCCTGCAGGGTGTCGATGCAGCCTTCGAGCCCGGCGCCGTGACCGCCATCATCGGACCCAACGGCGCGGGCAAGTCGACACTCATCCGCCTTCTGGCCGGACTGCTCCGACCCACCGGGTCCGACTCCCGCGTCCTCCTGCACGAAAGGCCGCTCGAGGACCACAGTCCGCGCGACCTGGCCCGCTCGATCGCGTTCCTACCCCAGAGACCGAGCCTGAGCGCGCCGTTCAGCGTCGAGCGATACGTCGGCCTCGGCCAGTTCGCCCTGACGCCGAGTGCCGAGGGGGTCCGTGCCGCGCTTGAGCGCCTCGACCTGGCCGATCTCGCCGAGCGCCCGTTCGCGGAGCTCTCCGTTGGTCAGCAGCACCGAGCAGCGCTGGCCCGTGTCCTCGCCCAACTCACCGCCTCCCCCGACCCAACCGCACGCCAGATCCTGCTCGCCGATGAGCCCGTCGCGGCCTTCGATCCGCGCCACACGCTGGACGCGATGGCCCTGATGCGCGAGCAGGCCGACGCCGGGCGCTGCGTCGTCCTCGTCATTCACGACCTCAACCTCGCCTCTCGGTTCGCCGACCACGTGCTCGTACTGGACTCGACAGGACGCGTAGCCGCCTCCGGCCCGCCCGACGCAGCGCTGGCCGACGACGTCCTCGACGAGGTCTTCGACACCCGATTCGTCCGTCTGACCGATCCCATCACGGGGCGACCGGTCCTCCTCCCCGCCTCACCAACCCCATCCCCCCAGCGAACGTAGAATCCGACGCAATGGGCTCGAACATCCAACTCATCGTCGTCCTGATCTTCCTCGCCTTCAGCGGGATCGCATGGGTCGTGCGCAAGTTCCGCGAGCAACGCGAGATGCAGCGCCTCGAGCAGCAGCGAGCACGCATGCGCGACGAGATGCTCCGCACCGGACGCGTCCCGGAGGGCGCCGACCTCGGCCCCCAGCAGCCCACCGCCGCACCTGTGGCCGCCCCGGTCGCCTCCGACCCCAAGGCGCGCCTCCGCGAACTCGCCGAGAAGCGGCGGGCACAACTGCAAGACCTCAAGCAGCGCCAAGCCGCACGCGGGACCGGTGGGACAACCATCCAGACCCCGCGCCCCGCACCGGCTCGCCCCGTCGGACCACGAGGTGCGCCCGTGGGTGGACGCCCCGGAACAGGCGCTCGCCCCGTCCCGGTCTCACCGCGCCAATCCACGCCAAGGCCCACGCCCCGCCCACGCCCACAATCGCCGGTCCAGGGCACAACAACCCGCCGTCAGGTCCCCCCTGCTCCCCCGGCGCAGCGCCCGCCAGCCCCGGCGCGCCCGCGACCGACCACGCGGCGCGAGGTGCCCGCCCGCCCCGCGCGGCGCACCGAAACGAAGCGACCGCTCACCAGCCCGCTCCACCAGCCCACCAGCCAGCAGCAACCCCGCGCACCCCGGAGCGTGCCACAGGGCCAGCGCGTGCTCAACCTCCGCGGCACCAACCTCCGCGACGCCATCATCCTGAGCGAGCTGCTCGCGCCCCCCGTCGGCACCCGCCCACCCGGCGAGCGCTCCTTCTGATCAGTCGTCGTCCTGATCGGACGCGCCCGACGCGTCTCTCTCCGCCACGACCCACGATGAGTGGTTCTCGCGGATCGGGATCCCCAAAACGGTTGTGAGCTCCGAGCGCACCTCGCCGATCAGCCCGAGTTCCGGCGCGATCCACAAGTCCGTCAGGTTCTTCACCCGCGAGCCGCTCAGATTCGCGCGCAGCGTTGCGCGCACGTGAGCAGCGTCGAACTCACCCAGCGGCGTCGTGACCCGCTCCCACCCAACAAGCTCGACCGTCGAACGCGCAGGCCCCTCGGCCACCCTCCGCGACCGATCCGGCGTCGCACCCGGGTGCACCCACATCCGAAGACGCTGGTCGACCGGCTCTCCGAGCGTCAGTCGCGACGGGACCGTCACCAGCGGGGGATCGAACACCACCGTCACATCCTCCGCCACCTCCGTGATCTCCCCGAGCGCGACCGACCCGTCCTCAATCCGCAGGAAGTGCTCCCGACGCACCAGTTCTGCGTCTACCAGCCGATCAACCGTCCACCAAGCGCCGCGATGGCCGTTCTTGTGGGCCATCCGTTCGTAGGTCAAAACTCCCTCGTTGGTCGAGGCGCCATCCCCAACCTCCCAGGCGGCGAAGCGTGTCTTCAGCGGGATGCGGGTCAGGCCCGGGGCCTCGTCGACCAGCAGGTCGCCCATCCCCTCGATCGCCGGACCGCCGGGGCCGGCGTGTTTCGGGGCGGTCGCGCAGCCGGATCCGACGACTGATCCCGCTCCGAGCACGCCGGTCACGAGTGCGGAGCACAAAGCCCGTGCTCGTCGCGGGCGTTGCGTGAGCCATCCGCCCGATAGACTCCGAATCACGATGCGAATCAGCAGCACAACCATGGGACTCCTCGTCGCCCCACTCGTGGGGACGCTCGCCGCGTGCAGCGGGGTTCAGCTTGCCGGCGGGAACACCAGCGGCAACCAGTCGATCCTCACCATCGTCCCCACCGGTCCCTCGCCGACACAGGCAATTCAATGGGCCAACAACCCCTACGACGCAGACCAGCGGGCGCGGGGCGTCGGGGCCGTCGCCAACGCAACCTTCGGCGGGCAGGAGATCTTCGTCGAGGAGTTGTACCGACCCTACCTCGAAGATGACGACGCCGCCGTTCGAGCTGCGGCCGCACGCGCCCTCGGGCGTCATGGCTCGCCTTCCGACGCGATCGGCCTGGCAACACTCCTCCGCGCGGATGAAGACACGAATGTCCGCCAAAACGCTGCGCTCGGGCTCCAACGCGTCCACAACCCCGAAGTGATTGACGAACTCATCCAGGCCATTTCCCTGGACAACGAAGAGGATCCCGCGGTTCGTGCGGCGGCCGCCGATGCACTGGGGCAATACGCCGAGCGCCGTGTGCTCGACTCGCTCGCTGCGACGCTCGACGACCCCGACCTGATCGTCACGCACAACGCGCTCGGCTCGCTCCGCCTGTTGACCGGCCAGGACATGACCGACGACCGACGCGAGTGGGTCGCCTGGCTCCGCGATGCCGACGAGCCCTTCGCCGGGCGCGGGATCTACGAGTACCCGATCTTCCGCCGCGGGAAGTTCTGGGTGGAGTACCTCCCGTTCTGGCCAGCTCCGCCGAACGAGAACCCGGGGACCCCCACCGGCCTGCCGATCACCGGCGAGACCGCCCCAGGCTCTCCGGACGCATAAGCCGCCCCGATCGGGCTCCCCCCCGCATCAAGCCACCCCATGGCGCCAACCGATAAGCGCCTAATGCGCGCGCTCAAACGCCTCGACGACCGCCTCGTGCTCGATCGCGACGCCCGCGAGCCCGCCTCCGAGCCGGGCGAGGGGGCCGTCACGCCCACCAAGATCGCACTCAGCCCCGACGACTTGGCCGCCAGCGGCGAACCCGGCGTCATCATGGGACGCGACTTCGTCGGCACGCTCATCAAAGCGAGCGTCCCCGAGGACGCATCGAGCGCACTCCGGTCTCGCGCCGCCCTGCAGGGCAAGCGCGTCGTCGTGACGCCGACCATCTCCTGTGGGCACTGCGACATGTGCCGCAGCGGGCTCCCGCGCCACTGCCGCACGCGCAGTGTGCTCGGCCTGCACGGGCGCGACGGCGCCGCCGCAGACCTGCTCTGCGTCCCGCTGCTCAACACGCACCCCGTCCCCGACGACCTCGACGACGACCACGCGGCCTTCGCACCGCTCGTTGCGCGCGCAC
>JANQQG010000047.1 GCA_028285065.1 Phycisphaerales bacterium
GCGTCGAGCGGGACCCAGAGGGGGTCCGGCTCGGCATCGCGCGTGGGTGCCGCGAGCCAGAGGGTTGTGACGCGCACGCTCACCTCGAAGCGTTCGCGCGAGTCGCCTCGTGGACGCAGTGTGAACCCGTTGATCCGGTGTGCCCATGACTGGGCCCGGACGGTGGCGAGCACGCGGTGCACCTGCTCGAGCGACCCCTGGCCCTCGAGCGTTCCCGTGACGCGAGCGAAGTCGAGCGCCTCGGCGGAGCCGCGTTTGGCGAGGCCGCTCGCGGCACGGATCGACGCCGGGTTCTGCTCGGTGCGCACGGGGGACGTCGAGACGCTTTGCTCGTCGAGGGCGATCGACGCGGCGATCTCGTTGAGCGCCTGACGCAGGCGTGCGACGACCTCTTCCTGGTTTGACCCGAGCGTCGTCGCTGCGATCCTGTTGAGATCACGATCGACGCGCCCGGTGCGAGAGACCTGGGTCCGCCAGTACGACAGGCTTTGCTCGCTCTGCGAGATCTTGTCGGCGAGCTCGTTGCGCTTGGGCACGTACCACCCGCTGTACCCGCGCCAGCAGATCAGGCCCATGACCCCAACGACCCCGCCGACGATGAGCAGTCGTTTGCGATCGGTCATTGGTCATCCCCCTCGCCGGTCTCGTCTTGCTTGTCGCTCTGCTCGTCGTCGGGCTCTTCGGCGTCGCGTGGATCCGTGATGCCGGTGCGCACGCTGAAACCGAACTTCTCGCCCGAGTCGGCGCCGCGGGTCTCGACGGTGTACCGCTCGTCACGGACCAGCGATGCACGCAGCGCATCGGCGATGGTCCGATCCTTGGCTGAGCCCTCGATCACGAAGCTCGCCCCGGTCCGCACGTCCCAAGCGCCGCGTTCGTAGGCCTTCCGGGGGGCGCCGGTGTACTCGACCTCCGCCACGGAGTATGTGCTGATCTCGCTGAGGAGCACCTCTCCGCGCGGCGGGAGGGTCGCATCGAGCGCTTCGAGGTGGCCGAGCAGTTCGGTCCCCGCGTCCAGCCAGCGTTCGACGTGATCGAGCCTCGCCTGCTTGCGCACGTACGACTGGGCCTGCTTGCTCAGCGAGCCCCACTCGTCGCTGAGCTCCTCGACCCGGGCCTCGCGCTTCTTCAGGTCCATGCGCGCGAAGGTGAACAGCGTGCCAAGCACGACGAGGCACAGCAGGGCCGCGACGAGCATCCGCTGGCGCGCGGCGGCGGCAGCATCGGGCGCACGACGCGGGCTGGCGAAATCGAGCTGCGCCCGGTCGGTGGCACGATCGATGGCGATCCCTACCAGCGGCGAGACCCGCCCCCACACGCTGGCCTTGAGCCCGCGCAGCCCGCCGACGGACGGGGGCGCCTCGAGCGTCGAGACAGGGAGCTCGAGCGCCCGCTCGCACCGGTCCGCGATGGCGCGCCCGCGCTCGTCGTCCCCGAGCACCAGCACGCTCTCGATGTCCAGCGACGTCGGCATGACTCGATAGGTCATCCAGGTCCGCTACGCGTCGACCGCGATCCGGTCCGCCGCCCCGCTCCCTCCACCACCCACACCCTCCGCACCCTCAACGGCGTCGC
>JANQQG010000214.1 GCA_028285065.1 Phycisphaerales bacterium
CGCCATGCGCTTCCCGCTGCGCAGGTAGAACGGCACGCCCGACCATCGCCACGTGTCGAACTCGAGCTTCAGCGCGGCGTAGGTCTCCGTCCGGCGCGATGCCTCGACGCCGGGTTCGTCTTCGTACGCCGGTTCGGATCCGCTCGCGCCGTACCTGCCCAGCGCGCCCCACGCGCCGAGGCGCGATGCGCTCGGCGAGAGCGCCGCGCCGAAGAGCTTGATCTTCTCACGCATGATCGAGGACGCGTCGTACTCCGTCGGCGGCTCCATCGCCACGAGCGCCAGGATCTGCAGGAGGTGTGACTGCACCATGTCGCGCAGCGCGCCCGCACGGTCGTAGAAGTTCGCGGCTCGCGAGCCCACCCCAACTGTCTCGGCGGCGGTCACCTGGACATGGTCGACATGGGTGCGGTTCCAGACCGGTTCGAAGATCGTGTTGGCAAAGCGCATCACCAGGATGTTCTGGACCAGCTCCTTGCCGAGGTAGTGGTCGATGCGGAAGACGCTGTCCTCCTCGAAGACACGCCCGAGCGACCGGTTCAGCGACTGCGCAGATGCCAGGTCGCTCCCGAACGGCTTCTCGACGATGATCCGCTGCCAGGCGGTGTCCTCCGGGTGCAGCGAGCACCAGCGCTTGCCCTCGACCACCAAGCCCGCGGCCCCGATCGAATCGATGATCGGCTCGTACAGCGTGGGCGCGACCGAGAGGTAGAACAGGACGTTCGGCGATCCCGACGGGCGCAGCACGCCGTGCTGCCTACCGAGCGCCCGTGCCTTCTCGCCCAGCCCGCCGACGAACGTCGGATCGGTCGCATCACCCGCGCAGTAGTGGACCCGCGAGGCGAACCGCTCCCACGCGCCCGCGTCGAACGAGTGCGCGAACTCCTCGGCCGACGGGCGGAGCCGATCGCGGAACGTTTCGTCGCTCATCTCCGTGCGTGAGACGCCGAGCACGCACGTGCCCTTGGGCAGGTCGCCCCGCGCCTCGAGCTCGAACAGCGCCGGGATCAGCTTGCGGTGCGTCAGGTCGCCTGAGGCGCCGAAGATCACGATCACGCACGAGTCCGGGCCGGCCTGGCGGGGGTCTTGGCTCATGGGCGCATCGTACCGGGGCGGCGAGGGCGACCGCGCACGCGCGTGGGCCCGGCAGTGGGGGGGTCGGTGAGGCGGTGGGGGTACGATCTGGCGTGCGATTCCCCGAGCGGCTCATCGATGCGAATCTCAACCGCGCAGGCGAAGCGCTGCGCGTGCTCGAAGACCTTGCCCGCTTCGTTCTGGACGACCCGGAGCTCGGGCCGCGCCTCAAGGCGGCGCGCCACGAGCTCGTTTCCGTGTGCGAGGACCTCGCTCCGCGGAGCATCCGCCTGCTCGAGCGTGACGTCGCGGGCGACGTCGGTCGCGAAACCAAGGTGGAGGCTGAAGCCGGACGCACGACGCTCGCACAGGTCGCGGCCGCCGCGGGCGCGAGGCTCACCCAGGCACTGCGTGTGCTCGAGGAGGCCGCGAAGCTCTCAACGGACCACCCGGGACACTGGCGACGGATCGAGGCGATCCGCTACGCGGCCTATGACATCGATCGAGCGATCGGCTTGCGCTTGCGTGCCGGGGGCGGAGGGGGGCGGCCGCAGTGGCGTTTGTGCGTGCTGGTCACCGAGTCGCTGTGCACGCGCCCCTGGCTCGAGGTCGCCGAGGGCGCGCTCGCCGGCGGGGCCGACTGTCTCCAGCTCCGTGAGAAGGGCCTGGCCGACCGCAACCTTCTCGCCCGCGCGCGCGAGATGGTCAGCGTCGCCCACGCCCACGGCGCCCATGCGATCATCAACGACCGCCCGGACATCGCCGTTCTTGCGGGCGCCGACGGCGTCCACGTTGGCCAGGGCGACCTGGGCGTCGATGACGCTCGGCGCATCGTCGGCGACGACCGCTCCGTCGGCGTCTCGACCGCCAACCTCGACCAGGCACGACGCGCGATCGCACTCGGCGCGGACGTCTGCGGCCTCGGTCCGATGTTCCCCAGCCCCACCAAGCCCAAGGACCACCTCGCCGGCCCCGCCTACTTGGCCAGGTACCTCGAGGCGTTCGGACCCGAGACCAGCGCGCCCGTGCCGCACCTGGCCATCAGTGGGATCGACGCCGACCGGGCTGCTGAGCTTGCGGGCCTCGGTTGCCAGGGTGTGGCCGTCAGCGGCGCGGTGTGTTCAGCGCCGGATCCCGAGGGGGCTGCACGCGGGATCCGCGAGGCGCTCGCGCCCGGCGCGGGCCTCGCCGCCGGCGCGTAGACTCGGCCCATGGCCATCCAGTTCCACCACGCGACACTCGACAACGGGCTGACCATCATCGCCGAGACCGACACGTCCGCGCACTCCGCGGCCGCGGGTTTCTTCGTCCGCGCTGGCGCGCGCGACGAGCCCTCGTCCCTGATGGGGGTCAGCCACTTCCTCGAGCACATGATGTTCAAGGGCACGCCGACGCGCTCGGCCGAGGCGCTCAACCAGGACTTCGATGCACTCGGCGCGCGCAACAACGCCTACACCACCAGCGAGATGACCTGCTTCTACGCATCGGTCCTGCCTGAGAAGCTCGCGGACGTCACCGACGTCCTCGCCGACATGCTCAGGCCCGCGCTCCGAGATGAGGACTTCAACCTCGAACGCGGCGTCATCCTCGAAGAGATCGCCATGTACGAGGACAACCCCTTCTGGGTCCTCTATGAGCGAGCGATGGAGGAGCACTACGCGGAGCACCCGCTCGCGCACCGCGTCCTCGGGACGAAGCAGACGATCTCAGAGATGGGCGTCGAGTCCATGCGCGACTACTTCCGCACGCGCTACTCGGCGGACAACACGGTCGTCGCCTTCGCGGGTGATCTCGACTTCGATCGCGTCGTCGACCAAGTGCGAGCGCTGTGCGCCGGGTGGGAACGAACGGACGCCGCCCGCGATTCCGCCCGCCCGTCCTTTGCCGATCACGACGTCACGATCCGCGATGAACGCGTCGGGCGCGCGTACTACCTCCTGGCGGCAGAGGGGCCGAGCATCTCCGATCCGCGCCGGTACGCCGCCGGTGTGCTCAGCGTGATCCTCGGTGGCGCCGACACCGGTCGCCTTCACTGGGCGCTCATCGAGCCCGGCATCGCCGACGAGGCCGAGGCGGCCCACGAGGGGCGGGACGGCACGGGCGACATGTACGTCTACGCCTCGTGCGAGCCGTCGCGTCTCGACCAGGTGCGCGAGACCATCGACCGCGAGATCGTTTCGCTCCGCGATGCGCTCACCGAGGACGACCTCGTTCGCGTTCGTTCCAAGCTCGCGACCGGCGTGACGCTCTCTGGGGAGCGCCCCGGCGGACGCATGCAGCGCATCGGCCGGCGATGGACGTACCTCCGCGACCACCTCCCCCTCGAGGAGGAACTCGCGATGATCAACGCCGTCTCGCTGGACGACTTGCGATCGCTGCTGGATTCGTTCGGGTTCCGGCCCTGCACGCGTGCGGGGCTCGTGCCCGCGTGAGTCAGGCCGCCTTGCTGCGCGACGGGGCGTAGACCCGCAGCGTGTTGGTGCCGGCGCGCTTCGCAGCGGCGACCGCCTTCTCGACCACGCCGGTCAGATCGCACGGGTCTCGGAAACGGGACCCACCCGCCTCGCCCACGCACGCCACGCCGGCGCTGAGCGTGATCGGAAGCGTCGGCGGCGCAGACTTGCCCGCGATGATCTCGATCGGCGCGGCGTCCAGCGCCTTGCGGACCTCCTCGGCCATCCGCACGGCTTCGGTCCGGTCCGTCTTGGTCATCATCATCGCGAAACGGGCGTCGACGTAGCGGCAGACCATCACCTGCTCCCACGGAACGGTCGTGTCCGCGAGGCGTCCGGCGACGGACACCACGATGTTGTCGCCGATGTCCGGGCCGTACTGGGCAACCAGTTCATCCAGCCCGTCGATCTCGAACAGAGCCAGGGCGAGTTCGTTCGCGCCGACGATCGCCTGCTCGAACGCCGCGACCAGCATCTGATCGAACGCGTGTCGGTCCGGCAGCCCCGTCAGGTCGTCCACGCCCTCCTGCGACTCGTCCATGTTCACGATGCCGCTGGACGAGGCGGTCCGCGTCGGCGGGATCGGGATCGCCGCCATCTGTTCCTTGGCCTCGGCGAGGATCGCGGTGGACTTCGGCGACTCGCCTGCGTCGAGCTGGAGCAGCGATGCGACCTGTTTCGTGTCCTCGCCCGCCTTGGTCAGGATCTCGTCGGCGGCTCCCTCCTTGAGCCCGAACCACTGCTCTGCGCGTTGGTAGTACTTGCGCAGCGCGGGCGCCGGCTCTTCCGACGTCATGACGTCGGCCGCCAGGTTCCCGAGTCCCACCGCACGAACGATGTCGAGGTGTTCCGACGGCGCGGCCGTCGGGCGCTCGTGGTACTTGATCGGGAGCATCAGCGTGGTCGGCAGCTTCCAGCGCTCGGCGAGCATCGCGCCGATGTCCGGGTGCTGCACCTCGAGTTCCGCCAGTTCGGTCTTCGCGAGCGCTCGATGGTCGGGGCCCGCCTGTGCGAGCACCTGGGCGTACCGCTTTGGCATCGCCTGCTGGAGCGCGATCATCCCCACGTCTTGGAGCAGCCCGCCGAGGAAGCACTCCTCGGGGCTCTCGCCGCGCGTCGACGTCGCGATGCTCCTGGCGGAGACGCCCGTCAGCAGCGCACGACGCCAGTAGCCGGCGTGATCGAACTCACCGGTGTCGCTGTCTTCGATCGCGGAGACCAAGCTGAACCCCAGCGCGAGCGTCTTGACGGCGCTCAGGCCAAGGATCACGATCGCCTGCTGGATGGAGCTGACGCGCTGGCGCAGCCCGTAGAAGCTCGAGTTCACCGTCCGCAGGACCTTCGCGGCGAGCGCCTGGTCGTTCTGGATCGTGCTCGCGAGCTCGCTCATCGCGACGTCGTCGTCCTTGGTCAGTTCGATGACCTTGACGGCGACCGCGGGCAGGCTCGGGAGCCGACGGCACTCGAGCACTTTTTCAAGTACGTCTGGGTTCATGACCCCTTCCTTGGTGTCACGACGTGCGAGCGTCCCTGCACGCGAACTAGGGCCTTATCGGCTCGGCTCCCGCTCGACTTCAGGTCCGAGCGCCAGGCCCGCTGGGGGCAGCCTCCCCAAAGACCAGCGGGAAGGTGTGCGGCTCACGTCCGAGAACCACGCGCAGGTACCACCCCAGCAGGCGAGCGCCGCGTTCGAGCGCGGGGCTCACCTCGACCCGCGCGCCCTCTTCCAGCGCGCGCAACACGCCGAGCGTCTCGCGCCGCACCTTCCAGATCTCCCCATTGAGCACCGAGTCCGACGCGACGAACTCGCCTCGCTCGGGGCTGAACCCGACCACATCGAGATCCGGCGCATCCTCCAGGTGCGGCCGGTACCCCGTCTCCTCGAGCAGCCCCCACTGGAACGAAGCGAGCACCGACCACCGCCCGCTGCCCTCCGCCGCACCCCCTTCGTCCGTGCACAGCGCCCGCAACGACGCCACCAGCCCGTCGAAGAGCGCCGGGTGCGGGTCGCGGTCGCGCAGCGCGAGCTGCGTTAGTTCGGCGAGGTAGCTCGCGACGTGGTAGGGGACCAGGCGCGTGCGGAGTCGGCTGAATGTCTCGACGAGGTCCCACTCGGTGAGCAGCGAGAGATCGACGTCGGGCTTGATGATCAGCCCGGCCGTCCCGCGCGTGAGCAGCTCGACCCCGCCGCTGAATGGGGTCTTGGGGCGGCGCGAGCCCTTGGCGAGCGCACGGACGAGACCAACGCGCCGGGTCAGCAGCGAGACGACCTGGCTCGTCTCCGAGTACTCCCAGTGGCGGAGGCAGATTGCGTCCTCGTGGGTCACGCTCACGGGCGGAGCCTAGCCGGACCGTCCCCCCTTGGCCCCGCCCTGGTCGGGCCGCGCGGAGGCGGCGCGGGGGGGGGGGAGGGGGGGAAGGGGGGGGTGGGGCTATAGTCGTCGCTATGCAGTTCGACCTCATCGATCGGGTCATCGAGCGGTCCGAGGACCGCATCGTCGCCCTCAAGCAAGTGACCAGCGCCGAGGAGTACCTCGCCGATCACTTCCCCGGCTTCCCGGTGCTCCCGGGGGTGATGATGGTCGAGACCCTCGTCCAGGCCGCCAGGAAGTTGCTCCCCGATGATGCCGTCCCCTACGTGCTGGGGCAGGTCCGTGGGGTTCGCTACGGGCGGTTCGTCCGTCCCGGGCAGGGCCTGCGGGTGGACGTCTCGGTCCACAAGCGCCACGAGGACGGGTCCGTGGAGTTCAAGGGCGAGGGCAGTGTCGTGGACGCCGGCGAGGGGGGCCAGGACGAGGTGGCTGTCTCCGGACGCCTGACCCTGCGCCCGGCCCGGGTGTCAGGCCCCGTCCGAAGCGAGTAGGATGCCCGCTCACCGAACGTCCCCCGAGTCGATGGGGCCTTCGGGTGAGTTCATGGAGACGCGATGACACGCGAAGAGATCTTCGAGAAGGTCAAGGAAGTGCTCGTTGACGCCCTCGCGGCTGACGACGACGAGGTCACCGCAGAGGCGACCCTCGAGGGCGATCTGGGCGCCGAGTCGATCGACTACCTCGACATCCGCTTCAAGCTCGAGCAGGAGTTCGACTTCAAGATCGCGGACGGCGAGCTCTTCCCCGACGACGTCGGGCGCAACAGCGAGTTCGTCCAGGACGGGAAGGTCACCGCGACCGGCATCGCGGCGATGAAAGAGAAGCTCCCGCACATCGACTTCACAGCCTTCGAGGCCAACCCCGAGGTCGGCAAGGTCTCCGAGCTGTTCACCGTCGACACGCTCGTCTCCTTCGTCGAGAACAAGCTGGCCGGCTGACCACCGTCCGCACTCCCCTGCCCCCGTCCCACCTCCCTCCCCTTGGAAGGCGATCACCGTGCGCTGGATGTGGATCGATCGGATCACCGAGCTCGTCCCCGCCGAGCGCATGGTCGCGATCAAGAACGTCTCGCTCGCGGAGGACCACCTCCACGACCACTTCCCCCGCACCGAGACGCGCGGTGCGCTCCCCGTCATGCCCGCCTCGCTCATCCTCGAAGGCATGGCACAGACCGGCGGCGTCCTCGTCGGCCACGCCGGCGCCTTCCGCGAGAAGGTCATCCTCGCCAAGATCTCCAAGGCGGAACTGACACGCGAGGCGATGCCCGGCTCGACGCTCCGCTACACCGCGACCGTCCAGCGCATGGACTCACGCGGGGCCGCGACGATGGGGACGGTCGATCTGCTCGACCACGCCGGCTCGGGCACGTTCGAGCCGATCGGCGAGGTGAACCTGATGTTCTCGTTCCTGGACCAGAACATGGGCGCGGCCGCTGGCTTCCCCGACCACAACTTCGTGTTCGGCGACGCCTTCAAGACGATCCTGCGCACCAGCGGGATCGCGATCCCGGGCGAGGACGACTAGCTCACCACGAGCCACGCGACCTGCGCGAGTGCCGCGACGACCGGGAAGGCCGAGATCACGACGGCCCACGTCGCCAGCTTGCGCCCGAGCTCGCGCCGCCGGCACCCGACCCACTCGCAGATCAACACGACCAGGATCACCGTCGCGAACTTGAAGCCGATCAGTCCCCAGAAGCCCATCCACTCGATGGCCTTCTGCGCGATCGTGTTGACCTCGTAGAACCCGAGGTAGTTCAAGACCGTGTTCGTCATGATCAGGTCGAGTGACGAGACGAGCACGTACCACACGTAGCGGTCAGGGTAGAGCACGTGCCGGCGCGCATCGGGAACGATGGGGCACTCGCACGCTTGCTCGACGCTCTTGGCCTGATCGTCGTTCATTCCGACAGCGCCATTCGCACAGAAGAGGTCATCTGTTCGACCGGCGCGTCACGCCGGGTCCAGCCAGCAAACTGGGCCGCGCCCTGCGCGACGAACATCTCCAGCCCCGTGACGGTTCGCATCCCGAGCGAACGCGCCTGGGCGAGCAGTGGGGTCTCGAGCGGTCGATAGACCGTGTCGAACACGACCGTCCTAGCACCGAGCCCGTCGATCGATGACAAGTCCACGGCCCGGGCGTCCGGACCAGGCCCGCCGACCATCCCCAGCGGCGTGCAGTTGACGTACGCGTCGCACACCTCGCGCCCGCACGCATCGAGCCCTCTCGCCTCAACGCGCCCGGCCAGGCGTCCCCCGATCTCGTCGACGATCCGCTGTGCACGCTCGGGCGATCGGTTGAAGATCGTCACACGAGCCCCGCGCGACGCGACGCCCGCAACGACCGCCCGCGCGACCCCGCCCGCGCCCAGCACCGCGACGTGGCTCGTCGCGAGCGCGCTCCCGAGTGCCTTGATCAGGCAAGCCGTCGCGGCCTCCGCATCCGTGTTTCGCACGCGCACGCGTGTCACCCGCCCGTCGCCACCCCGTTCCGCCTCGATCGTGTTCGCGGCCCCGCACAGCTCGCACAACTCGTCGAGCTCCCACGCCTCGCCTGCCTCGACCTGCTCACGCGCAAGGCGAACGAGCTCCTCCTTGTGCGGGAGCGTCACCGCCGCACCGCAGAACCCGACGAGCGTGTCGTCCAGGAGCGCCAGCACCGTCGCCTTGAGCGACTCGTATCCCGGTGCGACCGACATCGGCACGAGCACCGCGTCCTCCTCGATCGCGCCGAACGCCGCGTTGTGCATGAGGGGGCTGAGCGAGTGGGCGACCGGGGATCCGATGACCCCGTAGACCCGGGTCGAGCGTCCGATCGAGCGGAATCGGTAGGTGGTCAGCAACTGATCGAGCGAGACCTGCCCCGGCGCGGTCGCCTCCTCCGGATCGATCGACG
The DNA here is from genome assembly GCA_028285065.1 of Phycisphaerales bacterium. GTDB lineage: Bacteria > Planctomycetota > Phycisphaerae > Phycisphaerales > UBA1924 > JANQQG01. The sequence goes on from JANQQG010000214.1 coordinate 8,795, forward strand.
CGAAGGTGAGGTACCCACCGATGCGCGGCGCGAGGATGCGCGAAGGGATGCCGTACTCGCCCATCCCGATCGCGATCATCGGCTTCGGGCAGTCGCCGATCAGTTCCGCCAGGTCGATCGTGTCGCGCACGGACCGCGCCCGATACGCCAGCTTCACGACGCGGCACGCGTCCTCATCCTGCATCGCGCGCACGCGCCGCGCGAGGTCCGATGGCCGATCCGTGAAGTCGTGCGTCGAGAGGATCAGCGACGTCGCCAGATCCCGCTCCTGCTTCGGGTGCGCGACCGCCAAGTTCACCTTCTGTCGCAGGTTCGCCGAACGCGAGTACGTCGACCACTCGACGTCCAGGTACCGCGGGGGTCGCTGAGGCACATCAAGCGTTCCCAGACGCTCGTACAACGACACGCGAGCCATGTCATCGCCGTCGTACCCGCCGACCGGACCCGCCTCCTCGCGCGACCGGCATGTCGCGATCACCGGCAGGGACGACTCACGCACGAGGTCAATCGCCAGCTTCTCTCCCGCCCCGTCGCCCTCGCCGCCGAACGCCTCATCCAGGCGCAGCTCGACCAGATCCGCGCCTGCGCTCTGGGCCTGGTCGATCGCATCGAGCGCCTGCGCCAGGTCGTGCACCATGATCGAGGCGCACAGCAGCGTCACGACGCGAGCTCCTCCAGGCGACGGGCCGTCTCCTGCTCGGTCAGCGCCCGCATCAACTCGTCGAGCTCACCCGCCAGGATCTTGGTGAGCTGGAAGCGATCACCGACGCGTTGGTCGACGACGATCCCCTCCTGGTAGCGGTACACCCGGATCTTCTCGCTCCGCTCGCCGGCGCCGATCTGCGAACGACGGTCCGCCGAGCGCTCGGCTTCCGCCTTCTGACGCTCGATCTCCGCGACCCTTGCGGCCAACAGGCGACGCGCCTTCTCTCGGTTCTGATGCTGGCTCTTGGACTCCTGCATCCGAACCTCCACGCCCGTGGGCTTGTGCACGAGGTGCACGGCCGTCGCCACCTTGTTCACGTTCTGCCCGCCCGGCCCCTGCGCCGTGGTGATGTGCTCCTCGACGTCCACGTTCCAATCGATCGTCGCCTCGACCTGCTCCGCCTCCGGGAGCACGGCCACCGTCGCGGTCGACGTGTGGATCCGGCCCTGGCTCTCCGTCGCTGGCACGCGCTTGACCGAGTGGACGCCCGCCTCGAAGCCGAGCTCCGACCAGACGCCCTCCCCGCGCACGCCGAGCACCGCACGCCGCACACCGCCCATGCCCCCGTCCTCGCCGAGCTCGAGCGTCTCGAGCTTCCACCCGCGTCGCTGGGCGTGCTTCTCGTACATGCCCATCAGGTCGCGCGCCCACAGGCCGGCTTCGTCTCCGCCGGCGCCGGCACGGATCTCCATGATCACGGACCCGATCGCCCGGTCGTCGCTGGTGACCAGCGCCGCCTTGACCTCCTCGAGGATCCGCGACGCTTCCGCCTCGATGCGAGGCAGTTCCTCCGCCGCCATCTCCGCGAGCTCCGGATCGTCCGCAGCGCTCATCGCGGTGCGCAGCTCCTCGCTCTCGTCCTCGAGACGCTTGTAATCGCGGTAGCCCTGGACGACCGGCTCGAGCGCGCTCTTCTTGATCGAGAGGTCCCGAACGCGCCGGTGGTCCGACAGCACCTCGGGGTCGGCGAGCGACGCCTCCAGTTCGGCGTACTGCGTCTCCATCCCGTCCAGCGTCCGGCGGATCGGATCGTCCGATGGGGGCGGCGGCGGTGGTGCGGG
>JANQQG010000234.1 GCA_028285065.1 Phycisphaerales bacterium
CGCCGCCGTCACCAGCGTGATCGCGGCCTGGATCGTGAACATCGTCCCGACCGTCACCAGCGCGAAGACCGCCAGGGCCCAGTCCCCCTGCCGCCGGTACGCCTCGAGCAGGCTCGTCCGTGTCGCGCACGCCCAGCGCGGACCGAACGACAGCGCCGGGTACTTCGTCAGGTTCGCCAGCAGCACGATCCCCAGCGCACCCAGCCCGAACGTCGCGCCCGCACGCGTCGACTGAACCAGGTGCGACACACCGATCGCGGCCCCCGCGAACAGGATCCCGGGACCGATCGCCTTGGCAAGCCCGTACCGACGCGCCTCGCTCATCCACACGAGCCTACAGAATCCTGGTAGATTCGTTCCCGAGAACGCCGCCCAGGCGCCCTTGCCGGAGACCCGACAATGTCACAGCACCCCCAGCACCCCCAGCCCCCACAAGAACGCCCACAGGTCGTCTACCAGCAAGCCCCAAGCAACGGGCTCGGCGTCGCGGGCTTCGTCGTCTCGCTCGTCGGCTTCCTGGTCTGCGGCGGGCTCGTCTGCCCCATCGGCGTCATCATGAGCGCCGTAGCACTCGGCAGGGAGCCGAAGGGCTTCGCCATCGCGGGCCTGATCATCGGCCTGCTCGGCTCCGCCTGGCTCGTCATCTTCTTCATCTTCTTCGGGTTCGCCGCCCTCGCAGGCGCCGCCGGCCCGTAACGACGCGACCGACGATCACGAACGCATGCTGTCCCGCACCAACCGACCGAACAGCTTCGGCTCGATGTCATCCAGCGCGCGCACCTTGATGTGACGCGCCGTCTTGCCCGTCCCCTCCAACAGCCCCGGGGGCGCGTGCAACCCGACCCCGTTGAAGAACTGCAGGTTCACGTGCTTCTTCTGCGGGAGCACCGCGCACCCAAGACCAGAACGCATCGACGCGCCCGGCGGCAAGTAGATCACCGTGTTCCACCCCGTCCGCAGCGTCTCGGTCGCCTCCGGCGTCTCCTCGCGGATCAGCGCAATCAGCGCCAAAGCGCAGTCGCTCACGTGCTCAGGCACGTCCCGCAGCCAAAGGCTCAGGGACGCCGGCGTCACCTGAGTCCCTGACTCCCCCCCAGCACCCGACGACGCCTTCTTCCTCGCCGACTTCTTCACCGGCTTCTTCGCCGCCTTCTTCTTCGCAGCTCCCACCGCCTCCCCCGAAACGACCTCCGCAGGCGACTCCCTCAGCGCCAGACCCGTCCGACGCACGTGCTGCGGCTTCACCCCGTCCACGCGCTCGAGATGCCCACGCGCTTCCAGGTCCAGCTTCACCGTCGTCACCCACCACAGCGCCTTCGTCGACGACGCGACCGCCTCCGGCAGCGACCCGTCGATCAGGTCCGCGATGTCGCCGAACGCAACCCCACCCTTCGTCCTCGGCACCACGCGCAGGATCGCCTTCCGATACGCCTCGTACGCATCACGACGCACCCGCGTCGGGGCCTTGTTCTCGGGGTGAAGGGCCAGAACACGCTCGGACGGCTTCGGGGGCATGTCTCGGACTCCTGCGAGCGAACACAGGATCTTCGCCACCGCCCCACCGGATGTGAAGGCCCCGCCCGCACCCTTCTCACCACCAGAACCCGCCCAGACCGCCCCACCGCCTGGCTCCCCCCGACCCGGGTGAGGACACCGCCTCAGGACTAGGCAGAACTGACCGATGCAGTCCGTGCATAAGCCCCCAGGACCGGGGCGGCCCTTTCCCCGCTCCGTCCGGAAGACTGTCCTGGAGGTGGTCGTGGATATCGACCCATCCGCAGCCCTCTGCCGCCGCGCCGCCCGGTCGATCCTCGGCTGCGACGCCCTCACCCCCAGCGAGGGCCTCCTTGCCATGTCGCTCTCCCTCGCGGCCACCCTCTTCGAACAGGAGGGAGCGGGCTCCGCCGAGGCCGCCATCCCGCTCACAAAGGCCACAGAGGTCCTCGAGGTCCTCCCCGATGTCGGGGGTGGTGGCACGATGCCACGCCCCGAGACGCTCATCCCGGTCACCGAGACGCTCGTCGAGATCGCGAAGCGATGCCCCGGCTCGCCCATGGGCGATGCCGCCGAGAGCCTCAACAGGGCTCTGGAGCGACGCCCACAGCCAACCAAGGGCACCACCACCCTCCGTTGGCTCTAGGCCCACCCCCTTACCCCTCCACCGGCCAGCCGGCCCCCCCAACGATCGCCTCTTGAGCCGCCCCTGACGCCTGGACCGGTCGCACCAGGGCGGAGCGCTGAGATTGCGCAAGTTCGCGTCCCACATCTTGAACGGCCCCCGCGTCTGAGCCACACTGATTGAGTCGTTGCTCCGCTTTGGGCCCTGCGATTTGCTCTCCCAGGACCCCGCAGAAATCCCATCCCCGCTCCGGGCCCCGGCGTCGGTACCACGCCGATTTGGTGCGCCAGTTCGTTGCGCCCACCTGCCCGTCACGAGCGGTTCTTCGGATCTGGCCCGCGTCACGGACACCCCGTGACGCGGGCTTTTTCGTGCGCTCCCCCCGCCCGCTCACCGGGACCGCACGCTCAGGGTGTCCGGTCCAGCGCCAACTCGCACATCACACGCAGCGACGTTGCGAACGCGTCGTCGTTGAAGTTGAACGTCGGCTCGTGCAGCGTCGGCGTGCTCTCCGCGTGCTGCGGGAACAGCCCGACCACGAAAAAGCAACTCGGCACGTGCTGCGTGTAGAACGCGAAATCCTCGCCGCCCATCGTCGGCTGCTCCAGCGTCTGCACGTGCTCGGCGCCGATCGATCCCGACGCAACGCCGAAGAAACGCTCGACCGTCGCCGGGTCGTTCTCAACGACCGGGTACCCACCCTCGAACGCCACCGAAGCACGGCACTCGTGCGCCTCGCTCGTGCGCTCCGCCACCTCCACCACGCGCCGACGCAGCAACTCATGCACATCCGAATCGAGCGCACGGATCGTCCCCTGCAGGTGCACGACCTCGGGGATGATGTTCGAAGCCGTCCCGCCATGGATCGCGCCGACCGTCACGACACCCGACTCGAGCGGGCTGACCGCGCGTGAGCAGATCGCCTGCAAGGCCGTGACCACGTGCGCCGACGCGACGATCGGATCGTGCCCGAGATGCGGGTACGCCCCGTGCGCCTGCTTGCCCGTGATCGTCACGTTGAACAGATC
>JANQQG010000052.1 GCA_028285065.1 Phycisphaerales bacterium
ACGTCGAGATCGAGCCCGGCGTGCGCCTGCTGCACTCGCCGGATGACGGACGTCCGCCCGCCGAGATCCTCTGCGACCGGCTCGACGCGGACTTCACCGAGCCCGGACCCGGCTCGTCGGAGTCGCCGGACCTCGCGAATGCGACCGCAGCCGGCGCCGTCTACGCACGCTCCGGGAGGCGTGAGCTGCTCGCCGACACGCTGACGTACGACGCGCGTCTGGCCGAGTTGATCGCGACGGCCAGCGCCGACAACCGCGTGACGATCTCGGACCCGGACCAACCCGCGCCGATCGTCGCACGCCGGTTCTACTGGAACCTGCGAACCGATCGCGTGGTGATCACCGAGCCGACGCCGATCACGACGCCGCGTTGATTCCAACCCACGACATTGGTCTCGGTGCTAGGCCGACGTGCGGTCGACGACCTTGTAGGCCTCGCGCTCCCCATGCCCGCGCAGGGGGTAGTCCTTGCGCAGCGGGTGGGCGGGGTAGGTCTCCCACATGAGGATGCGCCGCAGGTCCGGGTGGTTGCGGAAGCGGATCCCGTACATGTCGAAGACCTCGCGCTCCATCCACTCGGCGCCCGACCAGAGGTCGGTGACCGAATCCAGGAAGAGCGCCGGGTCCTCCTCGATCCCCTCGGTTGGGACACTCGGGTCGAGGAAGGTCTTGACGAAGAACCGGTCGTCGCGTGACGTGGCGACGAGGTTGTAGATCACGCCGAAGCGCCCGATCGTCTCGGACGGGTAGCCGAGGTAGTCGACGCCGGTGATGTCCGAGAGGAAGTCGTACCCCTCGCCCTTGAGCAGCGCCAGCACTTCGTGCAGGTCCGCCGGCTCGACGATCAGAGTGGACTGCTCGCGGAACTCCGTCGCCCGGAACCGCTTGCCGGCCAGACGCTCCTTCACGAGCGCGAAGGTCGGATGATCGAGCTTGGGCGAATCGGCCATCGAGCGTGCCTCCGGCGGTGCGGGGGGTCTGGATCGGGCGACTCTAGCCGATCGGCCCGCCCGTGGCGAGTGCCGACGCCCGCTCGCGGTCGCCCTCCAACAGCACCAGCGGCATATCGGAGCGGGCTCGATCCCGGACCAACGACGCGGCCAACTCGGCCCCCAGCACACCTTCGCCCAACGAAACGGGCCCACCCGACGCCCCAACGTCGGCGACCAAGACCGCGCCAACCCCGGGCTCGCGCCCGAGTCCGTCGAGGATCCGGACAAGGTGGTCCTCCGCGGCTCCGACCAGCTCCTCCGTCAGCATCGACGCCGGATCCAGCAGCACACGCGTCGAGGCGTCGGCCACATCCGACAAGAACCGGCGGCACGAGGGCAGGTCGGAAACTACATGACATGCGTGCGGCCGGACCCACAGCATCACATCCGGTCCGACCTCCATTCGGAGCGCCGCGATTGCGCGAGCCAAGCCGGCCCAGGCCTCGTCGGTCCAAACACGGAAGTCGGAGGCAAAGGGGTCATCGCCCGGCGTGCCCGACCAGAGCACGCGTCCACCGGCGCCCGGTCCGATCGAGAAGCGCGGCTCGAGCGGGTGTCCGCTGGAGGCGGAGGCGACCGGTTCGCCGGCGATCGTCGTGAGCGTCCCCGGCGAAGGAGCGCCGGCGTCGAGAATCCAGATCGGTCGATTCATGCGCGTCTCCGGTCCGTGGGACGTTACACCCTTCAGGACGTTCGGGGGGCGGCCCGATACCGGTGAGCCGCCCGAAGGAGCTGATCATGGTCACACCCGCCCGTCCGTTCGCCGAGTCCGAGACCAAGCCCACCGAGCGTGACGCGCTGATCGTGCGCATCATCGAGCTCAACCCCTCGGCGACGAGCGAGTTCCTCTCGCAGTTCGACGACGTGGCCCTGCACGATTACCTCGAGCACCTGCTCTGGTCTCGCACCCCGCGCGGCGCCGCCCGCTGGGGCGACGACGAGTGCGGCGGCTTCCGCTCTTGCGCCTGACACGGCCTGCAGACGGATCCGGGGGGGAACCAGAGGGCATGAGAACGCCCGGGGCGGGTCCGATGTGAGATCGTGACCTGACCCTGTATCCGGACTCAGGATGCCCATCCGATCAGTCGATGGATCTTCTCGGCCGGGCCGCGGGGCACTCAAGCCCCGGGGGCAGGCCGTCCGATAAAGGCCTCGTCGGGCGACAGGAGGCGTATCTCCGGTCGCGGCGAGGAGATGCCGCGAAGACCGCCCGACGCGCGTCGGCGTCGCGGTGGAGCCCGGCGTCCCCACACGGGCCCCTTGGACGGTCGATCCCCCCACGTTCCGCACGCCCTCGGGCTCGGGCCGCAAGGGAGGCTTGATGATGTCATTCGCCACGCGCTGCACGCTCACCACCGGCGCTGTCGCCCTCGTGACCCTGGCCGGTTGCCAGAACGAGCGCACCTTCGTGATCCGCTCGGCTCCGCCCGAGCCGGTCCAGGGCACGCCGCTCAACAAGACCGCGCCCAGTCCCGAGGCATTCGCCTACGCCCTGCCGGGGATGAGCGAGCCCGTCATCGGCGACACGCGCGATGCCATGCCCGACTCCGACGCATGGGTCAGCTTTAGAACCACCGGCGCACCGCAGGGCACCCCCGTTCTCGACGGCATGGAGTCGCTCAGCCAGCTCACCTTCGCCGGTGAGGGCGCCGCGTTCGACCCCAGCGCCAACAAGGACGGCACGATCGTCTTCGCCTCCACCCAGCACCGCCCCACCGCGGACATCTACGTCATGCCCGCGGGCGGCAACACGCTGACACAGCTCACCGCCGACCCCGCGCAGGACGTCATGCCCGTCTTCAGCCCCGACGGCACACGCGTCGCCTTCGCGAGTGACCGCGCCGGATCCTGGGACGTCTACGTCATGTCCGCTCGCGGCGGCCAGCCCGTTCAGATCACCTCCGGGCCCGACCACGAACTGCACCCGACCTGGAGCCCCGACGGTTCGCGTCTGGTCTTCTGCCGCCTCGGCGCCGTCAGCGGCGCATGGGAGATGTGGGTGGCCGAGGTCGACCGCCCGCGTTCGGCGGAGTTCATCGGCTACGGGATGTTCCCGAGCTGGTGCCCCGTCGAGCAGACGGGCGTCGGCGGTCGCGACCGCATCCTCTTCCAGCGTGCCCGCGAGCGCGGGGACCGGCGCTTTAGCCTCTGGACCGTCGACTACTCCCCCGGCGATGCCTCGACCCCGACGGAGATCGTCGGCACGCGCGACGCCGCCTTCATCAACCCCTCGTGGAGCCCCGACGGGCAGACGATCTGCTTTGCTTCGGTGCACATGGACGATCGCTCGTTCAGCGAGCGGACCACGCGCCCCCACGCCAGCGACCTCTGGATGGCCAGCGCCGACGGCGGCGGGCGCGTCGAGCTCACCACCGGTGGGTTCCTGAACCTCATGCCCACGTGGGGCGCCGACGGACGCATCTACTTCGTCTCCGATCGCGACGGCGTCGACAACATCTGGTCCATCGGCTCCGAGCGCGCCCTGACCGCCCTGCGCGGGGGCAACCCCGACGCCGACAACACCGACGTCGCCACCGTCCAGACCGCTCCCTGACACCGCTCAACACGTCGGGCGTCGTCCCCGTGGCGGCCCCGGCGATCCGAACTCAAGTGCGGGAAGGCAGAGCCACCCGCAGATTCCGGCAGGACGCCATGACAACCGTACAGACCATGCTCGCCGTCGTGCGCACCCTGGTGCTCTGCGCGTCGGTCCTCGCGGGCTCGCTCCTTGTCGGCGGCTGCGCCAACAAGAGCGACAGGCTTGATCCGCCGCACACGCTCGTCTCCCCCTACGACTCGGTCGGTGGGGACGTCGTCTTCGGGGTCGCGCCGCTGCTCAACGAGGCCGGCACCACCACCACACAGAGCCTGCGCGTTACCGACGCTCTCGTGAACAAGATCACGGAAGCCGAGGGACTCGCCGCGGTGCCCACCGATCGCGTCCTCGGCGCGATGGAGTCGCTCGGGCTCCACGGTGTCACGTCTCCCGATGAGGCCATGCAGCTTGCCCGCACCCTGGGCGTTGATGGGCTCATCATCGGTGCCGTCACCGCCTACGACCCCTACGACCCCCCGAAGCTCGGACTGAGCCTCACCCTCTTCATCACCGAGCGGCGAACACCAAGCACAGTCGACCCGGCCGAACTCCGGGCGGCGTACTCGGGCGACGACATCCCGCTGACCGTGACCGGGCAAGGCCCCGGCGCAAGCGTCAGCATGTTCCTCGATGGCGCAAGCCACGCGGTGCAGATGCGCGTCGAACGCTACGCGACGGGACGGCACGACTACGACTCCGCCCTCGGGTGGAGGCGATTCCTGGCGAGCATGGAGCTGTACACGGACTTCGCGGCCTGGACGGCCCTGGAGCGTCTGCTCGACGCGGAACGACTCCGGCTCACCCGAATGGTCGCGGCGCAACCCGCCGGTTGATGCGCGATGCCACGTGTGGCCCGCGCTTCACAACGCCGGCCAACGAGGCAGACACCACCAAGACGCGGACCGGGGCTTGTTCCCTCCCCCAGCACGGCTTCCAAGGACCAGAGGCCACACGTCTTGCGCTCGACCGACCCGCAACGGAGTGCACCATGCCCCAGCTCCCGCTCATCGACGCCTTCGGCTCCTACCTCACCGACGAGCGTCATTTCAGCCCGTACACCGCCCGCTGCTACGGCGCGGACCTCCGTCAATACACCGAGTTCCTCGCTGAAGAGAAGGCGATCGAGCCGAACGAGCAGATCGAGCGTCAGACGCTCGAGGCACGCCGTCGTGCGCACGAGAACGCGCCCGAGGCCGATGTCATTGCCAGCATCAGCCCGACCACGCTGACCGACCTCATGCTCGACGCCGACCCGGACCTGATCCGGTCGTTCCTGGCGCACCTCTCGAGCCTCGAGTACTCGCCGGCCACCCTGGCACGCAAGATCGCGACCCTCCGGTCCTTCTACAAGTGGGCATGGCGTCACGGGCTCGCTCCTGCGAACCCCATGACCGCCATCCGCACCCCCCGCCAGTCCAAGCGCCTGCCCAAGGCGATCACGATCGAGCAGATCGAGAAGCTGCTGAGCACCCCATCGGACGCCGACGTCCTCGGGATGCGCGACCGCGCCCTGCTCGAGACCCTGTACTCCACCGGCATCCGCGTCTCCGAGCTCGTCGCGCTCGACCTCGAGGACCTCGACGAGGGCGGTGAGGCCCTCCGTGTGCGCGGCAAGGGCAAGAAGGAGCGCCTGGTCCCGCTCGGGATGCACGCCCTGGCCGCCATCGGACGCTACATGCAGATGGTGCGCGACGACGCCCGCTACGGGCGCAGCTGGCAGAGCGCCGAGCCGCGTCACCCGCTCTTCATGAACAAGCACGGCAAGCGGCTGAGCTCACGCTCGGTGCGGCGCAAGCTCGACAAGTACCTTGCCGAGGCCGGGCTCGACACGGACATCTCCCCGCACACCCTCCGGCACAGCTTCGCGACCCACCTCTTGGAGAACGGCGCCGACCTGCGCTCCGTCCAGGAGCTGCTGGGTCACCAGTCGCTGAGCACGACACAGATCTACACGCACTTGACGTCCAAGCGCCTCGAGGAGGCGTACAAGCAGGCGCACCCGAGGGCCGAGGCGGGCTGAACCGCCCCATCCCCCCACTGTCGATCGGGCTCACCCACCCGCGCCATCGGTCTCGAGCGCTCGCTTGACCCGTGCAGCGATGTCGTCTGCGCTCATCGCGCCTGCGTCGAAGGAATCGCGCACAACCCCTGCCCCGTCGATCACGACGACGCCCAGGCTCGTCCCTCGCGCGATTCGCTCGATCGATGACTCGGGCGATGGGGACCACAGCATCGATGCGCCGCCGATCGAGTCCTGCCACGCGCTCAGTCGCTCAGCAAGACCCGCTCGTCCAGGACGGACGACCAACGCGCCGACTGGGGCCGCGGTCTCGCCCACCGACGCACCGACCGCGCCAAGGGCGGCGATGCACGCGTCCCGTGCCTCGTCGTCGGACTCGCGCACGCAGATGATCGCGACCGCCCTCGCCCCTTCGCCCTCGCGCACGACGAACGGACGCCCGCCGGGAAGCAGGAGCCCGAGGTCCGGCGAGCGGTCGCCCACCTCGAGCAGCGCGGCACGGCGCCGGAGGTCCGCGACCCGCTCAACCGGGTCGCGCCCGCCGGCATCGAGCGTCCACCCGCTCGGGTCGGCCTCGCGAGCGTCGCGAACCTCACCCTCGATGGTCATCGCGAGGTCGTCGCGCCGGATACTGAACCGCCGAAGACGCCCCGAGTCGACGTCGATCACCACGCGCACTGTCCCGTTGGCGAACTCGCCGGAAAGGTGCGCCGCCACGCCTCGGTCGGCATTGGGCAGCCACGCCTCCGTCCACCGGATCTCCTCGGCGTATGGAGTGAAACGGGTGGGTGGCCACTGATCAGAGAACGCCAGGTCCAACTGCGGGGTAGGAAGCGGCGGGATGATCCGCTCGAGCGTCCGCGCGGTCAGGTCTCCATCGAACTCCCGGCGCACGTACCGAGAGTCGTCGCGATCGCTGGTGACCAGAACGGTCGCTTTCATGGCAGCCTCGTCGCCATCACCCGAGCGGGCTTCGGCGGCGATGGCGTAGACGTCGAGGACGTTCAGGTCGATCCGGACCCGGCGTGAGTCGTCGGTGAGCCGGCGGCCGCCGCTGATGCGGAGGTCCTCGACGATGCGCCCTGGGGCCGAGTCACGCTGCACGGAGATCGTCACATGGTCGCTGAACGTCTCCGTCCTGTACGCCCGGCGGAGGTCCTCGAGTGCGGTCTCGACGGGCAGGCCCACTCGCTGGGCACCCGCGAGCGATGGGACCGCCGCCAAGGCCACCCAGCACGCGAGCGACACCAGTGGCAACGACCTACAGCGCATAGGAGAGCCTCCCGATGATCACCGCTCGAGCGCGGGCGTCCAGCGCATCCTCGAGTTGGCCGACCGTCCGCCCATCGCCCGGAACGACGACGTCCCGGGCGATCTCCGCCAGCGGCGCGAGGACGAACGCCCTTTCGCTCAGGCGCGGGTGCGGGATCCGGAGATCATCCGCGTCGAGCCCTCGATCCGCGTAGAGGAGGATGTCCAGGTCGATCGGGCGGGCTGCCCAGCGGGTCTCGGGGGTCCGGAGGCGTCCGAGCTCGCGTTCGATGCCCAGGAGGGCGCTTAGGAGCGCGTGGGGATCGAGCGACGTGCGTGCCGCGACGGCGGTGTTGAGGTACGCCCCGCCGGCATCCTTGTCGTCGGGATCGAGGCTGACGGGGTCGGTCTCGAAGAGGCCGGCGCGGGCGACGATGCTGGTTCCGTCGAGCGCGGCGATGCGCGAGATCGCGTCACGGATGAGCGCGAGGCGATCGCCCTGGTTGGATCCGATCGCGATGTACACGTCGTGCGTGTCCACGCGTCAAGGGTACACACGCACGCTCGCAGATGGCGCAGGCGGCTGCTTGGGCCTCAGCCCTCGTGGGCGGGCTCGAGCTCGCGCTCGCGGTGCTGCATCTGGGCCTTGAGGCGGGCGAGGATGGAGCTGTGCATCTGGCTGACGCGGGACTCGGAGAGGTCCAGCGTGGCCCCGATCTCCTTCATCGTCATCTCCTCGTAGTAGTAGAGGATGACGATCAGGCGCTCGGCGCGGCTCAGGCCCTTGGTGATCAGCTCCTTGACGTCCTTGCGCTGGATCTCGCCGAACGGGTTGCGCTGCGACCCGTCCTTGATCACGTCGATCTCGCGGACGTCGCGGCTTCCATCGGACTGGAAGCACTTGCGCGTCAGCGAGAACTGGCTGACGGCCGCGCTGTCGCGTTTGAACTTGTCGAACTCCTCGTCGTCGAGGCTGAGCAACTCGCACAGTTCGTCGTCGGTGGGCGAACGACCGTTGGCCATCTCGAAGCGCTGGCGGGCGGCCTCGACCTTGGCGGTGCGGTGACGGACAAGGCGGGGGACCCAGTCCATCGAGCGGAGTTCGTCGAGGATGGCGCCGCGGATGCGCGGGGCGCAGTAGGTCTCGAACTTGACGCCGCGCTCGAGGTCGAACGCGTCGATGGCGTCCATGAGCCCGAAGAGCCCTGCGCTCATGAGGTCCTGGATGTCGACCTCATCGGGCAGTCGCGTGTAGATGCGCTCGGCGTTGTAGCGCACGAGCGGGAGGTACTTCTCCATGAAGAAGTTGCGGATCTCTTCCGAGGGCTCGCGCTGGTACAGCTTCCAGACCTCGACGATCTCCATCTCGTCGAACCTGGTTCGTATCCCAGACGGCTCGGCGTGCTGCACGCCGAATCGGCTTGACGCTCGGTAGGACCCACCCCCCGACGACGCCTTCATCCGTGACATGGTCCGCTCCTTGACCGATCTAGTTCATGGACTGGTCAGAACGACTCGTCCAATCCTCCGTGTGTCATCTCCCGATCCTTGGGTGATGACGTGCGGAGTATACGGTTTGTGGCGCGCCGGCGAAAGCTCCGCAACGCCGACTTGCTACGCGGGCGCCGAGTGCGCCGTTTCGTTCACGTCGATCTCCGGCACGTCGGCGGGCGCCTCGTCCGGTTCGGGGTTGTCCAACCGGTGCGCTTCGATCCGCTCGTTGATCGCTCGCTCCCCGATCATCCCGATGAAAAAACCTACGAACTGACACCCAACCATGCACACGATCGCGCGCAGCAAGATCACGTCGGCCGGGTTCTGTGACAGCAGACCGGTCACCGCCGCGATCGCGAATCCGGATAGGCCCATCGAACAGGCCACTACTCTTGAAGCCAGACCGGGCCCCAAAGCGTGCGCCTCCCCTCGTGTGTGGGCGAGTATCGCTCACCAACCAGTCCTCATCGGCGGGCGCAACGGCCCGCTTGAGCCGCACTCCGCGCTTCTGGTGCGCCCTGTGGAGAGTTGCGCCGACTGAACAGGCGGCGCAGGCTCGATGCCAGGCCCCCGGAGCCTCCGGCGTCCGGGCGCCCGACTTCCAACAGCGCCCGCACATCGCATGCCAAACGTCCGATATCGCGGCTCGCGGCCGCCTTGGGGGTCCGGAGCAGCACCGGACGGCGCGAACGCACCGACGCCTCGACACGAGCATCACGAACGACCGAGCCTGCGAACACCAAGTCCGCGGCCAGGAAGCGGTTGCAGACGCCCGACACACGTGCGTGCACCGACCGAGCCGTGGGCAGATCCGCCACCTGGTTGACGACCAGTCCCATCGACGGTCGACGCTGCCGGTCCGGCCAACCCCACCTCGCACGCGCCAGCGACGCTTTGACGAGCGCGTACGCGTCCGCGACGGCGGTGGGCTCCGGGGTCGCGACGACCAGCGAGAGGTCAGCAGAGGCGACCAGGGACGTCACACCCGCTCCGATGCCGGCGCCGCAGTCGACGATCACCACATCGGCGACGCTCTCGAGCTCACCGATCGAGTCGAGCAGGCGCGTCCGCTCGTCGGCGCCGAGGTCAGCCATGCGCGCGACCCCCGAGGCGCCGGGCACGAGCATGAACCCGCCGGGGGCGCGCACGACGATCTCGGTGATGCGGCGCGACGCCCCGTCGAACGACTCCACGGGCTGGATGACGTGATCCAAGCGTGCATGGGCGCGGACGCCGCAGAGCAGGTCGGCGTTGGCCGTGCCAAGATCGGCGTCGACGAGTGCCGTGCGCACGCCGAGGCCGGCGAGGCCGATGGCGAGGTTGACGCTGATGGTGGTCTTGCCCACGCCGCCCTTGCCGGAGGCGATCGCGACAACGCGTGCGCGCCGCTGCGGGGCCTCTGGCTCGACGGGCTGCGCAGAAACTGCGCTCGCTGCCGGGGCGTGCTCGTGCTCGATCCGGCGTACAAGCTCGCGCAGCTTGGATGCCTGGTCGTCCGCCGCCCGCCCGGACGCGGGCAGACCGATCCCCTTCGTGAGAGAACTCATGCCCCGACCCCCTCAGGCTGCAAGACCAGGCGCGCGATCCGGTCCGCACGCGACGGCTCGAGGTCGTCCGGAACCTCCTGACCGGTGGTCAGGTAGCTCAGCTTCGCCTCGAGCTCACGGGCGACGTTGATGATCACGCCGCACTGAACAGCCTCGTCCAGCTTGGTGAAGATCACCCGGTTGGGTGACAGTGCGCCGAACCGCCCCACTGCTTGGCGGAGCACCGGGTCGCTCGACGTCGTCGACAGCACCAGGTGCGTCTCGTGCGGGCGGGCTGCATCGATGAACCGTCGCAGTTCCTCGACCCGGGCCCCGTCGTGCTGCGACCGCCCGGCCGTATCGATCAGGACCACATCGCAGTCGCTGAGGGACTCACACGCGGCCTTCATCTCCGCGGGCGTCAGGGCGACCTTCAGCGGGAGCGAGATGATGTTCGCGTAGCTGCGGAGCTGGTCCACGGCCGCGATGCGGTAGGTGTCGCTGGTGACCAGGCCGACCTTGCGTCCCTGGCGGAGCTTGTAGCAGGCCGCGAGCTTGGCGATGGTCGTGGTCTTGCCCACGCCGGTGGGTCCGACGAGCGCGATGGTGCGTGGGCGTCCGTCCGGCGCGCGCACGGGGGCTCCCGCGTTCTCGCAGACGGGGACCATCGAGGCGAGCTTCGACAGCAGCGCCTGGCGGACCGTCGGCTCGTCAGCCAGTTCGGTGTGGGTCAGCTCGTCGCGGACGGCCCCGACGATATCGTCGGCGACCTCGCGGGCGACCTGGGACTCGATGAGCGTGACGTAGTACTTGAGCAGGTGCTCGGGAGTGGTGCCGGCGGTGCGCGTGCCGCAGAGAGCCTGACCGACCATGAGCTTGAGTGCGCGGAGTTCCTGTTCGACAACGCCGGAGGCGCTGACATTCTCTTGGGTGCAGGCTGCGACACGGGCGGGGGCGGTGCGCGCGGGCGTCGCCGCAAGCCGTACGCCATCGAGGGGATCCGCGGTCGAGCCTCGACGCTGGCGGACCGGCAAGCGCATCGCGCGCACGTCATCGGTCACGGCGCTCGGCTCGGGCGTTCGATCTGCGTGCTCGGCCGGTGGCTCGGCGAGAGCCGTGGCACCGACGGGCTCGGTGGCGGGTGCTCCGG
>JANQQG010000259.1 GCA_028285065.1 Phycisphaerales bacterium
TCGCGAATGCGCTGGTCGCGATGGTGCCCGCGGCGACACCGACCCCCGCCTTGATCATGTCGCGTCTGGTGATGTCGCTCATTCGGGCTTCTCCTTCTCCGCTTGCTCGCCGAGCCCGAAGACCCGGTCCATGCGCGCGCTGATGTCCTTGAGTCGCGCCAGGTCCCCGCCGCCAACCTCCGCCGACGCCCACCCGCGATAGCCCCCGTCCTTGAGCATGCGAGACACGCCCTGCCAGTTAACGTCCCCGTCTCCGATCTTCACCCCGAACCCCTTCCAGAGCCCCTCGTTGTCGCGCTTGCCGCGGCTGAAGTCCTTGACGTCGATCTTGAGGATCCGACGAACACCCAACGCCTCGATCCAATGCTCCGGCCACCCGTAGTTGATGAGGTTGCCGAGATCGAGGTACCAGCCCGTGACCGGGCGTCGCTCGCCGTCAGCATTGACGATCGAGAACGCCCCGGGCCGATCGCGCGTCGGAGCTTGGCCGATGGCATCGACGTACCGCGCCGCCTCCAGCGGGCTGAGCAGGAAGTTGTTCCACACATTCTCGATCGCGATCGAGACCCGTGCTTCCCTCGCCGTGGGGAGCACCCGACGGATCTCGGCGATCGAACGCTCCCAGGCACTCCCGTAGGACACACCCGCGTTCACGACCGCCGGCACGAGCAGGACCGTCGTTCCGCCGTACGCCTTGCAGTCGAGCAGCGCCGTCTCCAGCGCATGACGGCCGGCCGCCCGGACTTCCGCGCTCGGGTGGCTCAGCGGCTTGGACCAGTGCACCGCGTCCACCACGCCCGGGATCGACAGTCCGGAGTCCTCCTTGGCCCGGAGCACGTCGTCGGTGTCGAGGTCGTTGGGGCTGTTCATCTCGACGCCGTCGAACCCTGCGTCGCGCGCGATCATGAACTTCTCGCGGACGTCGGCGCCGCCCGAGATCATGCCGTACTTCAGCGACTTGCGGATCCATGGCGCATCCGGATCGATCGGACGCGGCGCGGGGCGCGCTCCAGGTGTCGGCGCGTCGAGCGCTCCCCCGGCCGCCCGGACCAAACCCGGTGCCAGCAGCGCACCGGCCGTCGAAGCGATGAACGTGCGTCGGTCAGGCATCGGCGTCCTCCGCTTACACGAACTTGGTACGACCCGGGATCGCAAGCTCCGGCGTCGCGCGATCTGCAAATGCCCAAACGTCCGGGTTGAGGTTCTCGCTGCTCGCGAGGGCCTGCTCCCACGTCACCGTCTGGCCCGTGTACGCGCTCATGCGCCCCATGATCGCCAGCAACGTTGAATGCGCCATGGCGACGCCATCGTTGTGCGGCTCGCCCGTCCGGATCGCCTTGAAGAGCAGGTCGTGCTCGCGCTGGTACATGTCGTTGCCGCCGGCCGTCCCGCGCCACGGCGTGTCGCCCTCGATCACGTGGTGCCCGTTCCACGGGCGCATCGTCATCTTGCCCTTGGACCCAAGGAAGTAGCCCGTGTTGTCGCTGGCGGTGTTCGGCCAGTGGCGGCACATGTGGTACGCCCGAACGCCGCCCGGGTACTCGTACGTGATCGAGAAGTGGTCGTAGACATTCCCAGTCTCCGGCTTGTCCGGACGCGTCGCGCGCCCCCCCACCGCCCAGCAACGCTCCGGCGGCCCATCGCCGAGCGCCCAGCCGATCCAGTCGATCGCGTGCACCGCCTGCTCGACGATGTGGTCGCCGGAGATCGGATGGAAGTAATGCCAGTTGCGCACCTGGAACTCCGTGTCGCTCCAGTCGCTCTTGCGCACCTTCGGCGTCACCCAGCCGGTCGTGTTGTACGTCGTCTGCAGCGTGTGGATGTCGCCGATCCCACCGGACTGGAGCTTCGTAAACGCCTCGCGCACCTGATCCTGATAGCGCCAGCAGAAGCCCGACATGATGCTCAGCTTCTTCTGCTTCGCCAGACGCGCCGACTCGAGCACGCTCCGAACGCCGGGCGCGTCGACCGCGACCGGCTTCTCGCAGAACACGTGCTTCCCCGCCTTCACGCAGGCCGCCAGGTGCTCCGGGCGGAACGCCGGCGGCGTCGTGAGGATCACGACGTCCACGCCGCTGTCGATCACCCTCTGGAACGCGTCGAACCCCGAGTAGCGCCTCGAGGCGTCGACCTGGATCTTGCCCGACCAGTTCGTCTCGCCGGTCTCCTCGGCCAGGTCGAGCATGGCCTCCGTCGCGTGCCCGAGACAGGGCTCGATGCGATCGGCGAAGACGTCGCCCATCGCCCAGAGCACGCTGCCCTCATCGGCGCGGAGCGCTTGGACGAGCGCACCCGTCCCGCGCCCGCCGCACCCCACGATGCCGACGCGCAGCGGGTCCACCCCACGCCCGAGCGGTCGGCGCGCGAACGACGGGGCCGCGAGGAAACCCGCGGCACCGAGCGCCGCGGTGGTCGAGACGAAGCGTCGCCTGGTGATCGGGTTCTCAGCGTGCATCGCTGTGCTCCTGTGCGCCAACGCCGGGTTCGGCATCGACGACGAATCGGAAACCAACCCAGCTGCAGTCCGCGAGCCACCACTGGCTCTTGGGGATCTGCGGGTCGGAGCTGTTCCAAGAAGAAGTCTGGCGCTGGCTGGACGTCGCGCTGCAGTCGACCGGCTCGTCCAGGAAGCCGCCGCCCATCGCGATCGGCTTACGCGTGTCGGTGATGACCCACTCCGCGACGTTGCCGTGCGTGTCGGCGAGGCCGAAGGGGTTGACGCCCTTGGTCGCGACAGGATGCGACGTCGCGTCGCTGTTGATCGCGCACCACGCGTGGTCGCCGACCAGCGCCGGCTCATCGCCGAACCAATACGCCGTCCCCGAGCCGGCACTGGCCAGGTGCGTGAACTCCGCGGGCGTCGGAAGACGAGCCGCGACACCGGTCTTGCCCTCGAGCCACTCGCAGAACGCCTCGGCCGCCTTGCGCGTCATGCTGATCGCGGGATAGCCCGCGTGCCCGAAGCCGCGATCCGGCGGGATGTACGGCTTGCTCGGTCGCGCCACGGCGTCTGCGCGCGCCTCCTCGGGCTCATCGAGCGCATAGACGAATACGTCGTAAAGGTCCCACGTGACCTCGGTCGTGAGCACCCAGAGAGGGCCGACCTCGACCGCCTCGTCACCCTCGCCAACGGTCCCAGACGGGATCCGGACGAGGTCGAAGCTCAACGTCGTCCCAGGCACGCCGACGGTGCGCACCTCCGGCGTCTCGCCCTGGACGACGCGCTCGCCCCCGGCGTCCGGCTTGGCTGGCCCGGAGCAGCCCCAAGTCGTTAGTGTGCCAAGCATGAGCAGGCAGAGGATGGTCGTCGGTCGCATGGTCGCTGTCGCCCTACTGTGCCTCGTGGCAGGTGGTTGCCGCGGCACGGGCGAAACCGCGACGCAATCCCCCGAGCAGGCTAGCGGCGGACGGTTCGAGTTCGCAAGGGTCCTCATGGGAAGCCGCGCCAGGGTCCTCCTGCACGCGCCCAGCGAGGACGAGGCGGCCCGAGCAGCCGCCGCTGCGTTCGCAGAGATCGAACGCCTCAACCGCATCCTCAGTGACTACGACGACTCGAGCGAGGCCATGCGCCTCTGCGCCGCGCCCCACGGTGCCTGGCACCCCGCAAGCCCGGAACTGATCGACATCCTCGCCAAGTCGCGGAGCGTCTGGGAACGGTCCGACGGCGCATTCGACCCGACCGTCGGAGCCTTGACCCAACTCTGGCGCGATACGAAGCGCACGGGGGTCG
>JANQQG010000003.1 GCA_028285065.1 Phycisphaerales bacterium
GCCGATCCGGCGCGGAACCTGTCGCTGGCGTTCGGCATGCCGTTCGTGGCGCCGGATGCCGATCACTCGCTCGAAGCGGGCACGTAGATCGGCGCATCCGGGAATCGATCGCGGACCTGCCCGAGCCCCATGATGTGGTCGACGTGCGTGTGCGTGAGAACGACCGCCGCAGGCCTCAGCCCCGACCCCTCGAGCCAGTCGAGCATCCCGTCCGGCTCGAACCCCGCGTCGACGATCACACAAGCCGGCTCCGGCGGGCGGCTCAGCACGTAGCAGTTCGTCGCGTACGGCCCGGGAGCGAACGTGGCGATGTGCACGCCGCCCAGCGTCTGCTCGCTGTCCGGTGTCGGTTGGGTCCCTGCGCGATGTTCCTCTGGGGTCGGGTCGGGGGTCATGCCCGATGATAAACTCTTCAAGTCGCCACGGGCGAGGAGGTTCGGTGTGATCATCCGCAACATCGACGACCACCCCGGTCAGCCGGTCGACATGGAGGGTGTCAGCGGCGTGCGCATGAGCGTCATGGTCGGACGCGACGACGGCGCGCCCAACTTCGCCCTCAGACACTTCACCGTCGAGCCCGGCGGACACTCCCCGCAGCACAGCCACGACTTCGAGCACGAGGTCTTCGTCGTCGGTGGCAACGGCACCCTCTACTTCGAGGGCGACGAACACCCACTCCGCGCCGGAGACGTCGTCTATGTCCCCTCCGAACACGAGCATCAGTTCCGCGCCGGCCCCGAAGGCCTGCGATTCCTCTGCCTCGTCCCCATGAGCCGCTCCTGCGGCGAACCAACCCCCGGGAGCTGAGCCACCCTCTCCCGCCCACGCAGGCGCCCCCCGCGCTCGCTCTTTGGAGACCGACTCCACATGGACCACACCCGCGAGACGATCGACGAGCCCGTGAGCATCCGGATGTCGCGCCCGACCCGCTCGGCCTCCTGGACGCCCGTCGTGATCGTCTGCTACACGCTCGGCCTCCTCATCTGCCTCGTCCTCGCACTCGGGGATCGCCTCGGCGACGCCATGCCCTGGGACACCAGCGTCGGCGGCGTCGTCGGACTCCTCGGCCTCGCGCTGCTGATCGCCACCTTCCCGCTCGCGCTCAAGATCGCGTCCGATCGGCCCGCGCGCACCGCCGGCGTTGGCGGGAACGAGCTCGCCGAAGCCGTCCGAAACCTCACCGAGCAGACCGCGCTCTCCGACGACGCCCGACGCGTCCTCAACCGGCGCACGGAGCGAGACGTTCTCTGTCGCGCGATCGAGGAAGACATCCGCTCCGAGGAGTGGGACGCCGCCGTCGTCCTCTGCGACGAGCTTGCCAACCGCTTCGGCTACCGCGCCGACGCCGAGGACTTCCGGCATCGCATCGAGTCCGGCCGCGGCGAGATGGTCGCCCGTCAGCTGGCCGACTCCGTCGCCTCCATCGAGGGGAGCATCCTGCAGCGCCGATGGGACGAGGCCAACGCCGAGGCCAAGCGGATCGCCCGTCGTTTCCCCGACTCCGAACGCGCAGAAGGCCTCGTCCAGCGCGTCCGTTCGGCGCGTGAGGCGTATCGGGCGACCCTCGAGCGTCAGTTCCTCGAGGCCGCCGGCGCCGACCGCGTCGACGAAGCCATGCGCCTGCTCAAAGAGCTCGACGCCTACCTCACCGAGGAAGACGCCGAACGCTACAAGGAGGTCGCACGCGGCGTCATCGGCAAGGCCAAGGAGAACCTCGGCGCTCGCTTCAAGCTCGCCGTCCAGGACCGCGAGTGGGGGGCCGCCGCCAGGGTCGGGCGTCAGATCATCAACGAGTTCCCGAACACCCGGATGGCCCACGAGGTCCGGCGCCTGCTCGACGGGATCCTCGCCAAGGCAAACGCCCCCGAGGTCGGCCACACCCAGACGTCAGAGCACGTCTAGGGCGTCTCGGGCTGTGCCACCGACCCCGCGTCCGGCGTCTCGCCCTCGCCCTCTGCGCGGTCCTGACGCCACAGGTGCACCAGCAGCATCCCGATCCCGATCAGAAGCAGAAGGTCGGCAACGTTCGACACGTACGGCCACACCTCGCGCGAGCCAAGCACCTTCCACCCGAACGGCCACTGCACCCCAGGCAGCGGATGGATGAAGTCGCGCACGCACGCGTACACCACGCGGTCGTACAGGTTGCCCAGCCCACCGCCGATCAGCAGCCCAAGTGCCACATGGGCAAAGCGATCGCGCGGGCCGGTCCACCTCGCGAACATGAAGAGCCCGAACCCCAGCGCGATCATCGTGAAGCCCACGAAGAACCACCGCTGGCCAGGCCCGATCCCGAACACCGCGCCCGGGTTGAGCACCAGCTTGAACTCCAGGGTGCTCGGCACGACCACCGTCGGCGGGTGAGCCGGCACCAGACGCTGGATGTGGTGCGGGTCGTTGCGCCCCGCCTCGATCACCTCCGAACGCACGATCGAGACCGGATCGTCCGCGACATGCGCGAACGCAACGTGCTTCGAAGCCAGGTCGAACACGACCGCGAGCAGCGCGATCGACAGCAGCAGCACCCAGGCGCCGCGACTCAAAAACGCCGATCGAACCTGTTCCCCCGACGCGCTCGCGTCAGTCATTCCCAAACCGCCGGCGCTCCAGGTCGCGGGCGGCCTCGATGGAGTAACGCGCCCAGGGCAACTCGACCAGGCGTTCCGGGTTGATCGGCTTGCCCGTCAACTCGCAGACGCCGTACGTGCGATCCGCGATGCGCGCAATCGCGTCGTCGATCTCCTTGAGCAGCGTGCGATCGACCGCCGCAAGATCGAGCGAGAGCGACTGATCGAAGCTCTCCGAGCCGCTGTCCGCCATGTGCTGCGGCAGATGGCTCAGCGAACCGCTGGACTGGCGGAGCGCTTCCTCCTCCATGTTGGAGATGTCGCCGATCAGTTCGTTGCGCTTGTCGAGCAGGATCCGCTTGAACTTGTCGAGCTGACGCTTGGTCATCTTCGTCTTGCGCGAGCCCGACGCATCATCCGTACCCGAAGCCCCCGAAGACTTCGACGCCGACGGACCCGACGGGATCAGCGGCTTCCACTTCTTCCCGGGCTTGAGCAGCGGCTCGGCGCGCGGCATCTCGATGACCTTCTTCACCTTCGCCTTGCGCATCGGCTTCTTGTTGACGATCGTGATGCCCTTCGGGCCCTTCTTCTTGTCCGCGCCAGACTCGGTCGCCTTCGCGGGGGCCTTCTTCGTCGTCGCCTGCTTCGCGGGCGCCTTCTTGGCCGGGGCCTTCTTCGACGTCGTCTTCTTCGTGGCAGGCTTCTTCGCGGGGGCCTTCTTGACCGTCTTCTTCACGGTCTTCTTGGAGGGCGCCTTCTTCGCGGCCGGCTTCTTCGTGGTCTTCTTCTTCGTGACCGGCTTCTTGGCGGTCTTCTTGGACGCAGCCTTCTTGGCAGGCGCCTTCTTCGCGGTCTTGGCCGTCTTCTTGGAGCCCGCGCGGGCGCCCGCCTTCTTGCTGGCCGGCGCCTTGCGGGGCGACTTCTTTGTTGGGGTTTTTTTCGCCACCGGGGCACACTCGCGCAGGGGCCGTGCCCCGGCACTCACGCAGGACGCTCCAGCGCCCGGCGACCCGAGGTCGCGGGGAGGATAGGGAGGCCCGTCCAAGCGGTCTACGCGGGGGCCCAGGTCTCTCGTTGTTCGGGCCCTATTCGCCTGCCGAGGCCGACTCGTCCGGGGACTCATCCAGGTACGACCCCAGCTTGCGGAATCGCTCGTACCGCTGATCCACCAGCGCGTCCGGCGTCCGCCCTGTCAGGTCGTCCAACTGCTCGGACACCCAGCGCTCCACCAGCTTGGCAGCCCCGTCGAGGTCGCGGTGCGCCCCACCGACCGGCTCGTCGATGATCGTGTCGATGATCCCCAGCTTCACGTTGTCGTTGGCCGTGAGCTTCAGCGCATCCGCCGCCGCGGAGTTCGTCCGCTCGTTGGCCTGCTTCCAAAGGATCGCGGCACACCCCTCCGGGCTGATCACCGAGTACCACGCGTGCCGGAGCATCCCGACGCGATCAGCCACCGCGATCCCCAACGCGCCCCCCGAACCACCCTCACCGATGACCACGCTGACGATCGGCGTCCGCAGGCGGGCCATCTCGCGCAGGTTCACGGCGATCGCTTCCGCTTGACCCCGCGCTTCCGCGCCCAGCCCCGGGTACGCACCGGGCGTATCCACGAACGTCACGATCGGGCGTCCGAACTTCTCGGCGAGCTTCATCTTCGCCATCGCCTTGCGATACCCCTCCGGGTGCGCACACCCGAAGTGACAGGCCAGCTTGTCCTGCGTGGTCCGGCCCTTCTGATGGCCCAGCACCAGGCACTTGTGCGCGCCGATGCGAGCGAACCCCGTGACCATCGCCGGGTCGTCGCCGAAGCGCCGGTCCCCGTGCAGCTCACAGAAGTCCTTGCAGATCCGCTCGACGTAGTCGCGCGTCTGCGGCCGGTCGGGATGGCGCGCAACACGCACGGTGTCCCAGGGGCTCAGCTCCTTGTAGAGCTTGGCGAGCAGCTCCGCGCGCTCACTCCTGGCAGCGCTCAACTCCAGCTCGACCTCGCTCGGCTTCTTTGCCGCGACCGGTTCGGGCGCATCACCCTCGCCCGGCGTGATCGCCTCGCCTTCCCGAAAGGGCGGCGCGACGGCCTCCTCGGGCGCCGCCTCCGCGAGCGCGCGCGCCTCGAGCGAACGGATCCGCTGGTCGAGCTCGTCGACCGGCCTCTCAAAATCGAGCTGGTAGAAGCCTGCCATGACCAGGATTCTACGGCACCGCGCCACGCCACGCCCCAACACCACTTCCGCTATCGTCCGCCAATGCCCTTCGGACCCCTGGTCATCATCGGCGGCGGCAACATGGCGACCGCCATCGCCACCGGAGCCATCGAGGCCGGACAACTCGAGCCAGGCAAGCTCAGCGTCTGTGACCCCGGCGAAGAGACCCTGGCAAGCTGGGCGGCCCGTGGGGCGTTCGCCACCCACGACCACGCCGAGGCGCTCGCACGCCTCCCGGGCGCCGACGTCCTGCTCGCCACCAAACCCCAGAAGCTCGCAGAGGTCGGCGGGCAGGTGCGCCCCCACCT
>JANQQG010000005.1 GCA_028285065.1 Phycisphaerales bacterium
GTCCATTCGGTCCCCCCGTGTGTCGACCTGCGGGTGCCCCCGTGACTCCCCCCGTCGATGCCGGCGCCGGTGACGTGCCCCGAGGTCTCGCTAGCCGCGAAGAGGATGCGGACGCGTTCTCGTTGTCGTCTGACGACGTGGAGCGAGAGGCCGAGTTGTTGGGCGGCGTCGCGGAGGGAGCGTCCCTCGAGGACGCAGGCTGTGGCGACCCGTCGCATCGTGGCGGACCAGGTGTCGCGGACGAGACCGACGTAGGCGAACTCGGGTGCGCTCATGCGCTCGACGAGTCGTCGGAGTCGCCTGCGGAGTGCTCGGGCGTCGCGTCCCATGAGTCGGGCGAGTTCGGCGACGCTCTTGCCGTCGGCGTAGACGGCTTCGACGAGCGCGCGGTCTGGTGGGCTGAGCCACTCGGCGAGCGTGACGAGGCGTTCGGCGGCCTCTCGTCCGCCGCGTCTCGCGATGCTGCTGGCGTCGTGTTCTGCAGACTCGAATCCAACGGTTTCCAGGCTCGGCATGGCTCAAGGATCCTCCGAAAGCGGCCCACTTGTGTTGGAATCAGCACGCCCGTGTGTTTACAATGGACGTGAACATCAGTAGGTGTTTTAGCGATTTGCAGAACAGTTGCAAGGCATTTGTATGGTACGAGACGGATTTCGCGCACAGGGGACGCCAATGACCGCCAGTGAGCGCACGCTCGGTGACATCGTGCGGGATCGGCGACGGGCGCTTGAGTTGACGCTGCAGGGATTGGCCGAGCGCGTGGGGTGCACGAAGGGGTATTTGTCGACGATCGAGAACGGGCGTGCGCTGCCGGCGCCTGAGCTACGCGAGGCGATCGGGGAGGCGTTGTCGCTCGAGGCGGGAGCGCTTGCGCGTGCGGCGGCGTGGCAGACCACCCCACCGGGTGTTCGCCATGAGGTCGCGCGGCTTCGGCGTCAGCAGGCGATCGGGCGCGAGCTTGCTGAGCTGATCGCGAGCGCGGGCGAGCGGCCCGGGCGTTCGCTTGACGACCTGCATCGGACCGGGCGTTTGCGCGAGTTGGTGGATCGGCTGGCGGGGGATGATCGGGGCGCGTCGGTGGTGGAGGTCGCGTTGCCTGTGGAGGTGCCGTTGATCAACTCGGTGCAGGCCGGGTATCCGACGGAGTTCACGGATCTTGGGTATCCGGCGCGCGTGGCGGATGAGTACGTGCGTTCGCCTGACATCCACGACCCGGACGCGTTCGCGGCTCGGGTGGTCGGTGACTCGATGGCGCCCGAGTACGTCGAGGGGGACATCGTGGTGTTCAGTCCAGCTCGGGATGCGCGTCCGGGTGATGACTGCTTTGCGCGTCTTGGGCCGGACGACGAGACGACCTTCAAGCGTGTGTATTTCGAGGGGCAGGATGGCGTGGACGAAGCGGTCGATGACGCGCGGATTCGCTTGCAGCCGCTGAACTCGGCGTATCCACCTCAGGTGTTCCCGCGCGAGCGCGTGGTGGGGTTGTACCCGGCGGTATCGGTGATCCGGGACTTGCGGCGGTGACGTGGCTTACCAGGAGATGACCTGTCCGATCATGCCGCGTTTGCGGTCGGTCGCCGGGAGTGCGTCCGGGAGCGGCGCGCGGCGGAGGGTGTAGCAGGCGACTTGGCGTGGGCAGTTGAAGCGCAGCTTGGATGCGACGGCTTCGCCGACGCCTCGTGAGACACAGCAGAGTGAGTCGCCGATGCGTGCCGCGCCGGAGGCGCCTTCGGAGGCGACGTCACCTGAGCGGTGGGGGATGCGTCCCGGGGAGAGTCGGATCTGTCCGCCGTGGGTGTGGCCGCAGAGGATGAGGGGGATTCCGAACTCCGCGAGGGGGATCGCGGGTGTTGGCATGTGGCAGAGGGCGATGGTGAATGCGTCGGGTGAGGGGTTGGGCGCGAGGACGCCGGCGATCGGGTCTTCGGGCCAGCTCAGTCCGAGCAGGCGCAGGCCGGGCCTCTCGGGGACGTCGACGGACCCCTGATCGAGCCAGGTGATGGGCGGGGCTTCCTCGGCGCGGAGGCGGGTGGCGAGCTCGAAGGTGTCGTGGTTGCCGAGGACTCCGAAGGTGCCGAGGGGGCAGGCTGCGGCTTCGGCGACGGCCGCGAGGAGGTCGATTGCGGCGTCCTCGTGTCCGGGCTGGTCCATCCAGTCGCCGGTGAGGGCGAGGAGGTCGGCGCTTGCCTGGGTGAGCGCGTCGAGGATCTGGCGTCGCCAGGGGGAGCCGGGGCGTCGTCTGCGGGCGTGGGTGTCGGAGAGGTGGGCGATGCGGAGGCCGTCGAGGGGCCCTGGGAGGTGGGGGTGGGGGATGTCGAAGTGTTCGAGCATGGTGGGTTGGGGGTGGGGTGGGGCGCGTCCTGCAGGGACGGTTGGGATGCCAGTGTGGTGCGTGAGGGACGGTTGGGCGACCAATCGGCGGCATCCTGCCGCCGGGGCTTGTTTTGTGTTCCGCCTTCGGCGGGGCCGAGCGGGCGTCGTGCCCACTCGCAGGGGTGCTCACTGGGACTGGATCGGACGGAGGTCGGCGCGAGCGGAACCGTGGCCTCGTGATGTGCGCATGATCGCTATGCTTGCCCGGCTTGGGGAGGCGTCGGCGATCGGTGCCGCGCTGTGGGCCCCCAGGTGTGGTGGGAAACGGGTTGGGTGGGGCTGAATCGGGATCGGGAGGCAGTTGCCATGGCGAAGATGTTCTACTCGCTCGAAGAAGCGGCCCAGCGGCTCGGCAAGTCCGAGGCCGAGGTCGAAGAGATGGCCGAGAGCGGTCAGCTCAGCATCTTCCGCGATCGCGACAAGCTGATGTTCAAGGTCGAGCAGGTGGACCTGCTGTCCGAGGGTGACGCCGGGGACACCGGCGCCGATGAGATCATCCCTCTGGCCGACGCTGGTGATTCCGGCGGGCTCAGCCTCGAGGACTCCGGGGCGGTGGACCTGGGCGCGACTGCGGGTGCAACGCAGGCGGCCAAGGAGGCGTCGGGGATCTCGATCTTCGACGCGGACGACCTGGAGGTGGCGGACGCTGCCGCTCAGACGCAGATCACTTCGACGGGCGGCGCCGACTTTGGCGTGGGCGCATCTCCTGGTGGCTCGGGTTCGGGTCTGCTGGACCTGACGCGCGAAGCGGACGACACGTCGCTGGGCGCGGACCTGCTCGAGGACGTGTACTCCGACGACGATGTCGTCGGCGCGGGCGCGGGCGGCGGCGGGGCGCTCTTCGAGAGCACCAGCGCCGTGTCCGACGTGTCTGGTGCGGGCGCTGCGCCGGCAGCTGTCGTGGCCCACGAGGTCTACGACGGTGGCGGCTCCGGCTTCGTCGGCGGGATCGCGCTTGGGATCACGCTGGTGACGGCGTTCGTGATCGCGACGCTCGTGATCGGGTTCGTCGGCGTGCCGACCAACGCGCTCTTGGACATGGCGACTTCGCAGCAGGCGATGATCTTCGCGGCCATCCTTGCTGGTGTGGTCTTCGTGCCTGGGCTGATCGGCTGGGCGATCATGCGGGGCAAGAGCTGATCGGACCGGATCCGGTTCTCAACCGATGCTGACTTGCGGGCGTCCGAAGCGTCCGCCGGCGACGCCGAGCAGCGTGAGCAGTGACGTGCGCGCGTAGAGCACGCTGGCGCTCCCATCGGCATCGATGCGCACGCTTGCGTCGATCGACTTGCAGGTCACGTGAACACAGCCTTCGCGGATGTTCCACGTTGGCGCGTGCGACTCGGTGGCGCGGGCGAGCGTTGATTCGACGTCGCCGTTGAGGTGTTCGCCGCCGGTGCGTGGGCAGACCTCTGCGCTGACGCGTCCGTGTTCGACGTGGACGACGAGGCGGAGCGAGCGGGCGGCGCCCGAGGGGTCGGTGATCGCGCCGGAAGCCAAGCGCCACGAGAACGTCATGGCCGCTGGGACGTCGCCGGTGGGCTTGACTGCTGCTCGGTGTTGGTGCTCGACGATCGACATCGTGTTGCTGCGCTGGGTGGTGACGTTGGCTTGGTGCTGGGCTTACGGGACCTTGGCGAGGACGCTTGCTGCGAGTCTGAGTCCTTTGCCCTCTGAGCCGACGAATCGCTCCATGAGCTTGTCGAGTGTCTGGATGAGCTTGAGGAGGTCGTCGAGTCGCTTGTTGTGGTCGTTGATGTCGGGGTCGCGGCTCTTGGTGTCCGCGTCGGTCATGTCGCGGATCTCGAAGAGTGATGCGAGGAGGGGGTGGATCTCGCGTCGCATGCGCTCGCGGAGGACCTGTCGTGAGAGCGCCCAGACGTCTTGCTCTGCGCGGAAGTACTCCTTGCGGTCACCGCGTCGGTGCGTCTTCGAGACGATGCCCCAGTCGACGAGTGCGCGGAGCGACATGGAGGCGTTGCCGCGGGAGATCTCGAGGCGCTCCATGACATCGTCGGTGCAGAGTTCGTCGCCGGTGATGTAGAGGAGGGCGAAGATCTCGGCCATGGTGCGGCTGATGCCCCATGTGCTGCCCATCTGGCCCCAGGACGAGATGAACTCCTCCTGCGCTTGGCGGAGGGCTTCGGCGTCCGGCTTGGCGGGGCGGGCTGCCATCGGTTCAAGCGTAGGGTGGGGCGCGTGTGGGAGCAATGTATTTTCAGAAAAGATTGAAAACCAAAGATCGGGAGTGGGCGTGGCCCGGATTGGAGGTGGGGGAGGGGCTAGAGGAGGGTGAGGTCGAGGATGCCGGCGGCCCCGAGGACGCAGCTGACGATCCCGTTGAGGGTGAAGAAGGCCATGTCCAGGCCGGCCTCGCCTCGCTTGGCGAGGACGGCGTGCTCTGCGATGAGCAGGACGCCGACGGCCGCGACACCGATCGCGAAGACGAGCTCGAGGCGGGGGTCGGTCAGTGCGGCGGCGACGAGGAGTGCGAAGGCCGCGGCGTGGAGCGCGCGGCTGATCCAGATTGCGCCGTTGGCTCCGAAGCGTGCGGGGACGCTCGAGAGTCCGCGTTCGCGATCGAATGCGAGGTCTTGGAGCGCGTAGATGACGTCGAAGCCGGCGACCCAGAGGAGGACCATGCCGGCGAGGGGGAAGACCATGGCTGCGTTCGCGCCCGTGGTGCGCTCGGCGCCGAACAGCGCGGGCATGCCGATGGATGCGGGGTCGATGGCGATGGCGGCCGCGATGGGGCTGACGGCGAGTGCTCCGCCGAGGAAGACGTGGCAGAGCCATGTGAAGCGTTTGGGGAAGGAGTAGAGGGCGATCCATGCGAGGACCGGGAGGCCCAGGATGGCGGGCCAGGGGTTGTCGAAGGCGAGGAAGAAGCCTGCGCAGGCGAGCATGAAGAGTGCGCCGGAGGCGAGGGCGAGGCACCAGCCGTCGCGTGCACGGAGTGTTCCGGCGGCGAAGGCGCGTCTGGCGGTGCGTGGGTTGTCGCGGTCGATGTCGCGGTCTGCGAGTCGGTTGACGAGCATGGCCCAGGTTCGGGCGCAGACCATGCAGAGGACGACGAGTGCGAGTTGTGTGATGAAGCGCGCCCAGGGGGCGTCGGTCTGACGTGCCGCGAAGGCTCCGAGCAGTGCGAACGGGAGCGCGAAGACGGAGTGGGCGAGCTTGATGTCGCCCATCGCGATGCGTGCGCGCTCGAGCAGGCGCGGGGGTGCGGTTGCGCTTGGGTGTTGGGTGGTGGTGGTTGCGGCGCTTCGTGTCACGCCCCAACGGTAGCCCGGGTCAGTCGTTGCAGGCCTCGGGGGGCGCCATGAAGCAGTTGACGAAGTCGAAGAAATCGGCGTCGTTGGTCATGGCGTCGTTGTTGAAATCTGCGTCGTTGTCGGCGAAGAAGCTGTTGACGAAATCGAAGAAGTCCTGAGCGTTGAGGAAGCCGTCGGTGTTCCAGTCGCAGGCGCAGGCGGCGGGGGCGGTGCCGTTGATGCGCAGTTCCCAGGCGTCGACCTGCCCGATGGAGCCGAGGTCCTGGTCACGGACGCTCAGGGTCCACTGGCCCTGTCCCTGTTCGTCCCAGTGGCGGACGGTTGTGAAGACGCGCTCGGCCAGGTTGCTGGTCGAGTCGTTGCGGGTCTCGCTGAGGAGGGAGGTGGTTCCGTCGGGGGAGGTGAGCGTGAGCTCGAGGTCGCCGACGTCGGGGTGGGTGACGGAGAGGACGATTTCGACGGACTCGCAGGTGATGGTCGAGTCGATCATGGCGTCGAGCTCGAGTGCGGGTCCGTTGTCGGGGATGACGAGGGACGGCGTCATCACTCCGGTGCTGGCGGTGGTCTCGGCGTCAACGGGCGAGAAGGTCTCGGCGAGCGCGACGGCAGCGCCGGCGTCGACGAGGCCGAAGCCGTAGAGGTCGTTGAAGGGTCTTCCGGCGCCGTTTGGGCTCCAGAGCGGGTGTTCGTCGTCGTTGACGATCGCGGTATCGACGAGGATGTGTTGGACGTCGCGCCAGCTGAGCGCGGGGTTTGCTTCGAGCATGAGCGCGATGACGCCGGCGACCTGGGGGGCGGAGGCGCTGGTGCCGCCGAAGATGAAGGTGTGTCCGGAGTTTGAGGTGGTGGTGACGATTCCGCGGTCGGAGTTGTCGCCGATGTCGAAGTCGGAGGGTGCGCAGACGAGGTTGCAGGAGCCTGGTTCTGTGTAGAGGGATGCGATGCCGAAGTCGTCGACGGAGGAGACGCTGATGGTGTAGCGGCTGGAGGTGAATGGGTCGTAGTCGGCGCGGTCACCGATCTGTCCGCCGTTGCCGCTGGCCCAGACGAGGACGGTGCCGAGGCCGTTGCGTCCGTTCATTGCGGCTTCGCGGAGGGCGTCGCTCTCGACGCTGGCGAGCGCGCGGACGCGTGCGTCGTCTGGGGGGCCCCAGGAGTTGTTCTTGACGTGGTTGAGGTCGTTGCGGAATCCGAAGGCGCTGGCGTTGGTCGCGGCGGAGCCGATGTACTGGCGGCTGAGCCTTGCGTCGTACGCGACGCCGACGGTGCCCATCTCGTCGCGGTTGGCGGCGGCGAGTCCGGCGACGTTGGTGCCGTGGAACGTGGCAGCTCCGGCCTGGCTTGCGATGAGGTCGATCGTGAACTCGGGGTGGTCGAAGAAGCCGAGCTCGGTGATGCCGATGGTGATGCCGTCGCCGGTGTAGCCGAGTGCCCACGCGCCCTCGACGCCGATGTCGACGCCTCCGAGGTCGGTGTTGCGCAGGTGCCACTGCTGGTTGAAGAGGGGGTCGGTTGGGAGGGTGCCGCGGAGTTCGAGGGGGCGCGCGACGTCGACGTACGCCTCGTCGATTCCGGGTGCGGTGGCGAGTGCGCGGGCGAGCCGGTCGGCGTCGGCGATTGTTTCGGTTGGTACGGTCCAGAAGCCCTTGGTGCCATCGATGCGGCGCGGTGGCGTTCGCATGGCGATGCCTGCGAGGTGGGCTTGTTCGAGGATTGTCGCGCCGTGGTCGGTGCGCACGACGACGCGTGCGTGGACGATGTGGCCCGGGGTCGGGCGGGGGACCCAGCCTCGCTTGTTGACGCGGTCGGTGTTGACGCGCGAGGCGTCTGAGCGCGGCGCGTCGGGCGTCGTGAGGACGTAGGTCTCGCGTCCTTGACCGGTGAGGATGGTGATGCGCTCGGGCGTCGTCTGCTTGGGTGGCGCGCCGAGGCCGAGGGCGCTTGCGAGGACGGCGAGCGCGCACAGGCCGGGCAGGGCGAGGCGTTTGGCTCGGTCGGCGGTTGTGTGTCGGGTCTTGTCGTTCATGCGCGTCGGGTCGGGTCCAGACGGGTGGGGGTGCGCGCCGGTTCGACGTGCGCCCGCTGGGCCCGTTCATAAACGGTACCTCCGGACACGGGCGACGCACGCGAGTGTGCTTGATCCGGAGCGAGAAGCGCCCGGACTGTCCCTCTATTCGCCTCAGACCGTCCTCGGTTTCCCAGGCGTTACGACCCGCACACCCGCTTGCAGAAGCGGACCATCTCGTCCGTCAGGGCGCGCAGCTCGGGGCTGACCGGTGCCTTGCCGGTGAGTTGCTCGAGCGGCATGGGGTTGGGGGTGCAGAAGACGTGGTCTGCGCCGGGGACGAGGATCCGCTCGACCTGGCACTTGCCCTGGAGGGCTTCCTCGAGGCGTTCGGATTCGCGGACCTCGACGGTGGTGTCGGCGGTGCCCTGCACGATGAGGATTGGGCACGTGATCCCGCGCGCCAGGGCGAGCACGTCGTGGGCCTCGGGGTCGTCTTCCTGCTCGGTGAGCCAGGCGGGGCTGACGCGGAGGGTCTGGCCGGTGCGGTTGGAGACGACCTCCATGCGGCCATCGCGGATCAGGGCCCGCTCTTCCTCGCTGCGGCGGCAGGTGTCGGCGGGCGATGCGATGGTGACGATTCCCTCGGGCGCCGGGCGTCCTTCGAGGGCGTCGCGCCCGGCCATGAGGAGCGTGGCGACGCCGCCCCGGCTGTGTCCGACGACGACTCGAGGCTTGTCGGCGCCGGCGATGGTCCCGTCGGCGATGGCTTGGAGGACACGTCGGAGGTCGAAGACCTGCTTGTTCCAGGTGTCTCGTCCGAAGACCTCGGGGCGCTCGAAGCGTTCGAAGTCGCGGGTGACGCCGGAGTGGGAGGCGTTGTACTTGTGGGTGATGAAGCCTGCCTGGGCGAGCTGCCGGGCCAGGTAGGGGATCATGCCGTAGTTCTTGTAGCCGAGGAATCCGTGTACGAGGACACAGACGCCTCTTGGGTCCGAGGTTGGCATGTGGACGTCGCCGAGGATCGGCTCGTTGTCGGCTCCGTTGAGTTCCCACTGCCCGTCCGGCTCGTTGGCCACCGCTCGGTCTCCGGTGTTGCGTCGGTTCATCCTACGTTCGGGCGGATGGGCGTGCGTCCTTCGTGGATGGTCCCAGAACGCGCGTGCAAGTTCGCGTGCGGGATTGGTTGTCGGCTCGCTCGCTTCAGGCGTCACAGGTGTCAGCGTCTGCCCGAGAGAACGCACCGACCTGCTGGCACGACCCCTCGGATGAATGGGATGGTTCAGTCGTCACCGTGCCATGACGGTACGGCGTGACCCAGAAGGACGGACTGCACAAAGGAGCTGACCATGAAGGACGGGTCGACGAAGCGTCACACCAAGGCCGCGCTGACCGCGCTTGCGGGCTGCGCGATTGCGTTCTCTTCCATCGCTGCGCTGGCGGGCGGCGGTGGTTCCAGCAGCCATTACGATGGCGGCGCGAGCAACGATCCGTTCGCGCACCTGGCCCCGAGCATCACGATCGAGGCGACGATCCGCGACTTCCGCGGGTACGACCGTCCGAACGGGCACCCCGACTTCCAGCGGTTCGCGGGCAACACGACCGTCGGGCTGGTGAACTCGCAGCTCGGCGAGGAGGGCGTTCCGACGGTCAAGAGCCTGCGCGGCCAGAAGATCTCCGCCGAGTACCGCGACTCGCGCGGTCGGAACATCAACCCGGCCATGTACGACGCGCGTCGTGGTGATCGGGCCGGGAGCCTGTCGCGCGGTGGTAGCGGCAACGGCTTCGACTCGGTCGCGAGCTTCGACCAGTGGTACCGCGACATCCCGGGCGTGAACCTGACGACGTCGGTTCCGCTGACGCTCGATCGCACGCCGGGCACGAACGTGTACGTCTTCGACTCCGACGTCGCCGAGCCCTATGCGTCGCGGAGCGGGTTCTTCCCGATCGACGGCGAGCTCTTCGGGAGCCATCACTCGGGTCAGGGCGGGCAGCACAACTTCCACTTCACGACGCAGATCGAGACCGAGTTCACCTACAAGGCGGGCGCCGGTCACACGTTCAAGTTCACGGGCGACGACGACGTGTGGGTGTTCATCAACGGTCAGCTCGTGATCGATCTTGGCGGCCTGCACCCGCGTCGTGAGCAGTTCCTTGAGCTGGATCGCCTCGACTTCCTCGAGGATGGCGCGGACTGCACCCTGACGATCTTCCACGCGGAGCGGCGCACGAGCGCTTCGAACTTCCGGATGGAGACCACGCTTCTGCTGAAGAAGGTGGATCCGCCGGCCGTGAGCGCCCTGTACGACTAAGCGGATCGCGGCGCCTTCTCAGCCGGGCGTCCGGATCCATGCAGCACGATCCTCTGATCGCCCTGGCGCGTCCTCGCGCGTCCGGGCGGTCTTTGTGCGCGGAGGGGGAGGCCGGGCGCGGGGTCCTGATCGGTCGAACAGAGCCTAGTCGTCTGAGCGGTCGATGCGGTCGCGGATGCGGCGGGCGTCGTTGGCTCTGCCTGCGCGGTCGAGTGCGGCGGCGTAGCGCGAGCCGAGCTGGTAGTAGTTGCTCTGGGTGTAGAAGCTGACGCTTGTGGTGCCGGGCGCGTCGATGCGGCGCCAGAGTGCCTCGTAGACGTCGAGGATGTGCTTGTTGTCACCGGCCGAGCTCGCGAGCCGGTCGAGGCGTGTTGCCGCCTCGATGCTGGCGGGTCCGTCGTTGACGTATCGGACTGCGACTTCGCGGTAGTCGCTCCAGGCCTTGCCCTTCTTGTCGTCTTGCTCCCACATGCGTCCGCGTGCGAGGAGGGCTTCGGCTTCGAGGTCGTGGCGTCCGCGCATCTTCTTGCCGGCCCACTCCCAGAGTTCGGCCTGAGCGTCGACGTCCTCGACGGTCTCGATCATGGGGCGCATGACTTCCCAGGCGAAGTCGATGTTGTCGCGCCCGCAGAGGCGGAGCACGACGTCGGACCAGAAGGACTTCTGCTTCGTGCTGAGTTCGTCGCCGACGCCGAGGTCGCGGATGCGTTCCCAGCCGTTGCTGTCGGCGGGCGCCTTTCGGAGTGCGGCCTCGAGGAGTTCGAGTTCGGTTTGAAGGGTTGCCCACTCGGGGCGCTCTTGGTTGGCGCTCTTGCGGTGGGTGGCGGGGCGCTCGCTGAGGTCGATCAACGCGGCGCCGAGGATTCGGTCGGCGCGATCTGTCTGCATGTAGAGCGCGGTCAGGCCGACGTGTCCGTCGGAGACGCGGCGCCCGGTCTGCGGGTCGGTGATCGTGCCCTTGGTGTCTTCGTAGTCCTCCCAGCGCCCTTCGTCGAAGTCCCAGGAGACGTTGCGTC
The DNA here is from genome assembly GCA_028285065.1 of Phycisphaerales bacterium. Lineage (GTDB taxonomy): Bacteria > Planctomycetota > Phycisphaerae > Phycisphaerales > UBA1924 > JANQQG01. The sequence goes on from JANQQG010000005.1 coordinate 10,982, forward strand.
CGCTGCGCCGGAGGTAGCCGACCCAGGCGTGTCCGGTATTGGGTCCGCGGGCGGTGACGTAAGCGGTGGGGACGCCGATCGCCTTGCCGACGGTCGCGGCGAAGTGGGCCTGGTCGACGCAGACGCCGCCGTGGCGCTTGATGTTCTCGAGCGTGTAGCCGTCGCCCATCTCGTTGAGGGCCTTCTCGCGCCCATACTTGAAGTGTCCGTTGTCGTATCGGATCTCGTGGAAGCACTTGCCGACGAGTCGGTTGCCCTTGTAGCGACGGAGTGCCCACTCGAGTTCTTCGACGGGTGCGGGCGCGTCGACGACGTAGACGAGTGCGGCGACGGGGACGCCGCGGATGCCGTACTGCATGCGCGAGGCGTTTCGTTCGTAGTAGCCGAAGACGTCCTCGGGTGCGTCGGCGTTGGCGGTGTTCTCGTTGCGTCGTGCCCGGACGGGTTCGTCGTGGACGACGCAGATCGCGGCGGCGAGTGAGGCGTTGCGGGCGATCTTGGTGTCGGGGTGGGCGTGCCTGAGGCGGGCCAGGACCTGGTAGACGTCGTTGACGTCGTCGTGCTCGGTGATCGCCAGTGCGAGGTCTTCGCGGAGGGTGTCGGCGGTGCGGAGGAAGGCGTAGGTCCCGCTCGCCCCCTTCTCGAGGCTCGCCATCTGGTGGGCGAGGCGTCGCTCGACGCCGAGACGCCGGATCAGGTCGGGCTTCTTGTTGGCCAGGTCGGCTCCGATGAGGTCGTCGGCGATCTGGTCGAGGGTGGCGGCTCCCGAGCGGAAGTCGCCGGTCTCGCTCATGGTGGCGATCGCGGAGCTGAGCCGGGCTTCGA
>JANQQG010000030.1 GCA_028285065.1 Phycisphaerales bacterium
TCTTGCCGGTGCCGGGTGGGCCGAGCATCAACAGGTTGTGCCCGCCAGCGGCCGCGACGACGATCGCGCGCTTGACGGCCTCCTGGCCCCGCACCTCCGCGAAGTCGAGATCGGGCGTGGCGTCGCGGATCAGGCCGGCGACGTCGACCGGTGGGTGCGGCTCGCGCTCGAGCTGGCCGGTGAGCAGGCCGACGGCCTCTGCGAGCGAGCCGACGGCATACACGGAGACATCGCCGACGATCGCGGCCTCTTCGGCGTTGCCGCGCGGGACGACGACCGCGCGTGCGCCGAGCGACTTGGCGAATGCGGCGAGCGCGACGACGCCGCGCACGGGTCGCACGCGTCCGTCGAGCGCGAGCTCACCGGCGATGAGGCAGGAGCGCAGGTCGAACGGGGCGTCTTCGGGGAGGGCCGCGGGGATGATGCCTTCGCTGGCGAGGAGGCCGACTGCGAAGGCGAGGTCGTAGTGCGGCCCTTCCTTGCGCACGTCGGCGGGGGCGAGGTTGATCAGGACGCGCCCTCGGGGGAAGGCGTAGCCGGAGTTGTTGAGCGCGGACTCGACGCGTTCGAAGGACTCGCCCACCGCGCGGTCGGGCAGGCCGACGACGGTGCGGGTGTTCATCCCTGCGGGGTCGACATCGACCTCGACCTCGCAGCGCTGGGCGTCGATGCCGCGGAGGAGGAATGACTGGACCCGTGCGAGCATGGGTCTCGACGATACCCAAACGGACCCCGATCACCAATCGCCTGGGTGGGGGAAAGTGGCTCGCAACCCCCATCGAAGCCGGCTAGGGCCGGCGCTGGTCGCGCCCCAGGACCCTCGCCTCGAGAACCGCGAGGATCCCAGCGGCATCCTCGCTCATCATGTAGACCGGGACGACGGCGACGACGTCCTCGCTCATCGCGAGTTCCATGCTCACCGCGCGCGTCCGGATGATCGGGACGCCCGCGTCCAGGCGCACGCCGTCGATCGGGCGACGCCCGACGACCTCGCTCAGCGTCAGTTCGAACATGTCCAGCACGACGATGCCCTCGTGGTCCTCCTCCGGGCGCAGGTTCACGCGCACCGTCAGCCCCTCGAACGCTTCCGACTCGACCTCGCGGAGGCACCCGTCCGGATCGCGCTCGAGATGCGTGACGTACTCGCCGACCTGGATGCTCGCCTCTTGACCGGCGTTGACGATCAATCGCGGTGACGACAGCAGCTCGACCCCCGGCCCCGATGAGTCCGCGAGATCAACGCGGACGGCGCCCTCCGCGCCGTCCTCCGCGGCGCCGATGATCAACTCGGCCTCCGGGTCGGCCAGGAGGACCGGGACCTTGCCCGCGCCCACGCTCGTCGCCCCCTCTCCCGTCGTCGACGCGGTGCGCGTTCGGGTCTGCGCGAGCATCTGCTCCTGCGCGGCCGCGCGCGTGACACGGATCGACGGGGCGGCGCCGTCCTTCCACGCCGGGAACCTGTCGATCTGGATCAGGCGCACCGAGAACATCAGTTGCACATCCTCGATCGCACCCTCGGGAGCGGCGGGCTCCGCGGCGCGTTCGTCCCGGGCCGCGCGGGCTTCCTGCGCTGAAGCGATCGGTGGAACCGCCAGCAGCGCACACAGCGCACCCACGCTGCCCGCCCAACGTCCAAGATCACGGCATGTCATCATCGGTTGCTCCTTCGTGGCGCGTCGGCCCCGTTGCTGGTGTGTGTCGTGGATCTCACTCGGTTCCTGCTACTTCACCGACCACCGGGCGACGTCGAGTTCGCGTCGCTCGGGGCGCCGGAAGATGTCGCTCTGCACGAGGACCGTCGGTCCCGGTTGGGCGAGCCTGCGCTGCCCGTCGGTGCTGCCGGAGTCCGGCCCGGGGCCGGTCGGAGCACCCGCGCGTCCGAGCGCAAACCCGATCGCGCCCACAACGATGACGGCGGCGACGGCCTGCCAGAGTGCGACACGATGCGTGGGGACGGCGGGCGAACGCGGCGTCTCGGCGAGGCGCAGCGCCTCGGAGATGCGCTCGTGTGCGCCCTCGGGCAGTCCTGCGCCCGGGGCGTCGGTCAGCATGCGTTCGACGTCGGGTTGGCTGTCAGGTGTCGTCATGGGTTCGTTCCTGTTGCATCAGTTCGCGCAGGCGTTCGATGCCGCGGGCGTAGCGCGAGGCGACGGTGCCCTCGGGTCGGTCGATGACGTCGCCGATCTCTGCGAGCGTGAGTCCCGAGCGCGTGCGGAGGAGGACGACCTCGCGCTGCTCGTCGCTGAGTCCGTCGAGGGCAGCGGCGAGGCGCGCCAGTTCTGCGGGATCGGCGCTCGGCGCGTCGCGATCGACCCATGCGATCGAGACCAGGCCTTCACGCGCCCTCTGGTCTGCGCCGTCCCGGCGTGCCCGGTCGATGGCGGCGTGGCGCATGGCCCTGAAGACGTAGGAGACGGGTGACTCCGGTCGCGCGTCGCGTTGGATCATGCCTGTGAGGACCACCTGGATGAGTTCCTCGGCCTCGTCGGGGTTGCGGGTCAGGGCCAGCGCATAGGGGGTGAGGTCCCCCTGGCGCTCGCGCCAGAAGGCGCCCCAGTCGATGGGCGCGTCGTGGCGAGGTCTCTGGCTGGCCCGCTTCATGCCTTCATGCTCTCAGAAGAAGACGGATGGGGGCGCAGGACCCATCCCCCAGGCCGGCCAAAAACCCACTCGGGGCGGGTGGAGGGGGGTGTGGGGGCCCACTTTCGGGCCATTCTGGGGCGGCGCGCCGATAATGGCTGTTCATGGCACGGACTGCACGGACCACCACGGATGGTGGCGCGCGCGCACGGGGCTCCAAAGCAGCCGCCGAGCGCACCGAGCGCGCCGAGGGTTCCTCGCTCCTGATCGCACGCTTGGCGTGGGTCATGGGGGCGGGGTTGCTCGTCTTCGTCATCGTCAGCCTGCTGACGTTCGACCTGGCCGACCCGCCCAGCACACTCGTCAGCCCGGTTTCCGCCGAGCCCGCCAACTGGTGCGGCCGGTTCGGGGCGGTGATCGCGTGGCACGCGTACCAGGTCTTCGGCCTGGCGGCCTGGGTCTTGGTCGCGCTCGCGGGCCTGGCGCTGTGGTGCACGGCGACCGGGCGTCGGATCACCCACCTGGGCGTTCGGATCATCGGTGGCGTGCTGCTTGCCGGCGCGCTCGGCGGGCTCAACGCGCTGATCCTCCCGAACCTGTCACCCCTCCCCGGATTCGGCGGGGGCATCGTCGGAATCTTCCTCGAGACGGAGTTGGTTGCTCGGTTCAACCCAGTGGGCAGCGCGCTGTGGCTGCTGCTGATGCTCGCCGTGGGTGCGGTGGTCGCGCTGGACGTCTGGGCGATCATGGCGGCCGCATGGACGGGTCGCGCGCTGACGAGCGCCACGCTGGTGTCGGGTCGAGCCACGGGGCGTGCCGCGAGGAACGTCGCGGGTCGCCTGCCGACGCCGACGCTGGCGGGCGCGGGCGGGCTTCGTGTTCGTGAGGACGACCTGGACGATGCACCGGACGCCGGCGAGCCGGTCGGGCGCAAGACCAAGCGCAAGAAGAAGAAGCTCGTCATCGACGAGGAGGCCGGCGGGATCGGCGGGGCCGAGGCGTTCGACCCCGATGAGCACGAGGTCGACGACGAGTACGACGAGGACGAGTACGAGGAAGAGGAGTACGACGAGGACTACGACGACGAGGAAGAAGAGGACGAGGGCTGGGAGGAGGAGGACGAGGTCGAGGACGACGCGGAGGTCGTTGCAGAGGACGACGAGCCCGAGGACGAAGAAGAAGCCGAAGAGGAAGAAGAACTCGACGGCGCGCCGCAGGTCTTCACGGCGAGCGACCTTCGCGAGAAGATGGCGCGCATGCCGGTGCGCTTCAGCGCCAAGGCCTCACGGAGCGCGACACAGGACGACCTGCGCGACATCCAGGTGATGGATCTGGAGGGGTACGAGTTCCCCGGCCTGGACCTGCTCGTCGAGCCGGAGCTGAACTTCTCCGAGGAGATGGAGGTGTTCGTCCGCGAGCAGGCCGAGGCGCTCGAGCGGGCGCTGCAGGAGTACCGGATCAACGGCGAGGTGGTCGGCGTCGACTCCGGGCCGGTGATCACGCTGTACGAGGTGCGTCTGGCGCCGGGGACGAAGGTCTCGGCGCTGAGCGCGATCTCGTCGGACCTTGCCCGCTCGCTCAAGGCGATCAACGTGCGCATCGTGGCGAACATGGCCGGGCGCGACACGGTGGGCGTCGAGGTGCCCAACGCGAAGAAGGAGAAGGTGCGCCTCAAGGAGCTCATGGCCGAGCGCGAGCGCTACCAGGACATGAAGCTGCCGATGTTCCTGGGCAAGGATGCATCGGGCGATCCGTTGATCACCGACCTTGCCGAGATGCCGCACTTGCTCATCGCGGGCACGACGGGCTCGGGCAAGAGCGTGTGCATGAACACGGTGATCATGTCGTTCCTGTACACGCTCAAGCCGAACGAGCTGAAGCTGGTCTTGGTCGACCCGAAGATGGTCGAGCTGAGCCAGTTCAAGTCGATCCCGCACCTGATGTGCCCGGTCATCACGGAGATGTCCAAGGCGACGGCCATCCTGGAGTGGGCGGTCGGCAAGATGGAGGAGCGCTACGAGCTGCTGGCCGAGGCGGGTTGCCGCGACATCACGGGGTACAACTCGCTGGAGTGGGAGGAGCTCAAGGAGGCGTTCGACCCGCAGACGGAAGAGGAGGAGGCGCGGATCCCGCGCAAGCTCCCGTACATCGTGTTCGTAATCGACGAGCTCGCGGACCTGATGATGACGAACAAGGAGGTCGAGCACTCGATCGTCCGGATCGCGCAGAAGGCCCGCGCCGTCGGCATCCACCTGATCATCGCGACGCAGCGCCCGCAGGCGAATGTGGTGACGGGTTTGATCAAGTCCAACCTGCCGGCGCGCGTGTCCTTCAAGGTCGCGTCCGGCATGGACTCGCGCATCGTGCTCGACCAGAAGGGCGGCGAGCTGCTCTTGGGTCAGGGCGACATGCTGTACCTCTCGCCGCGCAGTCACAAGCTGACGCGGGCGCAGGGGACGCTGGTGGACGACCGGGAGATCCGCAAGGTGGTGCGGTTCCTCAAGGACGTTGCGGACCCGGCGTTCGAGCGTCAGTTGATGCAGATCCGCTCGGGCGAGACGCTCAGCGAGGACGAGCGTCGCGACGGGTTCAAGAGCGCGCAGGAGGACTCGCTGTTCGACAAGGCCGTGGAGATCGTGCTGGAGACGCGTCGCGGCTCGGTGTCGATGCTGCAGCGTCGTCTCGCGATCGGGTACACGCGTGCCGCGCGCCTGGTCGAGATGATGGGCGAGGCGGGGATCCTCGGGTCGCACAAGGGGACGGTTGCGCGCGAGGTCGTGATGACGATCGAGGAATGGCACGCGATGAAGGCGCAGTACGAAGCCGACGCCGCCGGGGAGCAGGGCGAGCTGTTCGGGGCGGACCCCGAGGGTCCGGACCCGGAGGTGTTGCAGCTGAAGCAGCGCGAGGTGAACGCGTCCGGCGGCGGTGCGGCCCCGACGAGCAGCGTGGAAGTGCGCACGCCCGCGGAGTTCGCCCCGTTCGAGCCTGCGAGCACGATCGGGTTGGATGCGGACGACGGGCGAGAGCTCGATGAGGATGACGAGCCGGTCGCGATCGCGACCGAGGCTGCGCCCGAGATCGAGGACGAGATCGACGAGGAGCCCGAGCTGCTCGCCGATGAGACGCTGATCGACGACGAGGAGGACGTCGAGGAGGACGAAGACGAGCCCGAGTTGCTCGCTGATGAGTCGCTGGTCGACGAAGACGAAGAGAGCGAAGAAGAAGAAGAGCCCGAGCTGCTCGCGGACGAGACTCTCATCGACGAGGACGAAGAGGCGGAAGAAGAGGAAGAGGAGGAGGAGTACGACGACGAGCCGGAGTTGCTCGCCGACGAGTCCCTCGAGGAAGACGAAGAAGAGGACGAGGAGGAAGAGGTCGTCGAGTACGAGTACGTCGACGAGGCCGACGAAGAGCCCGAAGACGAGTACGAAGAGGGCGAAGAGGACGACGAGGAGTACGAGGAAGAAGACGAGGACGAGTGGTCCGAAGAGGACGGCGTCGAAGACGACGAGGCCGGGCAGCCGGAGCGTGCCCGGGCCGAGTAACCCCGTCCCGAGTTCGCCACCGGTCCGAAGCGCCGTCTCGGCGGCCTCGACCCGTGCCGCGATCTCCTGGCGGTCTCGCTGACGCCGAGCCCGTGGTGATGGACCTGTCATGTCGCCGGCGCGCGAAACTGCGCGATCTACCTTCCATATACTTGGTGCACGATGGCCGGGCACGCCCCCCACCGGTGGGATTGGGCGCTGTCAGGGCCGATTTTCCGTCTGGGAGGACCGAATGAAGCGCGTGATGCCGACGTGTCTGGTGGTGGCCGCAGGAACCGTTTTCGCCTCGAGCGCCGTGGCCGTGCCGCCCGTGCTGGACTTCGTTCCGGAGGATGCGACGCTGATCGCGGCCCTTCCGAGCGGGACCAGCGTCCACCGCGACATCTCCGAGCTCGCGACCGCGATCCAGGCGCCGATCCCGATCCCGGGCATCGAAGACCTGCTGGCCAACGCCGAGCTCCCGGGCGTGGACGCCGACAGGGCGGTCGTGCTCTACATGACCAGCTTCCCCGACCCGAACGGCCCGGAGCCTGACGGAGCGATCCTGCTTCCGGTGGACAGCTACGACGACTTCGTCAAGGCGTTCGGCGGAACACCAACCAACGGGATCGACGCGCTGCCGGATCGCGGGTGGGCCGGCGACGAGATGGCCAAGAAGCTGCCCAACGGGTACGTCGCGATCTCGGACGTGCGCGAGGTGCTCGAGTCCATCGGCAGCGACGGGAACCTCGACGCGCACAAGGCCCTGCTCGGCCCGGCCGGGCGGAAGCTCGCCGAAGACGGCGACGGCTTCATCGTGGTCAACATCGGCGACAACCGCGAGGCGGTCGGCCAGGTCATCGACGGCTTCATGGAGCAGGCCGACATGATGATGATGATGGCCGGGGGCGGGGCCGACATGGCCGGCGCGGCGGAGATGATGACCCAGCTGGTCGATCAGAGCGAGTCGCTGATCCTCTCGATGGACGCGTCGAACCTCGGTCTGAGCCTCGACCTGGCGATGAACTTCACCGAGGGCAGCGAGTACGACGCGACGTTCAAGGCCGCGGGTCGGGCGTCGAGCCTCATCGGCAAGCTCCCGAACCAGCCCTTCTTCTTCGCCGGCGCCTTCGACACCGACAGCGCGCCGATGAAGGAGATGTTCAAGCAGATGAACATGCTCAGCTCCGGCCTCGGCGAGGACAACGAGCTGGCCGACCAGGCCAACGCCCAGGCGGACGCCATGAACGGCGGCGCCATGATGGTCGGGTTCGTCCCCGGCATCATGAGCGGGATCTTCCAGAAGACCGTCCTCTACTTCGAGTCCGAGGACCCCACGTCGTTCGCGGGCACCACCAAGGCCTTCATCAACAAGGCCAACGGCTTCGAGCACAATGACCCCAGCATGGGGGCCATGAGCTTCTCGACCAAGTACACCGACGACGCCGAGCAGGTCGGCGGCGTCAGCGTCGACCAGTACGAGATGACCATCCGCATGCAGAACGCCGGCGGCATGGGCATGAACCCGATGATGCTCATGTTCGGCCCGTACGGCGGCCCGCGCGGGTACGTCGCCACGCTCGACGGGGGCGTCATCCAGACGTTCTCCCGCGACAAGGCGCTGCTGGGCTCGGCCATCGACGCGGCCAACGGCGGCGAGTCGCTGTCCAACGACGCCATGCTCCGCCAGGTCGCGTCGAAGCTCCCCGAGAACCGGCTCTTCGAGGGCTACATCGGCT
>JANQQG010000053.1 GCA_028285065.1 Phycisphaerales bacterium
ACGCACCCGCATGGGTGCCGATCCCCGTGATCGCCGCGGCCGTTGTCGGCACCGTGACCATCCGACGCTGGTAGGCCGGTAGGCTTGGTGACACGCCAAGGCCGCGTCCCCACCCACATCCCAACCACCGAACCGGAGCCCGACCATGCGCTCTCCCTGCACAGTGCTTCTCGCCCTCTGCGCCATCACCAGCGCGTTCCTGCTCACCGGCTGCTCCGCGCAGCGCCTGACGCGCGCGGAACTCAGCGCTCTCGAGGCAGACGCCGCCGCCACCATCGAAGACTTCAAGGACGCCGACGCGGGCTTTAGCCGCTGGATGGATCGCTCCGCCGGATACGCAATCTTCCCCTCCGTGGGCAAGGGCGCCATCGGCATCGGCGGCGCCCACGGCGACGGGCTCGTCTACGAGGACGGCGCCGTCATCGGCACGAGCGCCATGAGCCAAGCCACCATCGGCTTCCAGCTCGGCGGGCAGGTCTTCAGCGAGGTCATCTTCTTCGAAGACGAAGCCGACATCGACCGCTTCACCACCGGCAAGTTCGAGTTCGGCGCGCAGGCATCGGCCGTCGCCGCGACCGCGGGCGCCGCCGCCGGGACCGAGTTCACCAACGGGATGGCGATCTTCCTGCACTCCAAGGGCGGGCTGATGTACGAGGCCTCGATCGGCGGGCAGAAGTTCAACTTCCGCCCGATCGAAGACGCCATCAGGGAGTAACGCCCCGCTCCTCACCCCCGTCACCGACCCGCGGCGCCGATCGCCATCCGGGCCGCCCGGAGCCTCGCCAGCTCCTGCACGTTCTCGATCGTGAGCAATCCGATGACGTGGTCGTCGCGCACGACCGCCGCGGCCGGCGTGCGCGCGTCACCGAGGCGCACCATCGCCCCGGTCAACTCGTCCTCCTCGTGCAGCACTGGCGTGCTGGTGTCGACGACCGATGCGAGCGTCTCGCGCGGATCGAATCCGCGCGTGCCCTGCAATCGCGTCCGCAGGAGCATGCCCACGTAGTGCCCGTCGTGCGAAACCGGGAAGTCCTGCTGCGAGCTGATCAGCTGCTTCTCCCCCGCGTCGTCCATCGTGTCGTCCGTGTCCAACGTCCAGAACCGGGTCAGCATCGCGTCGCGCACGGTGCAGCCCCTGAGCACGGCCTCGACCTCGACGCCCGCCGCCTCGGCCCGCGCGCTGAAGAAGATGAACGCCGCGATCAGCAACAGGATCACGTCCACCGGCGGGACAATCCCGACAACAGCGAACAGCACCGCGATGACCTGCCCCACCCGAGCGGCGATCCGGGTCGCCACCGTCCGGTCCATGCCCATCGAGAGCATCGCCCGCAGCACGCGCCCGCCGTCCATGGGGAAGGCCGGGATCATGTTGAAGACAACGAGCAGGACGTTGACCTGGAGCAACGCCCCGAGGAACCACCCAAGCCCTCCCGGCGTCCCGATCGCGCCCACGCCCGGGAACGCCACGGGCGTCGCAACGAACACCAACGTCAGCACCGCCGCGATCACGACGTTGACTGCAGGCCCCGCGAGCGCGACCAGCAACTCCTCGACCGGCTTCGTCGGCATGCGTTCGAGGCGCGCGATGCCCCCGATCGGGAGCAGGACGATGTCGAGCGTGCGCACGCCGAAGCGCCGTGCCGTGAGCGCGTGCCCGTACTCGTGCAGCACGACGCAGATGAAGATGCTGACGACAAGCGTCACCAGCAGCAGCGCTTCGACGGGCGTACCCCCCCGCCCGAGGATCGCCACCATCGCCGGGATCGGGGTGTTCGTGCACTGGACCTTCGGGCTGTTGCTCGCATGGGTGCTGTTTGCCACCCTCGGG
>JANQQG010000057.1 GCA_028285065.1 Phycisphaerales bacterium
AGTCCACCACCGCTGCCACCCTTGAGCCCGCGAAGAGCAGGTTGCCGGGGTGCCAGTCCCCGTGCAGCAGGCCTGGAGCGTGGGGTGGGTCGCCCAGATCGACCCGCCGGGCGGCGTCCTGCGCGCGTTCTGCCAGGGCGTCCGCGTACGCCCTCGCGGCCGCCCCGAGCCCCTCGGCATGCCCGCGGATGCGTGCCGCGAGGCCCGGTTCTGCGTGGTAGGTGTCCGCTGCTGGGGCCCAGCTGGGGCGGAGCGAGTCGAGCTCGGCGTGGAGGCGGCCGAGCATCTCGCCGGCGCTTCGGACCTGTTCGCCCGAGGCGTCGAAGGCCCCCGCTTCGATGAACGGGGTCAGCTCGTAGATCCACCCGCCCGGCGTCTGCACGAGCGTGTTGGCGTCGGCTCCCGCGCCAACGGGGGCGGGCGCGGGGAATGAGCGGGCGGCGAGGTGGAGGCGGACCTGGTGAGCGAGCGCGACCGCGATGGGGTCGGAGCCGGGTGGACGCCGCTTGAGCAGGTAGCGCCCGGCGTCGGCCTCGACGACGACCTTCGGGCTCTCGGCCTCGCCAACCGCGAGCGGGCGGGCGCTGTGGACCGTTCCGATCGGGAACCGCGCGAGGATGTCGGCGAGTTCGCTGCGCGTGAAGGCGCCGAGGCGGCTGGGCGCGGGGCGGTCCGGCTGGCCGGCGGAGGCGTCCGGTAGCGGTGAGGGGGGTGGGGGGCCGGCTGTCACGGTGCGCTTTCCCCCGTGGCTACTCGACGTTCTGCACCTGTTCCTTGATGCGGTCGATCGCGCCCTTGACCTCGACGATGGCGCGTGCGATCTCGGCGTCGCCGCACTTGGAGCCGATCGTGTTCGCTTCTCGGAGCATCTCCTGAGCGAGGAAGTCGAGGGTTCGCCCGACGGGGCGGTCCTCGTCGCTGGACAGCATCTCGGCGAACTGGTCGATGTGGGTCGAGAGGCGGGTGATCTCTTCGGAGACGTCGGCTCGTTCGGCCGCGAGGGCGACCTCCTTGACGATGTCCGCGGGCTCTGCGCTGACGCCGAGGTCGTTGAGCGTGGACTCGATGCGGGAGCGGATGCGCGCCTCGTACTCGCTGATCACCTCGGGGGCGCGCCCCTCGATCACCGTCAGCCGATCCGCGATCGTCTGACGCTGCGCCATCAGGTCGTCCACCAGGCTCACGCCCTCACGCTTGCGCATCAGGATCAGGTGCTTGGCGGCCTCGTCGCAGAGCTTGTGCACGACCGCGCGGGCAGCGTCGATCCGCGCCTGCTCGTCGCCGGGTGGCTGGAGCACGCCGGGGAGGGCCAAGAGTGCGGCAAGGTCGAGCGGGACGGTGCCGGAGCCGACATGCTCGCACTGCTGGATCTGTTCGACGTATCGCGACAGGGCGCTGGTGTTGATGTCGAACGCGGCTGTCGCCGACTTGTCGCTGACCTTGAGCGACAGGACGACGGACCCGCGCCGCAGTGTGTTGCGAAGGCGCGACTCAAGCTCCGCCTCGAAGACCTGGAACTCCTCGGGCAGGCGGATGACGGCCTTGAAGTACTTGGCGTTGAGCGAGCGGAGCTCGAGGAAGAAGTGCATCCCGTCGGCGTGGGCAGATGCCTCGCCGAAGCCGGTCATGGATCGGATCACGCGGCTGGCTCCAGTTCGCGTCCTAGGGCTGCGGTGTCTCGCCGGGCTCGGGGGCCGGGGCGGGCTCGGTGTCGTCGACCGGATCGGCCGGTGCGGGCTCCTCGCCTGCGTTCGGCTCGGGCGTCTCACCGGCGTTCGGTTCGGGCGTCTCACCAGCGTTCGGTTCGGGTGTCTCGCCTGCGGGATCGTTCTCGCCGGTGTCGTCGGACGTGTTCTCGGTGGTCCCGTCGGTGGTCGCGCCCTCCCCGGTCCCGTCCTCGGTCTCCCCATTGGTACCGGAGACGGTCGGGATGGTGGGTGCGGCCTCCTCTGGGAACATGGCGTAGTTCAGGAAGACGCTGAAGACGAGGAAGAGCAGGAACATGACGATCGTCGCGACCGTCAGCGCATCACCGGTCTTGGCGCCGAACGCCGTTTGGCCTGAGCCTGCGCCGGAGCCGAAGGCCCCGCTGAGTCCGCCGCCCTGGGGCTTTTGGATCAGCACCGTCAGGACGAGCAGAACAGAGGTAATGACAAGGAGGACGATCAGCAGCGCGGTGCTGACCTGACCCCAGTCGACTGCGAGCGTGAGCAGGTCCATGAAGCGCGAATCCCGGGTGCCGTACGGATACCAAAGCCGGGGCGCACGAGGGCCCGCGGCGCGAGGGCAATGCTAGACCCGATGGTGGGCGGAATCAGCGTGGTCGAGCCGGGTCCGAACAGGCGGCCCGGACGATCGAGGCGAAGTCCTCGGCCTTGAGCGAGGCTCCCCCGATCAGGCCGCCGTCGATGTCGGGCTGGCCGAACAGCTCGGCGGCGTTGGCGGGCTTGACGGACCCCCCGTACTGGATCCGGATCGATGTGGAGGCCGCGTCGCCCATGAGCTCGCCCAGCACCTGGCGGATCCGTGCGTGGGCTGCCTGGGCGTCGGCGGGGGTGGCCGTCTTGCCGGTGCCGATTGCCCAGACGGGCTCGTAGGCGATGGTCAGGCGTGGGGCGGCATCGGGCCCGAGCCCCGCCAGGGCCGCGCGGAGCTGGCGCTCGTTGACGGCGTCGGTCTGGCCGGCCTCTCGCTCCTCGAGCAGTTCCCCGACGCACAGGATCACGTGCAGCCCCGACGCGATCGCGGCCCGGGTCTTGAGCCCGACGAGGTCGTCGGACTCGCCGATGACGTGGCGGCGTTCGGAGTGGCCGGTTAGGACGTACCCGCACCCGCAGTCGGCGAGCATGGCGCAGGAGATCTCGCCGGTGAATGCACCGTCGGACTCGTGGTAGACGTCCTGGGCGCCGAGCGCGACCGGTCCGTCGCCGAGCGTGCCCGCGACACCCGCGAGGGAGACGAACGGCGGAAAGAGGACGACGTCGGCCTGCCGGGCGCCGTCCTGGCCGATTGCCTGCACGACAGCCTGGGCCAGGTCGCGGGCGCCCGCCAGGGTGGTGTTCATCTTCCAGTTGCCGCCGATGATCGGTCGTCGGTCGCTCATGCGAGTGGTTTACTCGCGGTTGATCAGTGCAAGCAAGCGGAGGATCGAGAGGTAGAGCCAGATGAGCGTGACGAGGAGTGCGAATCCGGCGAACCACTCCATCTTCTTGGGCATGCCGGAGTTGACACCGTCCTCGATGAGCTTGAAGTCGAGGACGAGGTTCAGGGCCGCGATGACCACGATTACGCCGGCGATGCCGAGGGAGATCGGGCCGCCGTCCCAGAGCCATGGCATGTGGACGCCGAAGAGACGAAGGAGCATCGTCGCGAGCATGAGGAAGATGACGCCGCCGGTCGCGGCGATGACCCCCTTGACGAACATGGGCGTTGCGCGGATGACGCGCGTCGAGTAGGCGATCAGCATCATGCCGGTGATGCCGACCGTCAGCAGCACGGCTTGGAAGATGATGCTGTCACCGGGCAGCGTCGCGCCGCGCGCTGGATCGATCTCACCGGCGAACGAGGCGTACAGCAACGAGAGCATCGCGACGACGAAGCCCTCTGCGAGCGCGTAGATCGGCGCGAGCACGGGGGCGGTGTTCGGCTTGAAGAAGATCACGAGGCCGAGAACGAATGCGCCGAGGCTCGTCCCGATGGCGACGGGGATGATCGGGAACGTCCCGCCCAACACGCCGTCGATCAGCAGGGCCCAGCTCGCGACGGCCGATGCCAGCGTCAGCCCGAGCAGGATGCCTGTTGTGGCGACGGTGCCGCCGTACGTCATCAGGCCGGCGCGGCTCGCGGGGCCGGAGAGACCGTCGACGCGCTGCTGGAATACATCCGAGGTCAGGACAGGATTGGACGACTGCAGCAGGCTCATGGCACATTCCTTAGGTGTAAGTTCATGGGCGCAGCAGAGTGTATCGGGCGGGGCGTGCGCGACGCCGCAGGATTGACGCGTCGGGCGGGCCCTAGGAGCCGGCGCCCTCGACCATGTAGTTCGGGGATTCCTTGGTGATTCGGATGTCGTGCGGGTGGCTTTCGATCACCGAGGCCGCGGAGACGCGGCAGAAGCGGGTCTCGGCGCGGAATGCGTCGAGGTCGGCGCACCCGCAGTAGCCCATCGAGGCCCGCAGCCCGCCCAGGAGCTGGTAGACGAACTCGGCCAGGGGCCCGCGGTAGGCGACCAGGCCCTCGACGCCCTCGGGGACGAACTTGCGTCGGTTGCCGTCGCCTTCGCCCTTGTCCGCACCGTCCTTGTGTTGCCCATAGCGGTCGGCGCTGCCGGCGGCCATCGCGCCTGCCGAGCCCATCCCGCGATAGCTCTTGTATCGACGACCGTGGGAGATGACGAGTTCGCCGGGCGACTCGTCCAGCCCCGCCATCAAGGAGCCGAGCATCACGCAGTCGGCTCCGGCGGCCAGTGCCTTGGCGATGTCGCCGGACTGGCGGATCCCGCCGTCGGCGATGACGCAGACGTCGCGTCCGGATGCTCGCACGCCCTCGACGGCGCTCATGATCGCGCTGATCTGGGGGACGCCGACGCCGGTGATGATGCGCGTCGTGCAGATCGATCCCGGGCCGATGCCCGCCTTGACCGCGTCGGCGCCGGCCTCGGCCAGCGCTTTGGCGCCCTCGGCGGTCGCGACGTTGCCCGCGACGAGTTGCACGTCCGGGAAGCGCTCCTTGATCGTGCGCACGGTGCGGAGCACGTTCTCCGAGTGCCCGTGGCTCGTGTCGATGCAGATCACGTCTGCGCCGGCTTCGACGACGGCGCGGACGCGCTCGTACTGATCGACGCCGCAGGCGGCCCCGCAGCGGAGTCTGCCTCGCTCGTCGGTGTTGGCGTTGGGGAACTGGCTGAGGCGATCGATGTCGCGCTGGGTGATCAGCCCGCCGAGGCGGTTGTCGTCGTCGACCAGCAGGAGCTTCTCGACCTTGTTCTTGTTGAGGATCTGCGAGGCCTGCTCGAGGGTCGTGCCGGGGGGCGCGGTGACGAGCCCGTCGGCGGTCATGACGTCGCGGATGGGGGTCGAGGCGTCCTCGACGAACTTGAGGTCGCGACGGGTCAGGATCCCGACGACCCGACCCTTGGATCGCAGGTCCACGGCCCCGTCCTCGGTGACGGGGAAACCCGACACGTGGTGGACCCGCATGAGCTCACGGGCGCGCCCGACGGTGTCATCGGGGCCCAGCGTGATCGGGTCCTCGATAACGCCATTGGCGGACCTCTTGACCTTGGAGACCTCTCGGGCCTGGGTCTCGACGGGGATGTTGCGGTGGATGAAGCCGATCCCGCCCTCCTGGGCGAGCGCGATGGCCAGGGCGGACTCGGTGACCGTGTCCATCGGTGCGGAGACGATCGGCACGCCGAGGCGCAACCCGGGCGTCAGACGCGCGTTCAAGTCCGCGTCCGCTGGGAGGATCGAGCTCTCGCGTGGGAGGAGGAGGACGTCGTCGAAGGTGATGCCCTCGGCGACGATCTTGTCGGCTGGACCCGGGGGGGTCGAGCCGGCGGCGGGGGTGGTCTGCTGCAAGCCGTTGGTGCCCATGCGAACTCTTGGCCCGGGGGTGGGCCGAGTCAACGCGGAGCGGGCGTGCGGACGCGCGTTTGGCGCGGTCTTTATGCGTTGTTGCCCACGCCGTGCTTGCGTCCGGCGGCGATGAGGCGCTCGCCCTCCTCGGGCGTCATCGAGCCCTCGGCGACGTAGGCGGCGATCTCTCGCCGGGACTCCTCGCGTTGCCGGGTCTGCGACGACTTCCTGATGGCATCGCTGATCGTGATGACGGAGACGATGATCACGCCGGCGATGATTGCCAGGCCGGGGATGGACATGTCCGTGATGGACCCGAGCGTGCTCGTCGCGAGCAGTGGTGTGAGCATCTGCCTTCCCTTCTCTGACCCCGCCCCGTCCTACTCGTCCCGTACGCCCCCTGGCCCCCGGCCCCGATCCCGGTGTTGTGGGTCAGGTCTTGTCCTCGGCCGCGAGGATCCGCTCGCCCTGCTCGGGACTCATCGAGCCCTCGGCGATGTAGGCGGCGATCTCGCGTTTGGTCCGCTCGCGGGAGGTCGTCGTGATCACGCCGGCGAGGATCCGCACGAGCATGACGGTGACGATGCTCACGGCAATGAGCAGGTAGACGAAGTTGTCCTCGGTGATCAGGCTCGAGATCCAGCTTGTTTCGGCGAGCAGCGCCATGGTCGATTCGCTCCGATCCGCCCAGTCAGGGCGTCAGCGCATTATTGGGAGCCCGCGCGGCCGGGTTTCGCGGGCAACGGTGTGGGACGGAGGGTGGGCCTGGACCCCGCCGCGCAAGGGGCCAGAGGCGGGGGGTCGGGCGGGGAGGGGGCGGCTGAGGCGGGGTCAGGTGGTCATCGCCTTGTGCATGAGGAAGCACCACTTCGAGTAGAGCTCGAACGTCGGGTCGAGCTCGAAACGCATCCGATCGGGGCCGGTCAGCGGCTCGAGGAAGCGTTTGGCGAGCTGCGGGCCGCAGCTGAACTCTGTGAACGCCATGTCGACGAGCGCGTCGGGGTTCGTGCCGGCGACCATCAATGCGACGCGGTCGGCGTTCTCGTTGTCCGAGTGTCCGCGCATCTCGCCGAGGACGTCGAAGTTGAACTTGGAGCCGTCGACGCGGAATCGTGCCCCGCGTCGGTCGTAGACCTCGAGGATGTCCCTGATCGAGGTCCGGGGGTCGCGTTTGCTGTGTTCGCTGACAGTGACCATCCCGGGGCCAGGACCCGCGGCGGCGCCGTAGTAGTTGATGTCGACCTCGGTTCGTTCGGGGCCGAGCCCCCGCTTGCGGAGCTTGGCGCGGACGATGAGGTAGATGTCGCGTCCACTGATCGACGCTCGTTGGTTGGACCACGTCTCGATCTTGAATCCCTGACCGCTCCCGCCGGTCTGGCGTTCGATGCGCCGGGCGAAGAGGGTGGGGGGGATGGAGCGGATGGTCGCGGCTGTTGGCGCGAAGCACGTGACCCCGTACCCGGCGAGCGCTCCGGTCACGTGGCCCGCGGTTGCCTCGTCGATGAGGCCGACGATGCAGGGCGCGTCCTTTGCGGCGGCGAGTCGTGCGTCGTAGGGTTCGATGCCGGCGGAGGCGACCAGCGCCTCGATCCGGTCGTCGCGCGTTGCGCCGTCGGGCCACGCGAGAATACTAAGGAGAGCCCCTTCTGACGTTGCCATCACAACGAAGGGTACACGGAGAATCGGAGAATGGCCGCCCCGGGCGCCGAGCATGATGCGCAGTACGTGGCGGTGATCGTCCAGGCGTACCGGCAGGGGCTCTTTCCAATGGCGGACCCCGACGGGACGATCGGGTGGTACGCGCCGGATCCGCGGGCCGTGATCGAGCTCGGGCCGGGTGGTTTCCACGTCTCACGCTCGCTTGCGCGCAGGGTCCGCTCGGGGCGGTTCGCGATCACGACTGACGAGTCGTTCGAGGCGGTCGTCGACGGGTGCGCCGAGGCGCGCCCGGGACGCGAGGAGACCTGGATCGACGAGCAGATCCACCGCGCCGCGTGCGCGATGCACCGCGCTGGCAAGGCACACTCGGTCGAAGCGTGGCTCGAGCGCGACGGGCAGCGCACGCTCGTCGGCGGCGTGTACGGGATGGCGATCGGCGGCGCGTTCTTCGCCGAGTCGATGTTCTCCAGGCCCGAGTTCGGCGGGACAGACGCCTCGAAGGTGGCGCTGGTGCACTTGGTCGAGCACCTGCGGGCGCGCGGGTTCGGCCTGCTGGACGTCCAGTTCACCAACCCCTTCATCGATCAGTTCGGCGTGGTCGAGATCCCGCGCGACGAGTTCCTCGTCCGCCTCGCGGAGCAATGCGACCGCACCCCCGCCTGGGGGAGCCTGGCGGGGGGGCCCGAGGACGGGCGGGGCCCTGCGGGTGTTCGGTGAGCATCCGTCCATTGAGGGGGGGCCATCGTGCCGACATGCGCTTTGCGTTGGGCGGGGGCCGAGGTACGCTCGGTGTGGAGCCGCGGTGCGCTGATCGTGCGTGCTGGTGGTCCTTCGGACGCGTGTTGGGCGAGACGCGCGGGGGTGCGTTGGCTGGGGTCGGTCAAGTCTGCTCGCGGCAATGTCTATGCCGCGGGCTTCGATGGAGAAACACGATGACGAAGCACGCACGCCTCGGAGCGCTGGGTCTTGGTGGGATCGCGGCCTGTGTCGCGGGCATGGCCGGCACCGCCAACGCGCAGCCGGTCAACGACGATTGCGAAGACGCGATCCAGATCGTGCAGGGGCAGGTGGTCGGCGGCAGCACGACGGGCGCCACCCAGAGCGGTGACATCACGACGTGCGCCGCACAGGACACGATCGACGTCTGGTACTCGATCACGCCCTCCAACAGCGAGTGGATCGAGGTCTCGACCTGTGGTCCGGGAGGCGATTCGTCGCTGGCGGTCTTCGACTCCTGCGCCGGGGCCGAGCTCGCCTGCAACGACAACGGATGCGGCGCGCAGGCGCTCTTGAACTTCTTCGCCGACGCCGGCGAGACGTACCTGATCCGCGTCTCCCACCCGTTCAACGGCGCGGGCATC
Source organism: Phycisphaerales bacterium (assembly GCA_028285065.1). Taxonomy (GTDB): domain Bacteria; phylum Planctomycetota; class Phycisphaerae; order Phycisphaerales; family UBA1924; genus JANQQG01. Next base: position 8,597 of record JANQQG010000057.1, read on the forward strand.
TTCCGTTTGACGACCTCCGAGGGGGTCGAGCCGCCCAACGGGCCCGACTGCGTGTACACCGAGTGCGTTTCGGTGACGAACTGGGGCGTCGTCGGTGGCGTGCGCGGGTACTCCCTGGCGTCGCACACCTGCAACATCGGTGATGCGCCGATGTATTGGGGCTTCAGCCACGACGAGTCGCCGGTGCTCGCGATGAACGCGTACCGCTACTCCACGGGCGATGGGTTCAAGCAGATCGGCATGAGTTGGGCGAAGACCGCGTGCTGCGCCGCAGATGGCGATGGCTGCGGGCTCGGCTGTGATCCGGACGGCTTCGACGTGCTCGGGCCGGGTTGCCGTGACGTGTACTCCGCCAGCTACAACGGCGGTCATTCTCGCTTGGCGCCTCGTTCGAGCTTCAACGCGTGGATCGGCACCGTGACGCCCGCGCCCGGTGGCGGCGGCAACGCGATCTACAAGCGGTTGCAGGTCGCCGAGAGCGACATGAGCGTCGCGGGCGCGCTCTACTTCGTCGAGGGCGTGTACGTCGCCAGCGACGATGCGCCCGTCGGGAACCACTACAACAACGCGTCATACAAGCAGGTCACCGTCAGCGGCCCGTTCAACCTCAACCCCACCGGGTCGATGAATGTTGGCATGCCGGCTGTCTATGCCTGGCAGGATGCTGATCCGGCCGTCGAGATCGTCGAGGTCGACGTGCCCGGCGAGGGACGCTTCTTCGTCGGCGGGCGCGCGAGCCAGAACCTCGACAACTCTTGGACCTACCGCTATTGCGTCTACAACCTCAACTCCGATCGCTCCGGCGCTTCGCTGGAGATCCCCATCGCTGACAGCGCCAACGTCAGCGCCATCGAGTTCCACGACACCGACTACCACTCCGGTGAGGTCTACGACAACGCCGACTGGGATGGCACCAAGGACGGGCCCGTGATCCGCTGGGAGACCACGACGCCCTACACCATCGACCCCAACGGCAACGCGCTTCGCTGGGCGACGATGTACACCTTCTCGTTCACGACCGACGTCGCGCCGGCCGCGATGCCCGTCCAGGCGAAGCTCGGCCTGTTCAACCCCGGTGTCCCGGACAGCGTGATGTTCGAGATCGTCGGTCCCGAGGGTGACCTCGGCTGCGCCGCTGACTGGAACATGGACGGGTTCCTCAACGACACGGACTTCTTCGACTGGGTCAACGATTTCTTCAGCGCGAGCGGGCCGCAGGGCCAGAGCGACTTCAACGAGGACACGTTCGAGGACGCTCAGGACTGGTTCGACTTCGTCAACGCGTTCTTCGCCCCCGAGCCGGGCTGCAACATCTGATCGGTCCCCGGACCCCACTCTTCGACCCCCCCCG
>JANQQG010000069.1 GCA_028285065.1 Phycisphaerales bacterium
CTCGGGGCGGTCCTGGTGCTCAAGGGCGCGCGCACGGTCGTGACCGATGGTCAGCGGACCTGGACGCTGGACGATGAGCCCAATGCCGTGCTGGCGACAGGCGGGACCGGGGACGTCCTGAGCGGGACGATCGCGGGGATCGTTGCGCAGCACGTGCGTCTGCTCCCACCGGGGATACCGCCCGGGATCGCGTCGCGGATGCGTCCGCCGGGGAAGCAGTTGGGGCTGTTCGAGGCGGCGGCGCTTGGCGTGGTCGCGCACGCCGAAGCCGCGCGTCTGTGGCGCGAGGCTCGGGGCGCATCGGGGGGGATGCTGGCGATGGAGTTGTGCGAGCGCCTCCCGCAGGCGATCGAATCGCTGCGTGAGGGGCCGGGGACCTAGTCGAGCAGCCGCGGGCTCGCGGAGGCGACGAGTCGGATCGCGGGGGGCTCCCAGTCACCACCGGTGACGATCGCCTCTTCGTCGTTCGGGTCGACGGTGAGGTCGATGGTCGCCTTGACCAGGCGCGGGCCGGGCTCGAACTCGAGGAGGAAGACGGCCTCGCGCACGCCGGAGAGCAGGGGTCGCTCCTCGATGAGGTCACCGAACTCGTCGACTCGCTCGTACCAGAGCTCGAACGGCGCGTCGGCGCCCTCCTCGGCGTCACGGCGCACGATCCGCGTGACCACACCGGTGCCGTTGATGCGGTCCTGCTCGGCGATGAACTCCATCTCGTTGGTGATGACGGGGTTCTGATCCGGGTCGAAGAAGTCGGCGGGGTACGGGCCGAAGTCCGCGCCGGTGCGGATCATCGCGAGCATGCGATGGGTGACGATGCGCGAGACGACGTGCGTCGAGACGCTCTCGGTCGTCTGCTTGTAGCCCTTCCAGGAGACATCGAGCGCCTGGAGCATGGCCGCGAGGAGCGTCGCGCTGATGGTCAAGGCGACGAGCATCTCGATGATTGAGAATGCGCGGCGAGTTGGGCGTCGGCGACGGGTGGGCGTGTTGAGTCCGGTCTTGGGATTCAATGTGTGCGTCCTTCCTTGTACGAACCGGCGATGTCGACGGCGCTCATCGGCAGCAAGATGCCGTCCGGCATCGGGAGGTCCGGGTTCCAGCGGAAGTTGATGCGCCCGTAGCCGTAGAACGGGACGGCGGTGGCGCCGGCGGCGATCTGATCGGGCGTGGGCGGGCTGTCTGGATCGAGATCGGCGATCCCGTCGCCGTCGAGGTCCCAGCCGACGACCTTCTCGCCATCGACGGTGGGCAGGTCGGCGGGGTTGAGCGACTCGCCGTCGCCGTCCTCCGGACCGAAGTAGCCGAGCGTAGCGTTGAAGCCGGCGGGGTTGCCGACGGCCTCGCCGTTGAACTCGAGGGGGCCTTCGCCCGCGACGGGCGCGAACGTCAGCAGGAGCGTGCCGTCGATGTCCGCGGTGCCGCGGATGTCGAGGACGCCGGCGACGATGGTGCCGCCGAGCTGGACGTTCTGCCCGACGACCGAGTCGTCGTAGGTGTCGGTGGGCGAGTTGAAGGAGCCGATGTCGACCGAGTAGTTCGGGACCATCAGCGAGGTCTTCTCGATCTCCTGGAGGTCGTCATCGTCGGGGTTGAGGTCGGGGTCGTTGGGCTCGTCGGGGTGCTCGGTGGTGAATCGCGTGGCACCGGTGAACTGGAGCTTGTTGCGGACGTGCGTGTACTCCTGGGGGATGTCGGAAATGAGCGATCCGACGAAGAGGCAGTCGTGGAAGCGGATGTTGTTGGAGTACCGCTTGGTGTCGCGCATTGCGCCGACGACGACGGTGCCGTCGATCACGGGCGGATCCAGGAAGGTGTCGTAGTTGTCGGGCTCGGGGAAGGGCCCGGGCGGGTTCCACGCATCGAAGTCGCTCTTGTCCATGGGGAGCGGCTCGAAGGAGCTCTCGGGGGGCGGGTTGTCGAGGGCGACTGGCCTGCCGATCGAGTCGTCGAACGCCATCTTCCCGTACTCGGACCAGAGCGGGTGTGAGTTGTCCTCGTAGGAGCGGATGTTGGTCACGCCGACGAACGTGCAGCCGACGAAGAGCGCGTTGAGCCCGCGCGGGACCTCGACGTTGTAGAACACCATGTTCTCGAAGCGTGGACGCACGTACCAATCGCTGAAGGTCGGGCTGGAGAAGGGCATCTTCTCGTAGAGGTGACGCCCGGTGATCCCGTGGACGTAGTTCGAGTCGAGGTCGGCGCGCCAGTAGCGCACGTCGTCCTCGTCGGTCGACGCCTCGGTGTAGGTCGCGAGATCGGCCTCGCCGATCGACAGGTTCGTGGCGACCTGCTGCCAGAAGTTGTCGCCGTCCGCCAGGTCGTCCATGCCGGAATCGGCGAAGGTCGACGCGTCGAGCTCGGGGAGCTCTTCGTCGTCGGCGTCGAACTGCACGGGCGCGTCCCCGCGGACCGCGGTGATCGGACCCTGCAGCTGCGGCTGCCAGCCCTCGTCCTGCGCGTCGCTCCACTCGTTCTCTTCGACGGCGAAGACGAGGCGTCCGTTGACCTTGGCGTAGCGGTCGCGCCGGTCGATGACGCCGTCGCGCCAGCCGAGGTCGACATCGGGGAAGATGGCGTAGGTGGGGTCGTAGTCGGCGATCTCCTCGCCGGCGTCCCAACGACCGTTTGGCTCGTCGGAGTCGTCCCAGCCGGAGATGCCGTTGTTGTTGCGATCCGGCCGCGCGCCGTCGATGAGCAGCGCAAGGTCGTCGTCTTCCTCGAACTCTGCGCCCATTCCCTCGGCGGGGGTTCCCTCCGTAAGGTCCGCGGAGAGGACGACTTGACCGTTGCCGTCGTCGTCGTAGAAGTTCATGAACAGGTCGAAGTCGTCGACGTAGCCATCGCCGGTCGCGTCCGCGAACGCGTTGTCGCCGGCGCCGTCACCGTCGAAGTCCTCGTCGGCGCCCGGGATTCCGCCGGACTCGATGCTGTGCCCGACGCGGAGCCGGTTGTCGGCGTCGACATCGAAGTCAGCGAGGTTCTCGTAGAAGGCCTCGATGGCGAGATCGAGCGTGGCGTTGAGCCCGTAGAAGTCGGAGCGGATGACCATGGGGTGGCCGTTGTTCTGCTCGACGTCGGTGTAGCGTGCGCCGAGGTTGCCCTCGACGAGGACGTTCTTGCCGATCATGATGCGCGAGGGGCTCACGATGGCGTGCTCGTGGCGCTTGGAGAGCCGGAAGTCCTGCATGACGGTGCGCGTCATGGGCGTGGAGTTGCCGGTCTGTACGTCGCGCGAGTACGAGTACGAGGAACCGAGCTGGCCGATCGAGCTGTAGCCCTCGCTGATGATCCGGATGTCTCCCGTCAGCAGCGGCGCGAACGTCAGCTGAAACGCGGACGGCATCTCGTTCTGGTCCGTCCCGTCCCCGTCGATCGCGACAACCGGCGTGGTGATCCAGCCGTCGGCCTCGTACTCGTCCAGGTCCGCCCAGTTGGGGGCGGCGTGCAGGACGGCCTCATCCGGGAAGGTGTCGCCCGAGACGATGTTCCCCTCGTCGCTGAAGATGGCGACGACGAGGTCGGCGATCCCGTTGGCGTCGAATCCGCGGCCCCATGGGTCGTCGTTGACCTCGACGCGCCCGTCGCTGGCCAGGGGCGTGCCCATCCAGACGCGGTGGGCGAAGTCAGCGTCGACGGTGCCACGATCGACGTACACCGCGCGGACGGCTTCCTGCAGTCGCTTGCGACCGACGAGCAGGCCGGTCTCGGCCGAGCCCATGGCGCGGACGACGTGAGCGTGCGTCTCGGCGGTGCGGAGGTTGCCCTGGCTGAGGATGGCCATGGCGAGCGTCAGCGAGCTGAACATCACCAGGAACATCATCGCCAGAACCGACGACACGCCCCTTCGGACAGGGACGCGTCGGGCTGGACGTCGTGCGCTTCGGCGTGCGCTTGGCATGGGCAGAGTCCTCATCGTGCCTCCGGTCGCCTCGGTCACGGCTGGATCCAGACGAGACGGCTGATCTCGAGCGGCTCGAGGTCGCCGACGTCCTGGAAGAACACTCGAACGGTCACGCGCAGCGGGTACTCGTCGACCGCGATCCCCTCGTCGCCCGGTCCGGGCGCGAGGAACGCGTTGTCGTCGACGACCACGGCGGAGTCGAAGGGGTTGAGCTTGTCGATGGTGACCTGCTGCGACCAGCCGCGTAGGCCGATCGGGTCGCCTTCGTCGTCAAACTGAAGCTCACCGTCGTTATCGATCTGGGGGATGACGGCGCGGAACGCGTCGATGGGTCCGGGCTGGTCCGCGTCGTCGAGCCACCCGGTGCCATCGGGGCGGAACGTCAAGCCGGCGGAGGCGAGCCCGTCGAAGTCGTCGAGGTCATCGAAGTCGTCGACTGAGGTCTCTCCGCCCTCGGGCCCCCATCCCCGGAGGTCGCCGCCGACATCGACGTAGAGCCCGGTGACGGGGTCGTGCCGGGGCATGTCCTTCATGACCTCGCGCATCTCGCCGGCGAGGTAGGCACCGGTGGCGGAGTATGTGGACCACTGGTTCACGCGCATGAAGTTCTGGTGGGCTTCGATGAGCGCGAGGACGCCGACGCCGAGGATGACGGTCGTCAGTGCGGTCTCGATGAGCGTGAAGCCTGGGCGATCACGTCGGGCGCGTCGCCGGTTGGCACGGGTACTGATGGGAGGCGTCATCGGTCGTCCCCTTCTCGGACGGAGCGCGCTGCCGTGCACGGCGTGCGCCCGCCCGCTTTGAGGGGTATCGGCTCAGCCGACGACCTGGCTCATTCGGAAAATCGGAAGGATGATCGCCATGGCGATGAATCCAACGACTGAACCCATGATGATGATCATGATGGGCTCGATCATGGACGTGACCGCCTTGATGCGCTCGCGGAGCTGCTTGGCGTAGTACGTCGAGATCTCGTCGAGCACCTCGCCGAGCTTACCGGACTCCTCACCAGCGGAGATCATCTGGGTGACCGCGCGGGGGAGCAGTGTGGTCCGGTTCAGCGGCTGTGCGATCTTCTTGCCCTGCTTGACGTTCCCGTAGACCGTCCGCCACATGTTCTTGTAGAGACGGTTGCCGGAGATGTCGCCGGTGATCGCGAGGGTGTCGAGCATCGGCACACCCGCGTTGATCAGCTGGCCCATGGTCTGCAACGACCTGGAGATGTACAGGGCCTTGAACATGGCGCGCACGACGGGCACGCCCAGCTTCAGCTTGTCGAAGAAGAACCCGCCGACCTCGGTCTTGGCGAAGACGAACAGGCCGATGAACACGCCACCGACGCCGCCGATGCACCACATCCAGTTGGCGACGATGAAGTCCGAGACGCCCATGAGGAAGTTGGTCGCCCAGGGGAGGGCGTCCTCCTTGCCCTTGAACACGCTCTTGAACTTCGGGAGCACGAAGGTGAGCAGGAAGGCCGTCACACCGACCGCCATCGTGGCGATGACGCCCGGGTAGATCGACGCGCCGATGACCATCTTGCGCGTCTCGATCTCCTGCGCGATGTAGCCGGCGATCCGGTCGAGCATCTCGCTGAACGAACCGGAGAGCTCGGAGGCGCGGACCATGTTGACGTAGAGCGGGCCGAAGAGCTTCGGGTGGCGAGCGATCGCCTCCGAGAACTGCTTACCGGACTCGACGTCGTTCTTGAGCTGCTGGATGACCTTCTTGAAGCCGACGTGCTCGGTCTGATCAGCGATCCCGTCGAGGGCCGCGCGCAGGTTGATGCCCGCGCGGATCATGACCGCGAGCTGCGTGGTGAAGTCCAGGACGTGTCGCTGCGTGGGCTTGCCGGAGTTGAGCTCTCGGAGCCTCTGCGACAGGCCCGGCTGGTCGTCGGAGGAGGCCGGCGAGATCTGCAGGACGTGCGAGCCCTGGTTGCGCAGGACTGCGGCCGCCCCGGAGGCGCTGTCCGCGCTGAGCACGCCCGACTGGACCTCCCCACGCGCGTTCTTGACCTGGTACTTGTAGCTGGGCATCGGTTGGAAACCGTCTCCGGGTTGTCACGGCGCCGAGCGGACCGGGCGGGGCGCGAAGGCAGGGTCGAAGCAAACGTCAGGCGACGAGCTGGCGCTCCAGCTTGTCGGGGTACGCGGCCTGGGCGATCGCGTCCTCGCGGGACACCATCCCGTTGAAGTACAGCTCGCTGATGGCCGTGTCCAGACCCACCATGCCGAGCGAGCGGCTCGTCTCGATGACGTTGGGGATCTCGAACGTGCGGTTCTCGCGGACCAGGTTGCGCACGGCCGGCGTGCACAGCAGGATCTCGACGGCAGGGCACATACCCGGCTGGTCGATGCGGCTGAACAGCGTCTGCGACACGACGGCCTGCAGCGTGTTGGCCAGCATCGCGCGGATCTGGTTCTGCTGGTTCGCCGGGTACATGTCGATGATTCGCTCGACCGTCTGGGCGGCGTTGACGGTGTGCAGCGTCGAGAGGACCAGGTGGCCCGTCTCGGCAGCGCTCATCGCCAGCTGCGTGGTCTCGAGGTCTCGCATCTCACCGACGAGGATGATGTCCGGGTCCTGACGCAGCGCGTGCTTGAGGCCCGACGCGAACGAGGGCATGTCCTGCCCGAGCTCACGCTGCTCGATCACGCAGCGGTTGGACCGGAACGTGTACTCGACCGGATCCTCGAGCGTGATGATGTGCTTGCGGTAGCGCTGGTTCATCGCCTCGAGCATCGCGGCCAGCGTGGTCGACTTACCCGAACCCGTGTCGCCGGTGACGAGCACCAGGCCGCGCGGGAGGTAAGTCAGGCGGGCGATGACCTCGGGGAGGTTGAGCTTCTCGAGGGCGGGGACCTTGGTCTTGATCAGACGCATGGCCAGGGCCGTCGCGGTGCGCTGCACGTGCGCGTTGACGCGGTAGCGCGCGAGACCCTCGGCCTGGTAGGAGAAGTCGGCGTCCTTGTTGCGCTTGAAGATGTCGACCGTCTCGGGGCCGGCCATCTGCAGGAACATGGCGTGGGTGGTCTCGGGGCTGAGGACAGGGAAGTCCAGCGGGGTCATGACCGTGTGGACTCGGACCATCGGGGGGTGCCCGCTGATCAGGTGGATGTCCGACGCATCGGCCTCGATCGCCGCCTTGAGGATCTCGTGGAGGTCCATGAACCGTGACTCCCCGTGCGTGCCTTCCCCAACCCGTTGCCGTCCGCCCCGACAGCCGGGGAGAACCGGTTGGATATCGACCCGGTACGGGGGTGTGTTGACCGGAGGGCCCAGAGAGCCAAGGCAAGCGGCGCGGATCGCACGGGCGCGAGCGCACACCCCCCCTAACCGGCACAAACGGACCACGGGCCGGGACCAGCACCATCGAAGGGACCCCCGCCCACACCCCACACACCC
>JANQQG010000075.1 GCA_028285065.1 Phycisphaerales bacterium
TTTGCCTCACCCGGCCAGGACTCGGCGCATCGGGAGCAGCCCGACGCTGCAGCAGGCGTTGCCCGCCCGCTCGGTGATCGCGCCTTGCGCACCGGGCGCTGGACCTCGACCTTCCGGTCGGGTCACCGATCGTGCGCTCGTTCGCGATCACCGAGCGGGCGGGCAACGCCTGCTGCAGCGTCGGGCTGCTCCCGATGCGCCGAGTCCTGGCCGGGTGAGGCAAAGATCCGAGATCGGAGCCTCGCGCCCCAAAAACAGCGACGCCCCGGACGTGCCGGGGCGCCATGCGGATCTCCAAGAGCCACCCGGGGGACTCGAACCCCCGACCTGAGCTTTACGAAAGCTCCGCTCTGCCAACTGAGCTAGGGTGGCGGCAGCCGGAAGTATCGCGGCCCCCCCCCGCCCAGTCCACCCGGCGTCCACTGAATCCGGCGCTACGGGCCGGGGGGAGGCGGGCTGGACCACGCGCTCGGGGCCGCAGGCGGGGCCTCGCCGACGATCTCGATCCGACCCCCCGCCGAGCGGATCTGATCCAGGGGACGCTGGCCGATCCGGACGCGGAGCACGGCCGTCCCGTTGTCGTAATCGCGTTCGAGGACCTCGCCCCTGTTCTCGATGACGTGGATCGTGCGCGCATCGCTGAGCGGGATCCGCAGCGTCAGCTCGCGCACCTTGCCCATCGCCGCGACACGGACCCGCTCGCGCAGCGCCTCGATACCAGGGTGCCCCGGGTCCTTGGCGCTGATGGCGATCGATCCCTCGGCCATCCGCTCCCAGACCAGCACGTCCCGGTTGTCCTCGAGCAGGTCCACCTTGTTGAGCAGAACCAATCGCTCGGGTGGGGCCCATGCCCGATCGTTGCTCCCGAGCTCCGGCTCGTCCCCCTCGACCCGCCGGACCTCGTCCTCGAGGTCGTCGAGCGTCTTCATGACGGTCTCGTAGTGCAGCTCGGCCGCGGGGTCGGAGACGTCCAGCACGACCAGGAGCAGGTCGGCATGGGTGGCCTCTTCGAGTGTCGCCTTGAAGGAGGCGATCAGGTGCGGGGGGATGTCGCGGACGAAACCGACGGTGTCGGAGAGCATGACGTCCAGGCCGCCTCCGAGGTCCCAGGAGCGTGTGCGCGTCATGAGCGTCGCGAAGACGCGATCGTCCGCGTACGCGCCGCCCTCGGTGAGCGTGTTGAACAGCGTGCTCTTGCCGGCGTTGGTGTAGCCGACGAGGCCGACCGTGAAGTGGTCCACGTTGCGCGCGCTGACGGCCCGGCGCTTGCGCCCGTGGATCTCCTCGAGCCTGCGGCGCAGATCGGTCTTCTTGCGCTGCACGATCCGTCGGTCGATCTCGAGCTGCTGCTCGCCCGGCCCGCGCGTGCCGATGCCGGTGGGCGAGCCGCCGACGATGCGCTCCAGGTGGCTCCACATCGCGCGCAGGCGCGGGTAGGTGTACTCGAGCTGCGCCAGCTCGACCTGCAGCTTCGCCTCGTGCGTCGTCGCACGGCTGGCGAAGATGTCGAGGATCAGCTCCGACCGGTCGAGCACCTTGCGCTCGGTCGCCTGCTCGATCTTGGCGATCTGCTTGGGCGCCAGGTCGTGGTCGAAGACGATCAGCGTCGCGTCCGTCGCCTCGCACATCCCCCGCAGCTCGGTGAGCTTGCCGCTCCCGATGTACGTGCCCGACTCCGGCTTCTGGCGTCGCTGCTCGAGCGTGCCGACCACCACGGCCCCGGCCTGCTGCGCCAGCGCAGTCAACTCGGCGAACGGATCCCGCTCGTCGTACTGATCGCCCGGCAAGCGCACGGCCGCGAGGACCGCCCGCTCGGACTGCACCTTGATGGAAGTTCGTTCGGTAGGAGTGGGCATGGGTCGTTCCGTACGATAGGAGACCGGGCGGGGCGGCTCGACGCCGAATGCACCCGCCCAAGGAGAGCACGCCGCACGGCGCTCGGTCCCTCCACCCATGGCCACCCCCATCAAGCCAACCACGACCCATGAACTGCCCCTCGGCCGATGGGTCGTCGATGCGGCCGCCGGTCCGAACGGCGAGCTGTTCACCGTCGAGCGCGTCGACTTCGTGGACCTGTGGAGCCTGCTGGTGGACCACTGGTACCCGGTGATGGGCGTCGTGTGCGCGCTGAGCCTGTTCCCGCTGCTCTTCATCGCGTGGCGTGTGCGCGTGCGTCCGGACGCGACCGCGGATCGAGTGTGCCGCAAGTGTGGGTATGCGCTCGAGGGCGACTTGCCCGAGCGCTGCCCCGAGTGCGGGCGCGGACTCGATGGCAAGCGCGCCACTCGGCGCGGGCGCTCGTTCCTCCGGCGCATGCGCCTGCCCGTCGCGGCCTGCCTCGTCCTCTGGGCCACGCTGCTGGGAACGCCCGGCGTGCTCCTGCTGTTCTACGCGCCGCCGCCGAGCGGGAACATGAACGAGATCTACGCAGAGTGGTTGGACATCCCCTCGGTGCGTCTGCTGCGCTACGCGGAGGAGAACCAGACGACCTGGCTGATGGAGCACCGCGTCTCGGCGGCCGAGGTGCACCGGCGCAGCCTGACAACCGGTCGGTCGCTCGGGCGGCTGCTGCGCGTCGGCGTGCGCTTCCGACAACCGGTGATCCACGTGAGCGAGGACGGGTCGCTCGTCGTGCTGGAGGCCGACGGCGCGATCGTCGCGATGGGGCCGCGCGGGACAGGGCGTGCGGAATTCTCGCATGAGCGTCCCCTCGGAAGCGGGTCGGGAGCGTCGACCAGCTCGCCCGTGCCGTTCGGCGTGGCCGGGGTGTCGCGGGACGGCTCGAGCGTGTACGTGGCGGCGTACGACGGGACGGGGACGGGGGAGTCCAGCCTCTGGCGTTGGCAGCCGGTTGGCGGAAAGACGAGCGAGATCGTGCGCGGGATCAGCCCGACGGTCACACGCGGGATCCACGTGCTGCCTGAGTTCAAACTGATCGATGCGGAAACCGAGCAGTTCGTCTGCGCCGCTCAAGGGGGGACGGCGGCCGGGGAGCTCCTGCGCATTGATGGTCGGACGGGGTCGGTCCGGGCGCTGAGTCGGCGAATGCAGGGCCTCGGGGCGCGCCGCGTCGTTGGTGCCGGGCTCGGGCGAGTACTCACTCTCGACGACTCAGGTACCTTCACGCTCGTCGATCCTGAGGGCGGCCTGCTCGCGACGGGTGCGGCCCCGCAGGCGAACCTCGCGTGGGCGCTCGAGCCTGTCCTGGGCGCAGATTTCGTCATCGCGTCATCGCTGGACGGGCAGGTCCATGCAATCGATTGCGAGACACTCGCGTACGTGCGCGGGTGCCTGGCCGTCCCTGTGCCGGCGAGCCCGAGCGGGAGCCCCATCTTCCCCCTCACCGTCCCGATCCCCTTCACCGATCGCGCGGGCGGCCACGTCGGCGTCGTCACGTCCTACGAGACCGACCCCATCCCCGCATTCGCCGGACGGACCGGGCGTGTCAGCACCACCGGTGTCCGATCGACGATCACGCTTTACCCGATTGACGCCATCAAGGAACGCGTGGGGGAGGCCCCCGCCCGCTAGGATCCGACCGGAAGAGGGGCCAGGGGTCTGCAGGGGGACGGGATGGGGCGACCCACGGAGTCACGCGTGAAGAAGCGACAGGCCGCCCTGCTGTTTGTGTTCTTCTTCGTCCTCGGCGCCGCCGCCTACCGCCTCATCGACTCGGCGCTGCTCCCGACCGGGCTGGTCAAGCCGGCCGCCGAGGCCGCGGCGTACGCGCGGAAGCTCGCGGTCGAACAGCCGGACGATGCGCAGCTGCGCGCGGGCGCGGTCGCCGGGGTGCTGCAAGCGCTCGGCGACCCCTACGCCCAGTACTTCCCCCCCAAGGACGCCGACGAGTTCAACAAGGCCCTCACCGGTGAGTACGTTGGAATCGGCGCCGAGGTGGACATCCAGGACGGCTACCTGGTCATCGTCACCCCCCTTGAGCGTTCACCCGCACTCAAGGCAGGCCTGACCCCAGGGGACCGCATCACCGCGATCGGCACGACCTCCACGTTCGAACGACCGATCGCCGAGTGCATCAGCCTGCTCCAGGGCACGCCCGGCACGCCCGTGAGCGTCACCGTCGAGCGCGAGGGGGTCGACGAGCCGTTCGACGTGGAGATCGAGCGCGATGACATCGTCTCCTCGGCCGTGCGCGGCTTCCGTCGCGAGCCGGGCGACGGTGACTGGGAGTACCTGATCGATCCGGAACGCGGGATCGCGTTCGTGCGTCTGACCTCGGTCACGCCCCGCGCGGCCGAGCAACTCGAGGGCGCCCTCGCACGGATCGCCGAGCGCGCAACAAACGGCGGGCTCAAGGGGCTCGTCTTGGACATGCGCGACAACCCAGGCGGAGATCTGCACGGGGCAGTGGATGTTGGCAGCCTCTTCCTCGATGGCGAGACGATCGTCAGCGTGCGCGGGCGCGACGGGCGCGACACGATGAACCACGACGCCAAGCCCGGCGAGGCGCTGCCCGGCGTGCCGATCGCGGTGCTGGTCGATGCGCTCAGTGCCTCGGCCGCCGAGGTGCTCGCGGGCGCGATGCAGGACCACGAGCGTGCGATCGTGATCGGGGAGCGCACGCTGGGCAAGGGGACGGTGCAGTCGGTGATCCCGCTTCAGACCGAAGCGGGCGCGTACATCAAGTTCACGACGCAACTCTGGTACATGCCCTCGGGACGCCAGATCCACCGCGACGAGGACGCCGAGACCTGGGGCGTCGATCCGACGCCTGGGTTCGCGTTCACGGAGACCCGCACGGCTCGCGGGCAGCGCATCCGCGCCCGGCGTCCGTTCGACATCATCCCCTCCTCGATGGGCGAGGGACTCGAGTCGCCCGAGCAGCGGTGGACCGACCCAGAGTGGATCGAGAACGAACTGGCCGACCCCACCCTCGCCGCGGCCCTTCGCGCGGTCCGGGATCGCGCGGCCACCGGGAGCTGGACCCCCGTCGTCGCACTCGACGCGCCCGTTACCCTCGGCGACGACGAGCTCGACCTCTGGCCCGACACCGCTGAGGTCGGCGGGGGAGAGCTGATCGTCCGCGACCTCGAGGGCGACGTGGTCTCGCGCCTGCGCATCATCGGTGAGGATCTGGAGCAGTTCCTCGTGGCCGCCGGTGTCGAGCCGATCGATGATGAGGCCGAGGATGAGCCCGACGAGTCCGGGAGCGAGTAATCGTGACCGACGCGGCGCGCAAGCTCATCCTGGGGATCGAGACGAGCTGTGACGAGACGGCCGCCAGCGTCGTCGAGTGGTCGGACGGCTCCGTGCGCACGCTGAGCAACGCGGTGGCATCGCAGCACGAGTTGCACGCGGAGTACAAGGGCGTGGTGCCCGAGATCGCCAGCCGCGCCCACGCCGAGCGGATCACGCCGATCATCCGCAGGGCCTGCGACGAAGCCAGCGTCGGACTCGCCGACCTGACCGCCATCGCGGCCGGCGTCCGCCCAGGGTTGATCGGCTCACTCCTGGTCGGTGTCAGCGCGTCCAAGGCGCTGGCATGGTCCCTTGGCGTCCCGCTGATCGGCGTCGACCACGTCCGTGCGCACCTCTACGCCTGCCTGCTCGACCAACCGCGCCCGGCGTTCCCTGCGCTCGGGCTCGTCATCAGCGGCGGGCACACGTCGCTGTACCGGATGGGATCGCCGACGGACCTGACGCGCCTCGGTGGGACGATCGACGATGCGATCGGCGAGGCGTACGACAAGGCCGCGACGATCCTCGGGATCGACTACCCCGGCGGGCCGAACCTGGACAAGCGCGCTCAGGACGCCGAAGCACGGGGCGTCGCGATCGTCGACGAGCTCCCGGTGAGCCGTCTGGGACGCGAGTCACTGGACTTCAGCTTCAGCGGGCTCAAGACGGCCGTGCTGTACGCGTTCCGAGGTGTGCCCGGTCGACGTGAGTCCGCCAGCGCCGCTGACGCGACGTTCGAGTCCGACGAGGCACGTGAGCATCGCATGGACGAGCTGTGCCTCGCGTTCCAGCACGCGGCCGTTCGGGCGCTCACGCTCAAGGTCGAGCGTGCGCTTGACGCGAAGCCGGACTGCGGGGCCCTCCTCGTCGGAGGCGGCGTCAGCGCAAACTCGCGCGTGCGCACCGAACTCGCCCGACTCGGCGAGGATCGCGGGGTCGAGGTGCGGATGCCACCGATGGCGCTGTGCGTGGACAACGCGGCAATGATCGCCGGTCTCGGCGCCGAGCAGCTCGCGTCAAGCAACTGGCAAGGCGAATCGCTGTCAGAGGTCCGCGCCGAGCCAACGACGCGCGCGTGATCACCGTTTGACGCCCGCACCCACACGTTGCATCATGCCCGCACGCCTTGGTGACGCTCAAACGCAGAGCGCAGGCCGATGTTTCGTCGGCCGGGTCGCATCGCGGCTCTTGACAGGTGTTCGCGGCAAGTCGCACTTGCCGGCAAGGCGACCGGCCCGGGGCGGACCCGCCCCGCGCCGGCTTGCATGGGACTGTTCGCAAAGCTCTTCGGACGCAAGCCCGCGCGTACCCGTCACGGGGTCGACGAGCTCGCCCTGCGCCTTGGAATCAGCGCAGACGATCTGCAACGCACACCCATCGAGTACCACGAGTTCTTCATCCGAAAACGCTCCGGCGGACAGCGGCGCATCCTCGCGCCGGCGCCCGCGCTCAAGAGCCTCCAGCGACAGATCAACCGACGCCTGCTCGCGCGCCTCAAGGCTCACCCCTTGGCGACCGGGTTCGAAAGGGGCCACTCGGTTGCCACCAACGCTGCCTTCCACGCCGGGCGCAGCGTCGTCGTCCGCCTCGATCTCGTCGACTTCTTCGCGACGACACGCGCCGAACGGGTGCTGCGATACTTCCGAGCGATCGGATGGGACAAGGCGGCCGCGGGTCTGCTCACGCGGATCTGCACGCATGACGCCGGGCTGCCCCAGGGCGCGCCAACCTCGCCTCGCCTGTCGAACCTCGTCAACTACGGGCTGGACCTCGACTTCGAGGGGCTGGCGATCCGCGCGGGTGCACGCTACTCGCGATACGCCGACGACATCACATTCTCCTTCGGCTTCGAAGACTGGGTCGACGAGGACAGCCACACCGGCCCCGTTGTGCGGCGCGGCGATGCGCAGGTCTCCTCGGCGCTCGGACGAGCGCCGATGATCGCCGAGAAACATGGCTACCGGATCCACACCAAACGCAAGCGCAAGCACCGCGTCATGCGCACTCACCACCGTCAGATCGTCACCGGCGTGGTCGTCAACGAGCGACCCAACCTGCCGCGCAACACGCGCCGGTGGCTGCGGGCCGTGGAGCACCGGCTGGCGACGGGCGGGTCGGTCGGTCGGCGTCCGTCGCTGACGGAGTCGCAACTCGCCGGCTGGCGTGCGTACGAGGCGATGATCCTGGCCGCCCAGCCCGTCGAGGACTGACTGCGGCTACCTTGGTGCGCAATGTCAGACCCGATCGAAACCTGGGCCCACCCCGCGTGCCTCTCCGACGAGGAGCTGCTGTCGCAGTGCCACCTTGGGCGCGGGCGATCCGGCGGGCCCGGCGGGCAGCACCGCAACAAGGTCGAGACCGAGGTGACCATCACGCACGACGAGTCGGGCGTGAGCGCCAAGGCCGGCGAGCGGCGCAGCCAGCAGGAGAACAAGAGGGTCGCGCTCAAGCGCCTGCGCCTCGCGCTGGCGACGCGCTACCGCTGCGGCGCGCCGGCCGGCGAGATCGGCTCCAAGCTCTGGTGGAGCCGCGTCAGGAAGATGAAGATCAGCCTCAGCGTCAAGCACGCGGACTATCCGAAGATGCTGGCCGAGGCGCTGGACGTGATCGACGCGAGCGGGTGGGACCTGAAGGACCCGGCCCTGCGCCTGGGCGTGACGCAGAGCCAGCTCCTCAAGCTGATCAAGGACCACCCCGAGGCGTGGGAGACGCTCAACAACGAACGCAAGCGGGTTGGGCTGCGGCCGCTGCGCTGATCAGCGAGCGCCCGCCGCGACCTCTTCCTCCTCTTCGACGACCTGCCTCGGGAGCATCTCCGGGGCGCACGCGAGGTTGTACGCGGTGACGGCCGCGCAGGTCGCGGACTGCCTCAGGTACTCGGGGATCGCCTGGTCGAGTTGGTCGAACTGCGTGTGCCAGCCGTGCCGGTAGTTGGCGCGGCCCACCTCGTCCCAGAAGAAGCCGGGCACGCCGGCGCGGTTGAACGAGGCGTGGTCAGACCCGCCGCCTCGTGGCATCGAGTCCGCAACCCGGATCCGCACGTTCATGTACTTGCCGTCGACCTCCGAGTAGAACCGGTTGTTGATCGGCGCACTCGCGGCGGCCAGGTAGTCCGCCATCTCCTCGATGCACAGCAGACCACCCTCGTAGTTTGTCCCGCCGTCGTCGACGAACACGGCGCTGATCTTCGGGAGCAGGTCCTGGTTCTGCTCGACCCACGCCTTCGAGCCGAGCAGCCCCTGCTCCTCGCCCGTCCACAGGATGAACTTGATCGTGCGCTTGGGCTTGGCGCCGGCGGCCATCAGCAGACGCGCCGCCTCGAGCGTGACGCTCGAACCGGTCCCGTTGTCGACGGTGCCCATCGAACCGGGGCCGTTCCAGGAGTCGAGGTGTGCCGAGACGATGACGTACTCGTCGGGCTTCTCGGTGCCGCGGATCTCGGCGACGGTGTTGTAGACGGGGATCGGCCCGTCGGTGAAGGTGCACGCGAGGTCGGCCTCGAAGCGGAGGTCCATCCCCTCGGCCATGCGGGCGCCGATGAAGTCGAAGTCCGGCTCGCTCAGCCCGATCTCGGGGTCCTGCGGCAGGTCCGCGGTGGTCATCTCACGCCAGTCGTTGGCGCTGGTCGTCCACACGCGCGCGTCGCGCGAACTCGAGAGGAACCCGGCGGGGCCGGCGTCGAGAACGCGAGCCAGGATCGAGTCGGGATGCGCCGGAGCAGCGGCAGGCGCGGGCGCCGGAGCGTCCGCGGCGGCGCGGACGCCTGTGAGGGTGTATTCACTGTCACCGCTGATGCCGACGCCGGAGAACTTGTTGCCGTCGAGCATGACGCGGAACTGGTAGTCGCTTGCGGTTCCTTGCCAGGTGAAGGTCATCGCGTTGCTGTCGAGGTCGTAGGCGATGTTGGCGAGTTCGGAGCTGCGGTAACCGGGGATCTCGCCGGTGCCGCCGTACGAGCCGTCGTCGTTCTTGGTGATGGTGGTGATGAAGTCGATCCCGTCGGGCGCGCGGGTGCCGGCGAACTTGCCCACCCAGCGTCCCACGAGCGGGTCGTTCGAGACCGGTGCAGCGGGCGCTGCCGCGGCCTTGGTCGCCACCACGTCGAAGGCGGTCCCGTCCTCGTCCGTCGCCTTCCCGGCGATCCGGCCGCCAGCGAGCGTGCCGTTGAACCGGACGGCCTCGTCATCGACGGTCCAGACCCAGCCGAAGTTCGAGCCTTCGAGCGTGACCTCGGTCAGCTCGTGGGTCGGGAAGCCGGGCACATCACCGATGACCTTGAGCGAACCGTCGCTGTTGCGGCTGATGCGCATGGTGAGCGGGATCCCGCCCTCCATGCCGCCCCCGGAGACCTCGCCCTCGAAGGTGCCGACGATGTCATCGGCTCCCGCATCCGCGGTGACCTTGCCCGAACGGACCTCATGGCGCTGGGTCGTTCGCTGACGCATCGCGGCCCCGATGCTGCGGATCCCGCTGCGCCCGCTGTAGCCGGGGTCGAGCATGACCCAGGCGCCCGGCAGTTCGTCGATGACTTCGTTGAGCTCTGCCTCGGTCCGGGGCATGAGCACGACCTTGCCGCGCGTCGGGCCCTCGGTCCCGACCGACCATGCCAGCCACGTGAAGTCGCACTCGCGGAGGACCTCCCAGCCCTCGCTGTCGGCGTCGGGTCCCGGGCGCCGTCCGGTCGGCTTGTACAGCACCTTCGCGTAGGACTCGTGGCGGTCGAAGCGGAGCGAGACCTCGCCCCATTTGTCCATCTTGGCGTTGGTCAGCCCCCAGGACGCGAACTGGTCGCGCGTCCACTCGTTGGCGAGCTCGGCCCTGGTCGAGCCGGTCAGGCGTGGGCCGATCTCGGCGCACAGGTGCGTCAGGTGGTCCATCACCCGGTTGTCCGTCATGCCCAGGTCGATGATCCGCTGGACCGTCGCCGGGTCACCCATCGCGATCGACGGCGCGGGGCGCTCTTCGTCGCCGTAGTACGCGAGCGCTTCAGGGATGTCCCTCTGCTGGGCGCAGGACGCCAGCATCAGAGGAAGAACGAGGGTCGAAGCTGCCAGCGCGGTTCTGGTGCGGGTCTTCATCGGTCGGGCTCCTGCTGAGGGATCCGTCACTCTACCCGCTCGCACAGGTCCCGGATGCGTATCCTCGCCCCAGATCAGCCCCCGGGGGGCCAGTGCCCATGGAACCGACACTCGACAGCCCGGTCCGCGTCCTCCTCACGGCGTTCGAGCCCAGCGGTGATGACCACGCGTCGAGCGTGATCGCCGAGCTGCGCGCACGACATCCGGACCTCCGTATCGACGCCCTCGGCGGGCCCAAGATGGAGCGGGCCGGCGCAAACCTCATCGAGCGCACCGGACAGGACGCCGTCATGGGTCTGCCCGGCCTTGGCAAGATCCTCGAGCACCGACGGATCAACAAGCGCATCGCGCGCTGGGCCGCCGAGCAGGTCGAGGCGGGCGAGCCGGTCACGGTGCACGTGCCGGTGGACTCGCCGGCGGCAAACTGGGCGATGTGCAAGATCATGAAAGCGCACGGAACGAAGGTCGTGCACCTGGTCGCGCCGCAGATGTGGGCGTGGGGCAGCTGGCGCATCAAGCGCCTGCGCAAGTGGAGCAACCTCGTCCTTTGCCTGCTCCCGTTCGAGGAGAGCTGGTTCCAGCAGCGCGGCGTAGCGGCGAAGTTCATCGGGCACCCGCTCTTCGACAAACCGCTCGACCTCGATGACCTTGCACGCCGGGCGAGCGAGCTGCCGGAGGGCGAACCCAAGATCGCCCTCATGCCCGGCTCGCGCCCCGGCGAACTTGCATCGAGCTGGGGGATCCTGCTCGACGCCTTCCGGAGGATCCGCAAGGACTTCCCCGAGGCAGCCGGCGTCGTGGCGGCCACGACCGACGAAGTCGGCGCAGACCTGCGACGCGCGGCTGAGGACTACGGCGGTTGGCCCGATGGCCTGGCCATCGCCGCGGCGCAGACGGACGTCGTGGTCAACTGGTGCGACATCGCGCTGGTGGTCAGCGGGACGGTGACGCTGCAGATCGCCAAGCAGCAGAAGCCGATGGTCACGTTCTACCGCCCGAACCGGCTCGTCTACCACCTGCTGGCGCGCTGGCTGGTGGCGACGCGGATCTACACGCTCCCGAACCTCATCCTCGGCGAGAAGCGCGTCCCGGAACTGATCCCGTACTTCGACAAGCACGGCGAGGGGCTGGCCGTCGAGGTCATCCGCCTGCGCCGACAGTCCAACTACGCCGATGACCAGCGTGAAGCGCTCGAGCGGGTCGTCGAACGGTTCAAGGGCAAGCGAGCCGCAGCCAGCGCCGCGGACGCGATCGAGGAGATGGCGGGGTTGACGTCCGATGTCAAGACGGACGACGCGATCGGCGCTCCCGAGTGACGCGCCCGACTACCGGCGGATGGGTCCTGCTCGATCTGGCGGCGCAACGGGTGCCCCGCTCTTCGTTCCCGGTGCGGGGCAACGAGCGCGGACACCCCGGACGACCCAAGTGCGAGTTGGGCTAGAACGCCCGCTTCTTCAGCGGGATGACCACGTCCTGCCGATCGAGCGCCACGAAGCCGAGCCCGTCGGGGTCCGTGTACTTCGCGTGGATCGGGTCCACCTCCACCTCCGCCTCGTCCATCTGCCCCACGTACAGCGTCAGGATCGGGTCACGGAACCGCCACGAGCCGGTGAACTGAACGCTCGGCGACTCGCCCGTGTCGAAGTCCAGCGTGAACGAGCCGCTCGGGTCGAGATCAAGCCAAAGGTTCGCGTTCGGATCCGTCGCGAGCAGCTGCGTCACCGCGCCGGGCTCGGGCGCGTTGGGGTGGCTGATGAAGCCCGAGAGCTCCTCGCGGTCCAGCGACCACCGGCCCGTCACCGGAGGCTCCTCGGGCTCGCACCCGCCGAGAACCAGCAGCATCGGGAACAACGCCAGCAAGAGCAGCGCGGCCTTCGACCGCGTCCAGCCCGCCGGCGTCCCACGGGAGGAGCCGATCCGCAGCGGAGACGATGACCGGTTCGGTCGAGCGATCGACTGCGTCACCTTCATGCGCCCCTGCCGCGAGAACCTGCAGGGCGTCCGAAGCGAGACCGGGCCGGTCAGGCGCGGGGCGGCCGCTGAACGGATGGCGGAGCGCTTGGCCACCATCGCCCTCGACTCAGGCCGCGTGCGCGTCCTCGCCAGCGTCCAGAGGCTCTCCCAACTCCGCGAGTCAGGGGTGTGCGACGAGGCGGCGTTGGCTGGTCGGGATGCACTTGTGGGGGACACGGTGGAGCACATCGACCATCAATCTGCGGCGCTTGACGCTGCGGGCGGCCCGTCCAACGGAAGCCCCGGTCGAAGTCGCCGACCGGGAGGGTCAGCCGGGTCGCCCGGTTCCGGCGGGCGCGCCGCCCCCCACCGCAGACGCTGCCGGGCCGGTCGACCTGCACGTCTGTGCGGGCGCCTCCAGGAATTTGGGGGACCAGCGTCAGGACCCTCACGCCCCCGCTTCGTACTCGCTGGCGAGAATCGCGTACATCACGTGGTCCTGTGGCGTCCCGTCCTTGATCACGTCTTGGCGGAGCACGCCCTCGTAGCGCATGCCCGCCTTCGCCTGGACGCGCCCGGATGCCGCGTTGTGAGCGAAGTGCCCCGCGTAGATCCGGTTCAGCTTCAGCACGCCGAAGCCAAAGGCGAGCACGCCGCGTACCGCCTCGGTCATCAGGCCCTGGTTCCAGTGGCGCGGCCCGAGCCAGAAGCCAAGCTCGGCCTTGCGATGCACCGGATCGACCGAGCTGAGCCCGATCCCACCGACCAACCGCTCTTCTGCCCGCAGCGTGATCGCGAAGTTGCAGGCGCTCCCCTCCGCCCACGACCTCGCCTGCAGGTCGACCCAGAAATCAGCGTCCGCGTCGGTGTATGGATGCGGGATCAGCAGCGTCGTCGCCGCAACCTCGGGGGCGCCGATCTCCTCGATCAGCTGCGCCTTATCGCCCGGCTCGAACGGACGCAGCAGCAACCGCTCCGTTTCAATGCGCCGGTCGCCGGGCGCGACGATGTGACGTGCGTCTGTCATGCGGAGACCAGAGTACCGCGCCCCCGATCGCCTACCGCGGCTTCGGCGGATCCAAGATCGACAGATATGCCGTCCAGGGGCCGACGTCGCGCTTGTGCTGGTGCGCAATCGCCTTGGCGATGTGCCCGATGTGGTGCAGGTCATGACAGACCCAAGCGCACAGCAGCTCGCCGAGCGTCGCCTCGCCGAGGGCAGGGTGGACCCCGCGCATCTCGAGCTGCGCGGGGTTGAGCTCGAGGCCACGCAAGTCATCAAGCCGCTCAGCGCGGACCGAGTCGAAATCGTCGAGTAACTCACCGAGCGGCTTCTCACGGCACATCGCGTCGTGCCCCGCACGATCGAACGGCTCGAACACCACCGACGGGTCGCCCGCCAGGATCAGGCGAG
Organism: Phycisphaerales bacterium; assembly: GCA_028285065.1. Taxonomy (GTDB): domain Bacteria; phylum Planctomycetota; class Phycisphaerae; order Phycisphaerales; family UBA1924; genus JANQQG01. Next base: position 13,642 of record JANQQG010000075.1, read on the forward strand.
CCCGCGGGATCCAGTCCGTCTGGTCGCCGAAGATCAGGTGCCCGAGGATCTGGTGCGCCGACCATGTACCCGGGCCGTAGTCCGCGAGTGTGAGCGAGTCGTCCACGCCCTCGAGCATGGCGCGCACCACGCGCGGCGTCCGCTCGAGCACACCGCCATCTCGCGCAAGATCGAACCCCATCTAGGCCCCTCCGATCAGCGAACGCAGCCGCTCGATGCGCTCGGGCTCGTGCTCACAGAGCCAGTCGTCCTTCGCCAATCGCTCTGCGGCCTCGCGCAGGTGCGGTCGCGCCTCGTCCTCGCGACCGATCGCGAGCAGGCACTCGCCGATCTCCTCATGGATCGTCCCGGGATCGGGCTGGGCTCCCTCGGCTCCATCGAGCAGCGCGCGCTGCTCGGCGAGCGCCTCATCAGGCCGCCCAAGCTCGCGCAAGCACCTGGCGACCGACCAGCGCGCGATCCGGATCGGACCGGTCTCGCCCTGCTCCCGCCGGAACGCAAGCGAGCGCTCGAACAGACCCAACGCCGCATCGAGCTGGCCGAGATCGAAGCGGTCCCACCCGAGGTTGTTCAGCAGCGGGCCCATCCAGCGACGCACACGCGGCTGGTCGCTCGCCTCCGCGATCGCCAGCGCACGCTCAGCCCAGGCGATCCCCTCAGGGGTCCCGCTGAGGGTGATCGCCACCATGTGCGCGGCATCGAGCTCGAGCGCCGACAACCCCGCAGCGCCCGCCTGCTCCCATGCCCGCTCGAACAGCGGACGGGCCGCGTCGGGATCACCGGATGAGTTGGCGCACCGCCCGCGTTCGAGCAGCACGCGCACGCTCAGTTCATCATCCGGAGCCCCCTCGCGCTCGATCTCGTCGAGCATGGCCCGCGCCTCGTCGAAGCGCCCGCGGAGGCCGTAGGTACGAGCGATCCGTGTGCGCACGCAGGCGCGCCAGGCCTCGGGCGCATCTGGGAGACGCTCGAGCATCTCACGGAGGCGCTGCTCGCTCGCCTCGGGCTCGTGCAGCTTCAGCAGCTCGTCCGGATCGACATCGGGAGTTGTCCCGCCCATCACTCGTCCAGCAGCCCGCGCCGCTTGATGAACCACGTCAGCTTCGAGTTGAACCCCTCGGGACGATCGAACATCAAGAAGTGCGTCACGCCCTCGAACTCGTGGACCTCGAGGTCGGGCACGAACGAACGGACCTCCTCGATGTACGCACCCGTCCAGTAGGGCGACTCGGCGTTGAGCAGCAGGACCGGCACCTCGATCGGGTCCAGTTCCCAGATCGCGTCCTCACCCGCCGCCATGATCCCGCCGACCATCGCCTCATCGGTCGCGTTGTCGATCATGGACATCACCAACTCACGATCGGCATCGGTCCAGGTCTCGGGGACCATCTGCTCGAGCATGCTCACTGCAAACTCGCGACCCCCGGGATCGCCGAACCGCTGCGCGAACTCCCGCATCTGCGCGGGATCGATCACGGAGCTCAGTGCCCCGTCCACCCCGACGAGCGCGATGGTCCGGTCCGGGTAGCGCCGGTAGAACTGACGGATCGTCGGCGTCCCGTTGCTGTGGCCGATCAGGACCGCGCGCTTCACGCCGGCGTCGTCCATCATCGCGGCGATGCCATCCGCGTAGACGTCCATGGAGTGCGCGCCGTCGACCGGCTCGCTGTCCCCGTGCCCGGGCAGGTCGATCGCCAGGATGCGCCAACCGCGCGTGCGCATCGCCTCGAGCTGGTCGCGCCACACGGTGTGGTCGGAGGCCCACCCATGGACGAAGACGAGCGCGTTGTCCGTCGCGCCGGGCTGTGCGCCCGTGTCGAGGTAGTGCACACCGCCCCCGTCGTGGGAAGACAGCGGGCCGGACATCGCGGTGCATCCACCCAACGTCAACAACACCAACGCTGGAAGCACGAACGAGTGGAACGACAGACGCAGACGACGGGCGATCGGCATGGCAGGGACCTCCGGGCGCAGCATACCTTGCGCTCGAGGCCCTGATCGATCAGTACGAATACTCCAGATCCTCCCGCACTCGGCGCATCCGCTACCCTGCGCCCGCGTCGCGACCGACGCCCAGGACCTGCGAAACCAGGCCGCCCCTTCGGCCAAGAACCTCCCACAGGAGGCCCACCCCAATGGATGCAACATCGCCCGCCCCCGGACGCCCCACACCCCCCGCCAATGCCGACCGGCGTTACTCCCTCCAGGAGTTCGTCGAGGCCACCGCCGAGCGCGATCGCGGGCAGGGCTTCTTCGAGCACGAGACCGAACGCATCCTCGAGGTCAACCTCAACGGGATGGTCTGGACCAAGATGGGGTCCATGATCGCCTACAACGGCCAGATGAACTTCGTGCGCGAGGGCATCCTCCAGCAGGGCCTCGGCAACCTGCTCAAGAAGGCCGTCTCCGGCGAGGGCGCCAAGCTCACCAAGGTCACCGGCACGGGCCAGCTCTACCTCGCAGACGCGGGCAAGAAGATCTCGATCATCGACCTCGGCGGCGACGCGATGTTCGTCAACGGATCCGACCTGCTCGCCTTCGAGGAAGGCATCACCAACAAGATCACCATGATGAAGAAGGCCAGCGCGCTCCTCTCGGGCGGGCTCTTCAACATCCGCCTCGAGGGGCACGGCCTCATCGCGATCACCAGCCACTACGAGCCGCTGACGCTCCCGGTCTCGCCCGGCCAGCCCGTCTTCACCGACCCCAACGCCACCGTCGCGTGGTCCGGCGGGCTCACGCCGGAGCTCAAGACCGACATCCAACTCAAGAGCCTGGTCGGACGCGGGAGCGGTGAGTCGTTCCAGATGAAGTTCGAAGGCGAAGGCTTCGTCGTCGTTCAGCCCTTCGAGGAAGTCTCGTTCCAGGCGCAGGGCTGACACGTCACTCCGGCTTGCACACCTTGCACGGCGAGAGCCCCCGCCGGCGCGCCTCCTCGAGCGTCATCGAGGGCGTCCCGTCACCGACGTACCGGCAGCCCGGCGCGTGATACTTCGACCCGCTCCCCGTGGCAAAGACGACGCCGGTACGCACGGGCTCGTCACTCGAATGAGCACCCGCGCCGGCCCCCGGCTGCGACGGCCTGAACTCCTCGATCGAGCGCACGAGGTCCGTCCAGTCCTCGTGCCACATCCCGCGCCCGAGCGCCTTGGCGCGTCGTTCGACCAAACGCATGAGGTCCGCGTGCTCCCCGCTCGCCTCACGCTCAACGGGCGCACACCCCTGGCGCACGAGTTCGAGGTTGATCAGCAGCCCGTCCGGCTGGCGGTAGACGTCGGCCTCGACGGGAGTCTCAGCGTCGAGCTTCGGGATCGGATCCAACCGCACGAACTCGCCGCGCACGAGGTTGCGCAGGGTCTCGTGGGTGCGTCCGAGGTACGGGTGCTCGCGCGGGCCCGGCAGTGACGGCAGCGCAACCCCGCGCAGGACAAGCGTCGCCTCGCGCCCGTCGATCTCGACGACGATCGTGCGCCCATCAAGCACGCGCCGCACCGGGTGCGCCGGCGCATCGCCCTCGTGCGCGGACCCCCAAGCCGGCAACTCGGTCGGGAGCAGCGGCGGCGTCACCTGGGGCGCTGAGGCGCCGGCAAGCTGACTCATGACCAGGAGAAGCACGACCGTGGGAGTGAATCGCATCCACCCAGTCAAACACAACGAATGCCGAACATCCATCACCTGCCAAGGTGAATCGGCACCAGATTCACCCGCTCGGGTGGCCGTAGAAGTGGAAACGGGGTGTGAATCCGCCTTACGGTTAGCCCCCGAAATATCAGGAGCCAGACAGCCCCCCGGGGAGTCGTTCTCGCTCCTCGACCCAGCCAGCCCCACGGAGACCCGACCGACCGATGCTGCTGCTCAAAGACCTCCCCAAGTACGAATGCGTCCGGGCAATCGCAGAGCGATACCCCACGGCCGATCCCGACTCGATCGTGACGTGCCTGACGCTGCTGCGGATCGCCAGCGACCTGCTCGGGCGCCTCGAGTCGTTCTGGTCCGACCACGGGCTGAGCCAGGGACGCTTCACGGTGCTGATGCTGCTCAACCGCGAGGCGCCGTGCGCCAAGAGCGCCTCGGACCTTGCAGAGCGAGCGGGCGTGAGCCGTGCCACGATGACCGGGCTCGTCGACGGGCTCGAGCGCGACGGCCTCGTCGAGCGCTCGACCAACCCCGACGACCGGCGCATGGCGATGATCGCGATCACCGACTCGGGCCAGGAGCTGCTCGACGGCATGCTCCCCGACTACTTCACGCTCGTGCACAAGCTGATGAGCGGCCTCGACGAGAACGCGAAGCACGGCCTCGTCGAGCTGCTGCAGGGCCTGGGCGCAGGCATCCACCGCGTCGCCCCGGGCGACATCACCGGCTGGGCCTGCCCAGTCGAGAGCGCAGGCGAAGAAACACCAACAACCACGCCCATGGAGCGCGCCGATGCGTAGACACATCCTGCCGACAGGCGTCGCACTCCTCGTCCTCACGCCCGGCGCGTTCGCGCAGGGCCCCCCACCCGCCAAGGTCGTCCTTGATGGTGTGCGGGCCGAACGCGTCCAGCAACGACGCAGCGTCACCGGAGAACTCCGGGCCGTCCGCCGCTCCATCCTCGCGGCCGAGGAAGAGGGCCTGGTCATCCAGCTCGATGTGGATGCCGGCGACAGCGTTCGCGCGGGCGACGTCATCGCGCGCCTCGACGACGAGCTCGCACAGATCGAGCTGGACCGGGCCAACGCCGAGGTCGTCACGGCCCGGGCGGTCGTCAGCGAGCGCAAGGCGAACCTCGAACGCGACGAACGCGACGTCGAGCGCATCGAGACCGCCATGAACCGTGGCTCCGTCAGCCCGACCGAGCTCGACCGCGTGCGCACGGCGGCGGCCTCGAGCGAGGCCCGCCTCAACGAGGCCGAGTCCGAGGTCCGCCGGGCCGAGATCGACCTGCGTCGCGCCCAGAAGCGCGTCGATGACATGGTCATCGTGGCGCCGTTCGACGGTCGCCTGGTTGCCAAGCGCACCGAAGTCGGCCAATGGGTCAGCCGCGGCGACGAGATCGTCGAGCTCGTCGAGCTGCGCCGGATCGAGGCGTGGATCGACGTGCCCGAGCGGTTCATCGGCGTGATGCAGAGCCGCCTGGCCGACGCGACCACGCCGACGACGATCAACGTGCAGGTCCGCGCGCTCGAGGAGCCCGTCTCCGGACCGGTGATCGCGATCGTCCCGGACGCCGACCCGCTCAGCCGCCTCTTCCCCGTCCGTGTGCTGCTCGAGAACAAGGGCGAGCGCCTCAAGCCCGGCATGAGCGCGACGGCACTCGTGCCGACCGGCGAGATGCGCGACGCGATCACGATCCACAAGGATGCCGTGCTCCGCGACGACGCCGGCTCGTACGTCTACTTCGATGCCGGTGGCATGGCCATGCCGGCGCGCATCGAGGTCGAGTTCGCGTTCGACGACCGGCTCGTCATCCGGCCCGGACAGCTCCAGCCGGGGATGAACATCGTCGTACGCGGTAACGAGCGCATGTTCCCGACGCAGCCGCTGAACATCATCGGCATGCTCGACGGCTCTCCCCCACCCCCCCCACCCGCGAACACCGGGGGTCCGGGTGGGCCTGGGATGGGCGGTCCGCCCTCGGGTGCGCCCGACGGGGACGGGACGAACAACGACGCGCGAGGGGGCAGCTGACCCATGGACCTGATCCGTCTGGCAATCGCGAAGCCCGTCGGCGTCACCGTTGGCGTCCTGATCGTGGTGATGTTCGGGCTCATCGGGCTCGGCGCGATCCCGATCCAGCTCACGCCGACCGTCGATGCGCCCATCATCAAGGTCGAGACGAGTTGGCCCGGGCGCAGCCCCGAAGAGATCATCGACGAGATCACCAAGGAGCAGGAAGAGGTCCTCAAGAACGTCGACGGGCTCAAGTCGATGATCTCGACGACCAGCGAGGGGACCTCGACGATCAACCTCGAGTTCTTCCTGGGCGCAAGCATCGAACGGGCGCTGCAGGAAGTCTCCGACTCGCTCCGACAGGTCCCCGACTACCCCGACGAGGTCAATGAACCGACCATCGAGGCGACCGAGGCCGCGGCCGACAACGCGATCGCCTGGATCATCGTCGACGTCGCCCCCGAGGCACGGGCAAGGCACCCGAACTTCGATATCACGACGCTCTTCGACCGCCTCGACAAGGACGTCCGACCCATCCTCGAACGCGTCGAGGGCGTGGCGGAGGTGAACGTCTACGGCGGGCGCGAGCGCGAGGTCCGCGTGTACGTCGACACGGCCGCACTGGCGCAGCGCTCAATCACGCCGAACCAGGTCGTCGAGGCGCTCCAGGCCGAGAACCGCAACACGAGCGCCGGCACGATCGCCGAGGGCAAACGCGACATCCGCATCCGCGTCGTCGGCAAGTTCACCACCGCCGAGCAGGTCCTCTCGACCATCATCGCCTACCGCGACGCCAAGCCCGTCTACGTACGCGACGTCGCGACCGTCGATGTCGGACACACCAAGCGGCGCGGGTTCGTCCGAAGCCTCGGCACGCCCTCGATCGCCATCAACGTCATCCGGCAGGCCGACGCCAACGTCATGAAGATCATGCACGGCGACGGCGACAAGCCGGGCGTGCGCGATCAGCTCGACGCCATCCGCGCCGACATCCTCCCCGCGATCGACCCGGTCGTCGGTGCGGACCTGCGCATCCGACAGGTCTACGACGAGACGACGTACATCACGAGCGCGATCAGCCTGGTCACACAGAACCTGTGGATCGGCGGCACGCTGGCGGCATTCGTGCTGCTGCTCTTCCTGCGCAGCTTCGTCTCGACCGGTGTGATCGCGCTGGCGATCCCGATCTCGGTGATCGGCACCTTCCTCGCACTGCTCGCGCTGGGACGCACACTCAACGTCGTCTCGCTCGCCGGGCTGGCGTTTGCCGTCGGCATGGTGGTCGACAACGCGATCGTCGTCCTCGAGAACATCTATCGACGCCTGCGCGGGGGCGAGAAGCCGATGGAGGCGGCCTACAACGGCGCGCGCGAGGTCTGGGGCGCCGTCCTGGCCTCGACGCTCACGACCGTCGCCGTCTTCATCCCCGTCTTGACGATCCAGGAGGAGGCTGGCCAGCTCTTCCGCGACATCGCCCTGGCCGTCGTCTGCTCCGTCATCCTCAGCCTGATCATCTCCATCACCGTGATCCCCGCTGCCTGCTCGCGCTGGCTGCGCACGCCGACGAAGCATGGCAGGCTGCGCACCGCGTGGGACGAGCTGTTCGGCCTCGCGCCGCTGCTCGGCATGGGCGGGCGCTTGCTCGGCGCACAGATCGCCTGGCTCAGCTCCGGCTGGCGCGGGTGGACGCTGCGCCCGCTGATCATCGTCGTGATGACCGGCCTGAGCGTCTTCGGGGCCGCCAAGCTGATGCCCCCGATGGACTACCTCCCCGCGGGCAACCGCAACCTGGTGTTCGGCGGCCTGCAGATCCCTCCGGGCCTGAGCGTCGAGGAGCGGGTCGCGATCGCCGAGCGTCTCGAGGCGCACGTCAAGCCCTACATGGACGTGGACCCCGATGATCCCGAAAAAGTCGCGCAGCTCCCACAAATCCCCATGCCGTGGGGACCACCCGGGATGCCCGGTTTCGATCCGGTGGCGGTCGACAACTTCTTCATCGGCGCGTTCGGCGACGGGATGTTCACCGGCGCCACGAGCGCCAAGGAAGAGGTCGTCATCCCCGTCGGCCACCTGCTCACCAACGCCATCGGCACCGTCCCCGACACCTACGGCGGCGCCGGCCAGTCGTCCCTCTTCGGGCGCGGCGTCGGCGGTGGTGGCACGATCGATGTCGAGATCTCCGGCCCGGACCTGAACCGGGTCCTCGCCGCCGCCGACGCGATCTTCAACACAGCCGGCCGGGTCTACGGGTTCGGGCGAGCGGTGTCCGCGTCCCCCTCGAACTTCAACCTGCGTCAGCCGGAGTACCAGGTCGAGCTCAACCAGGTCGGTCGCGAGCTCGGGCTGACGACACGCGACCTCGGCACGAGCGTGCGCGCACTCTTCGACGGCGCGTTCGCCGGTGAGTTCTTCCTCGACGGCGAGACCGTCGACATCGTCCTGCTCCCCGAGGGCGGGAAGCTTCAGTACAAGGAGCAGCTCGCGGCCATCCCGGTCTCGACGCCCACTGGGCGAACGGTCCCGCTCGATACGGTTGTGAACGTGCGAGCCGCGCTCGCGCCGCAAGCGATCCAGCGGATCGAAGAGCTCCCAAGCGTGACGATCGCGATCCGCCCGCCGTCGGGCGCCGCGCTTGAGGAAGTGATGGACCAGCTCCGCGCCGAGGTGATCGCGCCCGTGCGCGAGCAGGGGCTGATCACCGAAGCGATGCGCGTCCGCCTCGAGGGAACCGCCGCACAGCTCGACGAAGTGCGCGGCGCGCTCTTCGGTGCGGCCGACGACGCCTCCGCGCCCGTCGCCTGGCGCAGGCCCGCGGAGGTCGCCGGGCTCGTCGTCTTCGTCGGCGGGCTCCTCATCGGCGGGATCTGCCTGGTCCGATCGGTCCGGAAGCGCTCGGGCCTGATGGCCTACGGCGTCCCGGGAGCGCTGCTCATCGCCGGCGTGATCGGCTTGCTGATGCTGGCGGTTGGCGAAGCGCCGCAACTCGCAACGGCCAGGTTCATCTGGGCGCTGCTGGTCACGTACCTCTTGATGTGCGCGCTCTTCGAGAGCTTCATCTACCCGTTCGTGATCATGTTCAGCGTCCCGCTCGCGCTCGTCGGCGGGTTCGCGGGACTGAAGATCGTCCACGACATGACCGTCGCCAACCCCACGATCGCGGCGCAGAACCTCGACGTGCTCACCATGCTCGGGTTTGTGATCCTCATCGGCGTCGTCGTCAACAACGCGATCCTGCTCGTGCACCAGGCGCTCAGCGCGATGCGTGGGACCAACGGCACGGCGCCGAAGAGTCTGGACGAAGCCATCGGCTGGGCCGTCACCACGCGCATCCGCCCGATCTTCATGAGCACGCTGACCAGCGTCGGCGGGATGCTCCCACTGGTGCTCTTCCCCGGCGCGGGCTCCGAGATGTACCGCGGGCTCGGGTCCGTCGTCGTCGGCGGGCTGCTCGTCGCGACGTTCTTCACGCTGCTCCTGGTCCCGCTGCTCTTCGGGCTCGTGGTCCGGATGTCGCAGGGCCTGCGTCTCGCGCTCGGGCTCCGGACGGAGCTCGTCATTGAGGCGCCGGCCCGAGCCGGTACCATGGAACTGAGCAACGGCGCCGGGTCCGTACAAAACTCGAACGGCTCCGCTCCCGCCGCACCCCAACCCGCTCGTCCCCCCGTCAAGGCGGTCGCGGGTGAAGGATGGAACCCGGAGGCGTCCTCGGGCGTCTGAACGGTCGATGGAGCATGCAGGCGGCCCCGGACGACGGACCGCCGCTCAGCCCCGCTCCCAAGTCCCCTCCTCAGGAGTGACGCAACGATGATCCGCTCCCGCTCGCTCATGCTCGTCGGCGCCCTGGCGCTCATCACCGGCGCACCCGGCGTCGCGATGGCCCAGCGCGGCTCGCTTGACGCCCAGGCCGCCGGATCGGCCGCGACGAACCTCAACCGCATGATGAAGCCGATCACGATCGAGTTTCAGGATGCGCGTCTCGAGGACGTGATGAAGTTCCTCGCCGAGTTCACCGGCGCAGAACTCGAGGTGCTCTGGACCGACGATCGCATCGAGGGCCTCGACCCCGAGCTCATGATCAACTACCGCGCCAAGCGACAGCGCGCTCTGACCGTCCTCGAGGGCGTCCTCCAGAAGGCCCAGGACGGCTTCATCGAGAACGGGTGGCAGATCACCTCCTACGGCGCCATCGAGATCGGACCCAAGAGCCTCCTCAACCGGCGCAAGCGCGTCGTCATCTACGACATCAACGACCTGCTCCTCGAGGTTCCCAACTTCCCCGACGCGCCCCAGATCGATCTCCAGTCGGTCCTCGACCAGGGCGAGGGCGGCGGGCAGTCTCCATTCGATGACGCCGGCGAAGACGGCGACGAGGAAGACCGAAAGACCCGCGAAGAGAAGATCGAAGAGCTCATCGAGTTGCTCACCACCATCGTCGAGCCCGAGCAGTGGGTCGACAACGGCGGCGAGGGCGGCACCATCCGTGAGTTCCAGGGATCCCTCATCATCCAAGCCCCCGACTACATGCACCGCCAGCTCAGCGGGTACAAGTTCTGGCCCAAGTACACCATGCGGGGCGCGACCCACAAGGGCAAGCCGCGCCGCTACGTCTCACTCGGCACCGACCAGTCGCTCGGCACCGTCGATGACTTCGGCCAGTACCCCGTCACCGGCGTCGCCGGCGGCGGCGCTGGAGGAGTCGGTGGCGGCGGCGCGGGCGCCGGTGCAGGAGGCGGTGGCGGGAGCAACACGCAGCCCGCTTCCTCCGGCGGTTCCTCCGACGGCGGCAAGGACAAGCCCGCAGACGGCTGATCCCGCGGGCACACAGCCCACACACAACAGCACACCTGCCGAACCAGACGACGGGGCCGATCTTCAGATCGGCCCCGTTGGCGTTTTGAACGTCGTGCAAGCGGATCAAGCCCGCCTCAGCCCTCGCTGAGTTCGCTCACCGTCGGGCAGGAGCAGGCCAGGTGCCGGTCGCCGAACGCGTTGTCCACGCGCGAAACCGGCGCCCAGAACTTGCGACGCTTCAGCCACGGCGCCGGGTAGGCCGCCTCCTCACGCGTGAACGCGTAGGGCCACGCCGAGCCGGTGACGCGCTCGACGGTGAACGGGGCGTGCACCAGCGGGTTGTCGTCCTTGGGCCACTGGCCGGACTCGACCTTGGCGATCTCGGCGCGGATGGCGATCATCGCATCGCAGAACCGGTCCAGCTCGTCCATCGACTCGCTCTCGGTCGGCTCGATCATCAGCGTGCCGGGAACGGGCCAACTCATCGTCGGGCAGTGGAACCCGTAGTCCATGAGACGCTTGGCGATGTCGTCGATCCGGACGCCGGCGCTCTTGTCGAACGCGCGGCAGTCGATGATGAACTCGTGCGCCACACGACCACCCGGGCCCGTGAACAGCACGTCGTAGTGGTCCTTGAGACGCTCGGCCATGTAGTTGGCGCTCAGCACCGCGACCTCTGTCGCTTGGCGCAGGCCGGACGCCCCCATCAGCTCCATGTAGACCCAGGAGATCGTGAGGATGCTGGGCGAGCCGTAGGGTGCGGCCGCGATCGGGCCGATCGCGCCCTCGCCGGCGATGGCCGGCGCGGCAACGGGGTGCCCCGGCAGGAAAGGCGCCAGGTGCTCGGCGACCGCGATCGGTCCCATGCCCGGCCCGCCGCCCCCGTGCGGGATGCAGAACGTCTTGTGCAGGTTGAGGTGGCACACGTCCGCGCCGATGGCCGCCGGGCTGGTCAGGCCTACCTGCGCGTTCATGTTGGCCCCGTCGAGGTAGACCTGGCCCCCGTGCTCGTGGATGAGCGCACAGATGTCGCGGATCCCACGATCGAACACGCCGAACGTCGACGGGTACGTCACCATGAACGCGCCGAGCTCCGCGGCGTGCTTGTCCACCTTCGCCCGCAGGTCGTCCGTGTCGATCGCACCCGAAGGGGTGCACTTGACGCCGACCACGCGGAAGCCGGCCATCACGGCCGACGCGGGGTTCGTCCCGTGTGCCGACTCCGGGATCAGGCAGATGTTCCGCCCGGCCTCGCCGCGCGCCCGGTGGTAGGCGCGGATCACCATCAGACCCGCGTACTCGCCCTGTGCGCCCGAGTTGGGCTGCAGGCTCACCGCGGGCAGGCCCGTGATCACCGCAAGCGTGCGCTCGAGACGCTCGAAGAGCTCGGCGTAGCCCGTCCACTGCTCCGCCGGGGCGAACGGGTGCAGCTGACCGAACTCCGGCCAGGTGACCGGAAGCATCTCGCTGGTCCCATTGAGCTTCATCGTGCACGAGCCGAGCGGGATCATCGAGTGGGCCAGCGACAAGTCACGCCCCTGAAGCTCGAAGATGTAGCGGAGCAGCTCCGTCTCGGAGTGGTGGCGGTTGAAGACCTCGTGGGTCATGAACTCGCTCGTGCGCACGCTCCAAGCCGGGAGCCGGTCCGTCGCGTTCGCCTCGAGACGCTCGCTCATCGCGCCGGCGTCCTCGCGCTGCCCGAATGCCTCGAGAAGCAACGCCAGATCCTCACGCGTCACCGTCTCGTCCAGGGCGATCCCCAGCGTCCCGTCCTCGTACGCTCGCAGGTTCAGGCGCCTGGCCGTCGCGGCGTCGAGTACGCCGCCCTGCGTCAAGCCGTCCGCCAACCGAACGCGGATCGTGTCGAAGAACGCCTCTGTCTCGATCGTGTGTCCGAGCTCGGTCAGCCCCTCGGCCAGGGCACTGGCCGCGAGGTGGACGCGACGCGCAATCGCGCGGAGGCCCTCGGGTCCGTGGTAGACCCCGTACATGCCCGCCATGATGGCCAAGAGGGCCTGGGCGGTGCAGATGTTGCTGGTGGCGCGCTCACGCTTGATGTGCTGCTCGCGCGTCTGGATCGCCATCCGATAGGCCGTGTTCCCGTCGACGTCCTTCGAGACGCCGATGATCCGTCCCGGCATGCGACGGGCGTGCTTCTCGTTGGTGGCGATGTAGGCGGCGTGCGGCCCACCGAACCCCATTGGCACACCGAACCGCTGGGCACTGCCGATGGCGACGTCCGCGCCCATCTCGCCCGGACTCTTGACGAGCGTCAGCGCCAACAGGTCGGCCGAGGCGACGAGCATCGCGCCCGCCTCGTGGACGAGGTCGGCCAGCGATGAAGAGTCGACCAAGCGACCGTCGGTCTGCGGGTACTGCACGAGCACGCCGAAGACGTCGTCCTCGATCGACGTCAGCGAGGTCGCATCGACCTCACGGATCTCAACACCGATCGCCTCGGCGCGGGTCTTGATCACACCAAGCGTCTGCGGGTGACACCCCCGGCCGACGAGGAAGGCGTTGCGCTTCTTGCCAGCGATCGCCAGGCACATCGCCATCGCTTCGGCGGCCGCGGTGCCCTCGTCCAGCAGCGATGCGCCGGCGAGCGGCAGGCCCGTCAGGTCGGCGACCATCGTCTGGAAGTTCAGCAGCGCCTCGAGGCGTCCCTGCGAGATCTCGGCCTGGTACGGCGTGTACTGGGTGTACCAGCCGGGGTTCTCCAGGATGTTGCGCTGGATGACCGGGGGCGTGATGCACCCGTGGTAGCCCATGCCGATGAAGCTGCGGAAGACACGGTTGCGCCCCGCGATCTCGCGCAGCGATTCAACCAGGTCGTGCTCGCCGCGCGGGGCGCCGAGGTCCAGCGGCATGCGCATGCGGATCGGCTCGGGGATGGTCGCGTCGATGAACGCGTCCATCGAGTCGAACCCGATCGCCGCGAGCATCCGGTCGATCTCGCGATCGCTCGGC
>JANQQG010000093.1 GCA_028285065.1 Phycisphaerales bacterium
TGGAGCTCCAGTGGTGGCAGGGTGTGATCCTCGGCCTGGTCGAGGGGATCACGGAGTACCTCCCGATCAGCTCGACGGGTCACCTGATCATCGCCTCGAGCATGCTGGGGCTCGATGACGACCCGGCGCAGGCAGAGGCAGTCAACGTCTTCAACATCATCGTGCAGGGCGGCGCGATCCTCGCGGTGCTCGGGCTCTACCGCGACTCGGTCTGGTCGATGCTCAAGGGAATCGCCGGGCGCGACAACGCGGGCTTCAAGCTCGCGCTGAACCTCTTCATCGCGTTCATCCCGGCTGCGGTCATCGGCGTCCTGCTCAACGACCACATCGAGCGTTGGCTCTTCGGCAACGCGCCGGTCGTCGCGGCGTTGATGCTGGGCGGGGTGTTCATGATCCTGCTCGAGGGCTGGCGCAAGGGCCGGCTGCGATCCCCGCGCGTCGAGGCGCAGCAGATGGAGGTCGAGGACCTGAGCCCCAAGCAGGCGCTGATCATCGGCCTGATGCAGTGCATCGCGATGTGGCCCGGAACCAGCCGCAGCCTGATGTCGATCGCGGGCGGCGTGATCGTCGGCCTGCGCCCGGCTGCCGCGGCCCGGTTCAGCTTCCTGCTGGGCCTGCCGACGCTCGGTGGCGCGACGGTCTATCGGCTTGCCAAGGACATGTCCGACGGCGGCGTGAGCGTGTTCGAGCTCGGCATCGCCAGCGTTGTGCTCGGGATCGCGGTTGCCACCATCAGCGCGGCCCTGGCGGTCAAGTGGCTCGTCGGCTTCCTCAACAAGCACGGGCTCGAGGGTTTCGGGTGGTACCGCATCTTCGTCGGGCTGGCAATGCTGGGGCTGATCTTCGGCGGGATCCTGCCGGCATCGCCGGCGCGCGACGCCGAGCCGTCCCCAGCTGAGACTGAGACTCGCGCGTCGCCTGCTGGGCCATCGGGCTCGACCGGCGAGGTCCAGGGGTCGATTGATGGGGTGGACCCGACGGAGGGGGGCCCCGCGGGCGACGAGCAGCCAGAGCAATGAAGACGAGCTTTCCGAAGAGCAAGATCAGGGTGGTGCTGGCCGAGGGGGTGCACCCCTCGGGCGAGGCGATCCTGCGCGACGAGGGGTTCAAGGTCGACCGGATCGACGGCGCGATCGCGCCCGCCGACCTGCCCTCGGCCCTCGCGGGGGCGCACATCGTCGGCATCCGCTCCAAGACGCAGATCGACGCGACGGCGATCGATGGCACCGACCGGCTGCTCGCGATCGGCTGCTTCTGCATCGGGACGAACCAAGTGGACACCGACGCGAGCGCCCTGCGCGGCGTGCCGGTCTTCAACAGCCCGTTTAGCAACACGCGCTCGGTCGCGGAGTTGACGATCTGCGAGATCATCGCGCTGCACCGTCGTCTCGCCGATCGCTCGGCGCAGATGCACGCGGGCGTGTGGCAGAAGTCGTCGAGCGGCGCGCACGAGATCCGCGGGCGCACGCTCGGGATCGTCGGCTACGGGCGCATCGGCTCGCAAGTGTCGGTGCTGGCCGAGGCGATGGGCATGCGCGTGATCTTCTACGACCAGGTGCAGGTGCTCCCGCTCGGCAACGCGCGTCAGGCCAAGTCGCTCAAGGAACTGCTCAAGGAGAGCGACGTCGTGACGCTGCACGTGCCGGCGACGCCGGACACGGATACGCTGATCGGGGCGAAGGAGCTCGGCGCGATGAAGCCGGGCGCGATGCTGATCAACAATGCGCGCGGCACGGTGGTGGACGTCGATGCGCTGGCAGCGGCCTTGAAGAGTGGTTCGATCGGTGGGGCGGCGGTTGACGTGTTCCCGTCCGAGCCCGGCGCGAACGGCCCCGGGTTCGAGTCCGCGCTGGCTGGCGCCCCCAACGTCGTGCTGACCCCGCACGTCGGCGGGAGCACGGAGGAAGCGCAGGAGTCGATCGCCAAGGACGTCGCGCAGAAGCTCGTGCGGTTCGTCAACAACGGCTCGACGACCGGCGGCGTCAACGTGCCCGAGGTCGAGCTGCCCGAGCAGGTGGGCGCGTCAGGCGAGCGTGTGCACCGGATCCTGCATTTCCATCGCAACGTGCCGGGCGTGTTGACGAAGCTGCACGCGGTGATCAGCCGCACGAACGCGAACGTGGTGGCCGAGCATCTGCGCACGGACGAGCGTGTTGGCTACGTCGTGCTGGACGTCGCGCCGATGGATGACTGGGGTGCGACGATGCTGGACGAGCTCAAGGCGATCCCGGAGACGCTGGGCGTGCGGCTGTTGTGGTGAGGGTCTGACTCAGACCTCGATCATCACCCGGAGGTGATCGCCCTTGACCAGTGCCGCGGCCTCCTCGGGGACGTCGTCGAGCATCAGCCTTGCGGTGATGAGCGGGATGACGTCGATCTGGCCGCGTTGCATCATCGAGAGCGCGTCGGGGAGCGACCCCTCGCGTGCGCCGAGGAGGCGTACTTCGTTCGCGATGAGTGGGTCGAGGTCGCAGCCGGCGCTCCAGTGCGCGGGCGCATCCGGGAAGGGCTTACCGGGCGCGAAGGGGCCGGGGGGCGTCTCGGGCATGAGGACGATGCCGCCACGCGGGCGGACCAGTTGCAGCGCGAGGCGCAGGTGTGCGCTGGAGGGGCTGGCGACGATGATCGCGTCCTGATCCTGGCGCCGTCCGACGTCGGCGGTGGGGCGATGCTTGACGCCCCAGCGGTCGCAGAGGTCGGCGCAGCGCGGGCTGTCGGTGAGCAGGCGCACGGACGTGTTCAAGCGAGTGAGCACCTGGGCCGCCAGGAGCGGCAGGGCGCCGTCGCCGATGATCGTGACGTAGGAGGGTGTGTCGACGCGACCGAGCTGTGCGGCATGCAGTGCGCGCGCAACGAGCGGTG
>JANQQG010000098.1 GCA_028285065.1 Phycisphaerales bacterium
GGCGTCAGGGGGGGGAGGGGGGTCAGATGCCGACGATGTTGATCCCGGCGTCCACGTAGATCGTCTCGCCCGTCACGCCCTTGCCGAGGTCGCTCGCCAGGAACGCGGCCGTGTCGCCAACGTCGCTGCCCTCTGTCGGGCGACGCAGCGGGGCCTTCTCCTTGGACGCGTCCATGAACGCCTCCGCGCCGCCGACTGCGCTGGACGCCAGCGTGCGCAGGTACCCGCCGCTGATCGCGTTGACACGGATGTTGTCCGCGCCCAGCTCCCACGCGAGGTAACGCGTCGTCGACTCGAGCGCGGCCTTGGCAACGCCCATGATGTTGTATCCCGGCACCACCTTCTCGGCGCCGTAGTAGCTCATGCACATGATCGAGCCGCCCCCGGCAGCCTGCATCAGCGGGTGCGCCCGTCGCGACAGCGCAAGAAGCGTGTAGGCCGAGATGTCCACCGCAGCCAGGTACTGCTCACGCGACGTCGACGTGAACGCGCCCGGCTGGAGCACGTCGCGATCGGCGAAGGCGATCGAGTGGACGAGCACGTCGAGCTTGTCGAACTTGGCCTTGAAGGCCTCGAAGGCGGCGTCGATGTCCGCGTCGTTGGAGGCGTCCAGCGCGTGCATCCAGGGATCGGTGATGCCGATGGCCTCGACCGCCTTGCGCGTCCGGCGCTCGTTCTTCTCCCCGGGAAGGTGCGTGAAGGCGCAGCGGCACCCGTTCTCGTGCAGCGAACGCGCGATGTGCGTCGCGTACGACCGGTCGTTGGCGACACCGACGATCAGAGCGACCTTGCCATCAAGCAGCGACATGCGAACCTCCGCGGAGCCGGGGAATGAGGGGCGGTTGTGAAGGGGAAGGGTAGGGGACCGCGACGCCTGCGTCCTCGCCGGGGCCAGTAGCGGGGCGGTCTAGGATCCAGCCATGCGAGACCGTGTTCCCTTGGATCTGGCCCCCCTCGATCTGGACACCCTCTGGGCCGAGTTGACCCGCGACGGGATCACCCGGCGTCTGATCGCCCTGGCCGCCGAGGAGGACTTGGGCACGCGCGGGGACATCACCAGCCACGTCTGTGTCGGCGAGGGCGAGAGTCTGACGGCCGCCATCGTCGCACGCGAGGACGCCACCCTCGCGGGCCTGCGCGGTGTTCCGATGGTCATCCAGGCGCTCGGGCCCGACGTCGCGTTCGAAGCCAAGGCCGCCGATGGGCAGCGGGTTCCGCGGGGCGAGACCGTCGGCCTGCTGGGCGGCCCAAAGCGCCAGATCCTCGCAGTCGAGCGCACGTTGCTGAACCTCGTCGGGCGACTCAGCGGCGTCGCCACACTCGCGACCCGCTACGTCCAGGCCGCAGCCAACCGCGACGTCAGCGTCTGCGACACGCGCAAGACCACGCCCGGCTGGCGGGCGCTCGAGAAGTACGCCGTGCGCTGCGGCGGGGGGACGACCCACCGCTTGGCCCTGCACGATGCCGTGCTGATCAAGGACAACCACCTTGCCGGTGTCGAGGGCGACGAACTCGCCGAACTCGTCAAGCAGGCGGCCGCCAAGGCGCGCGCGATCGCGCTCGAAGATGGCCATGGCCTGCGCTTCGTCGAGTGCGAGGTCGACCGCCCCGAGCAGTTCAAGCGACTGCTCGACGCAGGCGCCTGCGGCACCGGCAAGGTCGACGTCGTCCTGCTCGACAACATGTCGACCGACCAGCTCTCCCAGTGCGTCGAGATGCGCGCACAAGCTGGGCTGACCAAGGACGAGCTCCAACTCGAAGCCAGCGGCGGCGTCAACCTCGACACGATCGCCGCCATCGCGCGCACAGGCGTGGACCGCATCAGCGTCGGCGCACTGACGCACCAGGCAACGAGCGTGGACTTTGGGTTGGATGCGATCTGAGGCTAGGCGAGCGCCGCCTTGATCGCGTCCTCGATCTCGTGCGCGTGCTCGCGCTCGAGGTCGTGGGCCGTCCAGTTGAACGTGAGCCCCTCCCCGCCGGGCGCCTTGTCCGGGAAGCGCGGGATGATGTGGAAGTGGACGTGCATGACGGCCTGGTGCGCGTCGGCGCCGTTGTTCTGCAGGATGTTGCAGCTCGTCGCTCCGGTCGCTTTCAGGATCGCACGCGTCAGGCGAGGCAGCACGCGACCGATCGCGGCACTCGCGTCATCGGAGAGCTCGTCGATCGTCTTGGCCGGCTCCTTCGGCACGACCAGGGAGTGCCCGTCCGAGAGCGGGTTGGCGTCGAGGAAGGCCAGGACGTGGTCGTCCTCGTACAGCCGGTGGGCAGGAATCTCGTGGTTGATGATCTTGGTGAAGACGCTGTCGCTCATACGCCCAGTGTACCGCGCGCGCCTCTGCGCGGGCAGGATGCCCGCTCCGCCCCGCCGAAGGCGGAATACAAACCAAGCCCCGGCGGCAGGATGCCGCCGGTTGGTCGTCCAACCGTCATTGGCGCACCCCACCGGCATCCCGAACGTCCCTCGCAGGACGCGCCCCACCCCCGAGCCGTACGATGTCCCCATGCCCAACGCCACGGAAGGCACCACCCCGGTCACCACCCAGGACGACGGAGTCGTCCGGCGTCTCCCGCCCCTGCTCGTCAACCAGATCGCGGCCGGGGAGGTCGTCGACCGCCCCGCCAGCGTCGTCAAGGAACTGATCGACAACGCGATCGACGCGGGTGCCGTGCGGATCGAGGTCGAGCTCGAGGCCGGTGGGATTGAGCTGGTGCGCGTGACCGACGATGGGTGCGGGATGTCGCCCGCAGACCTGCGTATGTGTCTCGAGCCGCACACGACCAGCAAGGTGCGCGAAGCGGGGGACCTGGACCGGATCGCGACGATGGGCTTCCGCGGCGAGGCGATGGCCTCGATCGCATCCGTCGGACGCATGAGCGTGCGCACCCGGCGCGCCCAGGATGCCGGCGCGAGCGAGATCGAGGCGGCCGGCGAGACCATCGGGCCGGTCCGCCCGAGCGCCGGGCCCGTTGGCACCAGCGTGAGCCTGCGCAACCTGTTCTTCAACACGCCGGCGCGGCGCAAGTTCCTGCGTACGCCGTCCACCGAGCAGGGCCACTGCGTGGACGTGGCGCGTTCGCTGGCGATGAGCCACCCGGGCATCGGGATGCGACTGATCGTCGATGGACGTACCGTCTTCGACCTCGAGCCCGATCGCGGCGTGCGCACACGAGCGGTCGAACTGCTGGGACGCGAACTTGAACCGGAACTCATCGAAGTCAGCCACGACAGAACGCCCGACGTCTTTGACGGCGACGGCTCCGCCCGTGCGCCCGCGATCTGGGGGCTCGTCGGAAGGCCCGCCATCGCCAAGGCGACGGCCCGGTCGCTGCACGTGTTCCTCAACGGGCGTCCGATCAAGGACAAGACCGTCATCCACGCCGTGCGCGAGGCGTACCGCGGGCTGATGGAGCCCGGGCGGTACCCGACGGCCGTGCTGCTGATCGATCTCGACCCGACGCTGGTCGATGTGAACGTCCACCCGGCCAAGGCGGAGGTCCGCTGGCGCGACCAGTCGCTCGTGCACTCGCTGGTCCTGCGTTCCGTGCGCGAGGCGCTGCGGGGCGAGGACCTGACGCCGCGCGTGGAACAAGGTCCGGTGTCGACGTCCGGCGCCTTCGCGCTGCGTCAACAGACCGCATCCGACGGCCCGGGCCTGCTTCCCGAGCGTCAGCAGACCGACGCGTCGCGCCTCGTGGACTTCCTCCGCGATCGTCCGACGGCCCCCGAGCCGACACCTGTCTCCTCCGCGGACTCGGGCGAGACGGTTGGGGACGCCAATCACGCGCGGACACCTGAGTCCCCCACAGAGCCGAGCGCCGATCAGCCGAGCATGCCGCTCGATGCTCCGCGCGTGCTGCAGATCCACGACAGCTACGTGGTTGCCGAGGACGAGGCGGGGCTCGTGATCGTCGATCAGCACGCGCTGCACGAGCGTGTGATGTTCGAGGCGCTGCTGGCGCGCGTGACGAAGGGGGACGGTGGGGGGGCTCTTCAGAGCCAGTCGTTCCTGACTCCCCTGGTGATCGAGGCCAAGCCGAGCGCCGTGGACCGGCTCGGCTCGCTGTCGGAGTTGTTCGCGAAGCTCGGAATCGAGGCGGAGGCGCTCGGGCCGGAACGGATCGGCTTGCAGGCGTTCCCGACGTTCCTCCTCGAACGCAAGGTCGAGCCGGGCGCATTCTTCACGGAACTGATCGAAAGAACGGACGAGAGCGGGATGACTCCCGGGAGCGAGGAAACGCTGCACGAGGTTCTCGACATGATGGCGTGCAAGGCGGCCGTCAAGGCGGGTGATCGCATGAGCGAGCCGGAGCTGCGCCACCTCCTGTCGCTGCGCGAGACGGTCGAGCGATCGAGCAGCTGCCCACACGGGCGTCCGACCAGCGTGCGCCTGACGATCAGGGATCTGGAGCGTCTGTTCCATCGCTCGTAGGCAGGCGGATTTCAGACGCGGTCACGAGGAACGCGCGCACGTAGTTGTCCTTGCGATCGCACGCGAATCGCGCCTCGATCTCCAACTGCTCTAGCTCGAGCCCCACCGCCCGCAGCCGCTCGGCTGGATCCGTACGCTCGATCGTCTCGTTCTGGTTCATCGCCCGCTCCGGGACGAGGACGACCCACGGCGTCCCAAGACGGAGCACTTGCACGGCAAACCCCTCGAGCGACCATTCCTCGTGCGGGTAGTCCACGAACCACGACTGATCCGCGATCGGCATGACGCTCTGTCCGGCGTATAGGGCGCTCGCAGGTTCCCAGAAGTCGATCGAGGCAAAGGGCGCGCCCTCGGGCACATCGGGATGCGCCAGGACCTCGCGCACGAACTCGCGGCACGTTCGCTGCGGCGCGTGCGCCTGCCGCCCGCTCGCGTACCACCACGTCTGGAAGACCGCCAGCGCCAAGACGATCCCCCCGATCGTCGCGCGGGCGCCGAACGTCGGCTGGGACTGGCGCGCCTCCAGGCGCAGATGCCGCAGGTGCATGCTCAGCCAGTGCCCGGCGAGGATCGCAATGCCCGGCCAGACGGGTGTCAGGTACCTGGGCGTCCCGCGCCCGAGCACGCTGAACGCGACCAGCGACAGCCCGACCCAGGCGACGACGATCCACAGCCCGCGCGTCAGCGCCAGGCGTTCGCGGACCAGCGCCCACGCGCCGATCAGCGCCAGCGGGGAGCCGACCCCGACGGCGAACAGCAGCGCCTCCAGGTTGTCGTGCGGCGCGTCCAGGTGCAGCAGGACGAGGTTATCCGCTGCCTCCTTCGCCGCCGTGCCCGTTGCGAGCGCCTCCTCGGGCGTCCGGGCATCGACGAGCGAGTACCACCCCCACAACGCGGCGAGCGGGAGGGCCAGGATCGCAACCGGATGTGTGCGGCTCAGCGTCCGGAACGCGTCCATCGTCGCTCGCGGCGTGGCGAGACGCGCGAGCAACAGCACGCCCCCGAACGCGAAGCCCGCGAAGGCGGCCGCCGCGATGAGGTGGCGGATGTCCGAGACACCGCCGAGCGTCAAGACCAGGGCGACGACTCCGAAGACGGACGCGAGGACGAGCACATTCGTGCGCACGGATCGCTCCAGGTGCGCCCGTACGGCAGCACGGAGGAAGACCGCGCCAACCGTCGCCAGCCCGATCACGAGCAGCGCCGGCGGCCCCTTTGTCAGGGTCGCGAACACCGCTCCGAGCGTCGCGAGCCCGATCGGAACGATGCGTTCCCGGAACGGGCGCGTCTCACGATCCCATGCGACGAGGAACATCGCGAGCGCCAGCAGTGTCGGCGCAACGAGGAGTACGTCCAGTTCCCCGATCCGCGACGAACGCACATGCAGCACGCCGGTTGCCAGGAACAGAGCCGCCCACCGAGCGCCGACGCGTGCGCGGGCCCGTGCGGCCTCGGGGCGCTCGCCGGTCAGGGGCTCACCCAGCAGCGTGCGCGCGCCCAGGTACGTCGCGAGCACGCCAAGCGTGCCGAAGATCGCGACGACCAGACGCAGCACCAGGTCGAAGGTGGCCCGCGGGATCAGATCGTGCACGCTGAGCTGGCACAGGTAGATCAGCGGGGGCTTGGCGAGGTACGGCGCGCCGTCGACGGTTGGTGTGAGCCAGTCACCGGCCGCTGCCATCTCGCTGGCTGCGAGCGCACGGATGCCCTCTTGCCAGTTCGTCAGGCCGTGTGACGTAGGCGCAAGGAAGTAGAGCGGGACGCACAGGAGCGTCAGGAGCGCAAGGTCCCTGCCCCCGCCTGCCCAACCGAGCGTGCGTCCCGTCTGTTTGCCCATCAGGCGTCGTCGAGCAGGTCCACCGATTCGAAGGGCTCGCCCGCGAGCATGTCCAACGATGCGCCGCCGCCTGTCGAGACGTGCGAGACGTCATCAGCGACGCCGAACTGATCGGCCGCTGCTGCGGTGTCGCCGCCGCCGACGATGGTGGTGGCGCCGTGCTCCTTGGTCGCGTGGACGAGTGCCTTTGCGACCTGCTGGGTGCCGACCTTGAAGCTCGACCACTCGAACACGCCCATCGGTCCGTTCCAGACGACGGTCTTGGCCTTGCGGATGGCCATGACGAAGTCGGTCTGTGTCTTGGGGCCGATGTCCAGCCCCATGAACCCGTCCTTGATGCTCTCCTCGAAGACCTCGATGTCGCCGGCCTTCTCCGAGAAGCTCGTCGAGCAGATGTGATCGACGGGCAGGTGCAGGTCCACCTTGTGCTTGACGGCCTCGTGCAGGATCTTCTGCACCAGCTCCAGGCTCTCCTCCTCGACGCGCGACGAGCCGACCGGGTGGCCGAGCGCATGCAGGAACGTGTACGCCATCGCGCCGCCGATCAGGACGTCGTCCGCCTTGGGCAGGATGCGCTCGATGACCGGGATCTTGTCCGCGACCTTCGCGCCGCCGAGGATGACGACGTACGGGCGCTGCGGCTCCTCGAGCGTCGCGCCCAGGTAATCCAGTTCCTTCTTGACGCACATCCCGATGACACGGGGCTTGCCGCTCATCGACTTCGGCACCGCGACCATCGACGCCTCGGCGCGGTGGCACGTGCCGAACGCGTCGTTGCAGTAGATGTCGCCGTAGGCGGCGAGCTTGGCGGCAAAGTCCGGATCGCCCTTCTTCTCGCCCTTATGGAAGCGCAGGTTCTCGAGAAGCAACGCCTGGCCGGGGCCGAGCGACTCGACCGCGTTCGCGGCGTCCGCGTCGACGCAGTCGTTGGAGGGGAAGGCGACCTCGAGGCCGAGCAGTTCGCTGAGGCGCTCGGCGCAGGGCTTCAGGCTCAGGTGCTCTTCGTAGCCGGCACCCTCGGGGCGTCCCATGTGGGACATGAGAACGCACGAGCCGCCCCGGTCCAGGACGCCCTTGATGGTGGGGATGCTGGCGCTGATCCGTCGGTCGTCGGCGATCGATCCGTCCTGAATCGGGACGTTGTAGTCAACGCGAACAAGAACTCGCTTGGAGGAGACGTCGACGCCCTCGATGGTCTGCTTTGGCATGGGGGTGTGGTCCGTTTTTCTGCGGTTGGGTCTGTCCGGAGGATCCTAGCGGTCTCGCCCCCGACGGGACCCGTGAATCGCGCCTCTGTACACTCGTGACGACAAACTCGTGGAGGAACAACGATGAACCGATCCGTCCTGGCCGCCGCGGTTGCGGGCCTTGTCTTCGGGGGCGTGGCGCTCGGCGTGGCGGGGGTCCGACGCGCCCCGGCTGCACCAGCCGCCGAGCGTGAGCCCGCAGATGCGGACACCTCGTACGCGGTGGGCTTCGACCTGGGCGCCTCCGCCTTGGTGGGGCTGGACGCCGACGGGGTCGAGATCGACCGCGACGCCCTCCTCGAGGGCCTGACGGACGCGATTCGCACCGGCGAGTCCCGCTTGGGCCCGGATCGCGCGCGACGCCTGCTCGAGCGACTGGACGCCAAGGTCCGGACGCGTCGGGCCGAGGCGCGGATGGACGAGGACCCTGTCTTCCGGGCCCTCCCCGAACGCAACCTTCAGCGCAGCCACGACTTCCACGCGCAGTTCGGCGCCGAGCAGGGCGCCGTGACGCTTCCGTCAGGGATCCAGTACCGCGTCAAGAGCCCGGGCCAGGGCGACCCCGCCCGGGCCGGCGACACCGTCGTTGTCAGTTTCCGCGGCACCCTGCTCGACGGGCGTGAGTTCGCCCGGGCCGACATGGCCGAGCTCGTCGTTGCGGAGGTCATGCCGGGAGCTCGTGAGGCGCTGATGAAGATGCGTGCCGGGGGGCGCTGGCTGGTCTGCATCCCGCCGCAGCGTGCGTTCTCCCTGGGCGGGCGCGACCCGGACATCGGCCCCAACGAGTCGCTGATCATCGACGTGACCCTCCACGAGATCAGGCGGGTTCCGTGACGCATCCCGCCCCATCCTCCAAGCCTCTGCGTGTGCGGGGCGGCGCCCTCGCATGGGGCGTCGTGGTCGGTCTTGCGATGGTCGGGCTCGGCCAGTATGTGCTTGACGGGGGGCTCGGCGCGAACACGCGGATCAACGCGCCCGCACCCAAACAGAGAATCAGCTCGCCGCTCTACACCGTCAACACCACGACCGGCACGATGCAGTACAACCGCGCCAACGCCTTCCGAGACCCCACCTACAACATCTACCAGCGGTACACGCTCGACCGGACGGCGTACTTCTCTCCGACACGCTCGATGGGCACGACGGGCGCACGCCCCTCGAGTTCGCTTGCGCTGGCCGCGCCGACCTACCGCCCGACGGGTCCGCGTTCGTCGATGTCCACGTCGTCGTACGCGGGCGTGCAGCGCTCGGCCTCGTTGCGGGCGCCGACCTACCGCGCACCGACAACCCGCGCTGCGTCCACGAGGGTTCGCTAGGGATACTTGGGGTGGGGAGGCTTACGCCTCGTCGGGGCCCGCTTCGATGATGCGGGAGGCCTTGGCCCGGATCTCGGCGTTGCCATCGGTCGCGAGTGCGGTGCGCACCTGGCGCAGACGGGTCGCGACGGAGGCGTCGATCAGGCGGTCGCCGATCTGGAGCTTGAGCCCGCCGAGCATGCTCGCGTCCACGTAGGGGTGGACGATCGGCTCCTTGCCGAGCTGCGAGCGGAGCTGGTTGCGGATCGTGTCGAGGGCGCTCGAGTCGATCGGGGCGGCGGTGTACACGTCGACCTCGACGCGCCCGAATGCGCTCTGGACGAGGTGGTCGAAGGCCGCGGTGACCGCCGGCAGGTGATCGAGGCGGTCCTTGTGATTGAGGACGAGGAGGAAGCGGAGGGTCACGCCGCTGGCCCGACCGTCGAAGATCGCACGGAGCGAGGCGGCTCGCTGCTTGGCCGGCAGGATCCGTGAGGCGAGGAACTCGCTGAACCGCGCGTCGGAACGCGCGAGCTCCACGACGTCCTCGAGCTCGCCGAGGATCTGCTCCGCTCGTTCGGAACCGCCCTCGGCGGTTACCAGCTCGAACAGCGACTGGGCGTACAGCCGGGCCAGGGCGTCGGGTTGCGACTCGGTCAGCGGCATCTGATTCCTCGCGCTTCGGCGTGGGGGACTTACGGGGAGGCGGGGCAGGGGGCCGGCGGTCAGCTCGCGGAGACTGTCTGCAGCTCCGCCAGCGACTCCTCGACCAGTCGACGCTGGTCGTCGGCCGAGATCTCACGCTGCAGGATCTTCGCCGCGATCGAGGTCGCCAGCGTCGCGGCCTCCGAGTACACATCTGCGACTGCGGTCTTGCGGGCGGCCTCGATGTCGCGCTTGGCGCGATCCCGCATCGCGTTCAGCTCGCCCTCGGCCTTGGCCTTGAGCTCGGCGGCCAGCGCCTGGGCCTGCTGCTTGGCCTCGTCGCGCATCTTCTGGGCTTCGCTCCGGGCCTCGGCAAGGTTCTGCTCGTACTGGTCGAGCGCCTCCTTGGCCTGCTCCTGGGCGAGCTCGGCCGCCTCGATGTTCGAGCGGATCTTCTCTTCCCGCTCCGCGAGGCCGGCGTTGATCTTCGGCCAGATGAACTTGGCCGCGATCAGCATCACGGCAACGAACACCACCAGGGCCGTGATCGCGGGCATCGCGCCCGCGAGCGGGCTGGCGATCGGGTTGGCGTCGGCGCCGAGGGCGGCTCCGGTGGCGATGAACGGGAGTGCGGCTGCCAGGACACGGGTCGTGCGCATCGGGGTACTCCGAAGGCGTGTGGACGGATCGGTCAAAGCCGGGTGGACGCGTTTCCGCGCCCGCCCGGTGCGTAGTTCGTTGCTGCTGCGGGCTCAGCCGATGGCGGCCAGCAGACCGACGACGACCGCGAAGAGGGTCGCACCCTCGACGAGGGCCGCGGTCAGGATCATGTTGGTCGCGATGGAGCCGGAGGCCTCGGGCTGACGCGCGATCGACTCAACGGCGCCCTTGCCGATCAGGCCGATGCCCAGACCGCCACCGACGACGGCCAGGCCGGCGCCGATCCCGCCGAGACCCTTGTGGATGTTGTTGACGGAGCCCACGGCGTCGGCGGCGGCGGCCGCGGCGTCGGGCTCGGCGCCGAACGCCATCAGGGGGGCGGCGACGGCGAGGGTGAGGGCGGCCAGTGCGGTCTTCTTGACGATGTTCATTGTGCTCGGTCCTTCAACGTGCGGTTTGTGAAACGTTCACGCCGCGGGAGGGAACAGAGGGCTCGCGCCCTCGAGGTCCGTCAGCCGCCGGGCCTTCCCGCGACATGCGGGCCCGGGGCTGGTTGGTTCGTCCGGTTCAGGCCGGCTGCGCGTGCCCGGCGTGGTGCTCGTCGTGCTCGTGCTCATGGTCGTGATGATGCTCGAGCATGGAGATGAACACGGTGGTCAGGAACATGAAGATGAAGGCCTGCAGGAAGGCCACGAAGATCTCGAGGAAGTAGATCGCGATCGCCGCGACGACCGAGATGATCGTGATCGTCGGCGTCAGGATGATGTTGAACGATGCGAATGCCATCCCGACGAACATGAACAGCGTCGCCACCAGCGTGTGGCCGGCGGTCATGTTCGCGAACAAACGGATGGCCAAGGCGATCGGCTTGATGAACGTGCCGAGGATCTCGACGGGGATGATGATCGGCCAGATGTACCAGGGCGCCCCGGCCGTCAGGTGGCCCAGGTAGCCACCGAGCCCCAGCGCCTTGATGCCGGCGCCGTTGATCACCAGGCCGGCGATGATCGCCAGGGCCCCGGTGACGTAGATCGACTGCGTCGCCGTCCCGCCGATCACGGCGGTGTGGTTCGCCTTCATGCTCCCGACGAGCAGGTGGTTGATGTCCAGCAGGGGGATCAGCCCGAGCAGGTTGTTGATCAGGATGAAGAAGAACATCGTCCACAGGAAGGGCATGAACGAGTCCGTCCGCTTGCCGAGCAGCGGGCGGACGGTGTTCTCACGCAGGTAGAGGCAGATGACCTCGACGGCGTGGGCGAACTTGTTCTTCGTCAGGTAGCGGTCCGTCCCCTCGCCCTCGCCACCGGTCGAGACGCGCTTGGCAACGAACATGCCCAGCATCACCGCGAGGATCCCGGAGATCACCAGGTTCGTCTGCGCCGCGGACCAGATCACGAACTCCCCGCTCGTGACCGTCGGGTGGTTGACGACGTGGGACAGGGGGTTGTCAGCGCCGAGCGTGAGCGTCATGCGTGGCCTACCTCTGCGCGAAAGGGACGCGTGGTCTGGTCAGAGTCATCCACGCTCGACACCTTGGCGTCGGTGCCGAGCGAGGAAGCGATCATCAGCCGGGTTTTGCCCGTCTCGACGCCGAGCACGATCAGCGCCGGCGCGAGGAACCCGAGCCAGAAGGGGAGCGCCTCCGGGGAGGCCGCGTAGTGGATCAAGAGTGCAACACCCAGCGAGACGCCGAGGCGCACGGTTGTGAACGCCAGCACACGGAAGGCGGCGTCGACCGGCTTGAGCGGGCGGAGCGTCGCATAGAGCAACAGCCCGACGAGCAGGCCCGGCAGGTTCGCCGCTCCGCCGATGAGTGCGGTCGTCGATGCGTCGGCCGAGCGCATCAGGAAGATCCCCGACGTCATGAGCGTGCTGACGAGCAGCGCGCCGAACATCCACGCGCCGATCGGTGCGGCTGCGAGGCGGACGGTGTTGTCGGGTCCCTCTTGGGTCACGAGTGGTCCAAGGTCTCGACGGGTTCTCTCTGCGTTCTGACGCCCAAACTCAGCCTTCCGGAGCCTCCCGCAATGGGCCCTGTCGGGGCCCCTGGGTGGGGCTTGTGGGGGGCCGGGGGGGGCTGGAAGGGGGGAAGAATAGCGATGCTGAAAGCGCCCGGCGACCCATCGGATGCGCCTTTGTGCAACAGATTCTCGCCTGACCGGAAGCGCTCGGCGATCAGGAGCCCGACCCCAGCGACCGGGCCTCGCGGACGAACTTCCAGGAACCCCCGACGAGCCCAAGGAGGAGTCCCGTCAGCAGCAGCCATGGCGTCGTCCCGAGCCACTTGTCCAGCAGCAGCCCCAGGACCGCGAAGACGGCCACCGAGGCCACGAACGTCAGGGCGACCGCGTAGACGTTTGCCTGCTCGGCCGCCGCCTTGACCCTGCGCTGGATCCTCGCCTCATCCTCCGCGTGGTAGTCGCGGTCTTCGTCGTCGGTCGCCGGAGGGGGTGGTGCGGGGGGCATGGGACTCAGCTTAGCTTGGCGTCGGCGAAGGCCTTGGCGGCAAGGAGCGCCTCCTCGATCTTCTCGCCCGAGGGCGCGCCGCCCTGGGCCTGGGTCGGCTTGCCCCCACCCTTGCCGCCCATGGGCTCGCAGGCGGCCTTGATCCAGTCGCCAGCGCGGAGGGCCTTGGCCATCTCGTCGGGCACGCTCGCGAAAACGCTCACGCTCGGCTCGTCCATCGAGAACAACAGCACACCCACGCCCTCGCACGTCTGGCTGATCGTCCCGGCTGCGGCCTGAAGCGCCTTGCGGTCCCCGCCAGTGTCGATACGGGCGACGACCGTGCGCGCGCCCGATGCCTTGGCGTCGGCCGCGACCGATTGGGCCTTGGCCTGCGCCGCCTTGGCGGCCTCGCCGGCAGCCTTCTTCTTCGCGGCCTTCACGCGATCCTCGAGTGCGACGAGCTTCTGACGCAGGTCGTGCTTCCGAGCGGCCGGCATCGTCAGCTCGTCGATCTCCGTGCGCAGCCGCGTCAGCTCCGCCGGGAGTTCGCTGTCCGGCAGCTTGTGCGCGTCGGCGATCTCCTGCTCCTGCGTGTCGGCCGCGATGATGGCGGCCTTGGCGGGTACACCAGTCAGTGCCGTCACACGGCGCACGCCCTTGGCGATCCCCTCCTCGCTGATGACGGTAAACGCGCCAATCTCCTCGGTGTTGGACACGTGCGTGCCGCCGCAGAACTCGACAGAGCGTTCCATCCACGCGGGGTCTTCGGGCTTGGCCAGCAGGTCCTCGATCTTCGCGCCCACGGAGACGACGCGCACCGGGTCGGGGTACGTCTCGCCGAAGACGGCACGGAGCGAGCCGATCTTCTTGGCGTCCTCGAGTGGCGCGAGGTCGGCGTAGACGGGCATCGCCTCGTCGACCTTCCAACGCACGAGCGCGTCGACCTCGGCGAGCTCCTCGGGCGTGACCGGCTGGTTGTGCGCGAAGTCGAAGCGCAACCGGTCGTCCGCGACCAACGAGCCCTTCTGGTCGGCATCGGGCGACACGAACTTCCGCAGGGCGAGGTTCAGCAGATGCGTCGCGGTGTGGTTCGCCTGGATGGCGCCGCGTCGTGTCTCGTCCAGATCGACCTGGACGACGTCGCCGACGCAGATCTCCCCGTCCGAGACGTGCCCGATGTGGAGGACATACCCGCCGAACGAGCGCACGTCGGTGACTCGGAAGAGCCCGCCGTGGGCCTTGGTCGAGATCCTCTGGCCGGAGCGCATCTCGGAGTAGCTGAGCGCCCCCCCCGAGGAGGCCGCGTCCCGGCGTGTGGGCGAGTCGCCCGTGACGAGCAGCTTCCCGCGGTCGGCGATCTGCCCGCCCATCTCGGCGTAGAAGCAGGTCTTGTCGAGGATGACACCGATCTCGTGTTGTGTGCGATTGGCTGCCTTGGCGGTGTTGTCGAAGTCAGAGCCGTTCCAGATCGCCTCGACCTTGGCGCCGGTGGAACGCCCGCAGTACTTCCATGAGTCGTCGGTCGTGGGGATCTCGAGCTTGTGGAGGCTGGCGATGTGCTCGGGCTGGAGCGTCAGGTCCGTGCCCTCGCCGGAGCCGAACTTGCTCGAGGCGCGGGAGCGTTCCTTCTGCTCTTCCATGCAGCGCTCGAACCCGTCTACGTCCACTGTCAGGCCGCGCTCGGAGGCCATCAACTCCGTCAGATCCAGCGGGAAGCCGAACGTGTCGTAGAGCTTGAACGCGTCCTGGCCGGAGATCTGGGTGTTGCCGGCGAGCTCCTCGAAGTGCTTGATCCCTCGGTCGAGCGTGCGCCCGAAGGACTCTTCCTCGTCCTTGATGATCTCGGTGATCCGGGCCTCGTTCTTGGCGAGCTCCGGGAAGAACCCGCCCATCTGCGAAGCAAGGGTCGGCACGAGCGACGACAGGAACCCCGTGTGCGCGTTGAGCGTCTGGCGCCCGAAACGCACGGCACGTCGCAAGACGCGGCGCAGCACGTACCCACGCCCCTCATTGGACGGGATGGCTCCGTCCGCGATGGCGAAGCTGAGCGTGCGCAGGTGGTCGGCGATCACGCGGTACGCGACGTTGACCGGATCGGTCAGACGCTCGCCATCGACGCCCGGCTCGTACGCGCGCGCGCCGGTGGCCTGCTGGATCGCATCGAACAGCGGCGTGAATACGTCCGTGTCGTAGTTGGACCGCTTGTCCTGCAGCACCGAGACGAGGCGCTCGAGCCCCATGCCCGTGTCCACGTGCTTCGACGGGAGCGGGACGAGCTTCGTCGCCGACTCGCGGTTGAACTGGATGAACACGAGGTTCCAGACCTCGAGCACGTCCGGATCGTCCTGGTTGACGAGGCTCGATGCGTCGCGATCGCCGACGCGGTCGTAGTGGATCTCGCTGCACGGGCCGCAGGGCCCCGTGTCGCCCATCTCCCAGAAGTTGTCCTTCATGTCCCCCGGGATGACGCGGTGGGGTGGCAGGTGCTTGAGCCACAGCTCCTTGGCCTCGTCGTCAGGAGCGAGCCCGGCGTCCTCGTCGCCGCCGAAGTACGTCGCGTACAGGCGCGTGGGGCTCAGCCCCAGCACCTCGGTGAGGAACTCGTACGCCCAGTCGATCGCCTCGCGCTTGAAGTAGTCCCCGAAGGACCAGTTCCCGAGCATCTCGAAGAACGTGTGGTGGTAGGTGTCGCGCCCGACGTCCTCGAGGTCGTTGTGCTTCCCGCCGGCGCGGATGCACTTCTGGCTGTTGGCGGCCCGAGCAAGCCCCTCCAAGGGCGAGCCCGGCGCGACCTGCTCGAGGAAGACCGGCTTGAACTGGTTCATCCCCGCATTGGTGAACAGGAGCGTCGGGTCGTCGTGGGGGACCACCGGGCTGGATGGATGGAGGGGGTGCCCATTCTGGGGGGAAGGCTTGCCCGCGAAGTAGTCGATGAAGGCCTGGCGCGTCTCGGTGGCGGTCATGGCCCTTCGTTCGGTGGGCGCTTTGTCGGAAGTGGGCATCGGTGGGGCCTTGTTGGGGGAGCGACGGTCCGGGAATGACGATGAAAAGGGCGGCTCGAACCAATGCTAGTCGAGCCCGGTGCCGCGGCGTACCCGTGTTCCGGGCCTCGGCGCGCGCCCGCTAGACTCGCGAGCCGCTCAACGGAGACGCCCTTCTCATGCGAGAGTACGACCTGGTTGTGATTGGGAGCGGGCCGGCGGGCCAGAAGGCGGCCATCCAGGCCGGCAAGCTCGGGCGGAGCGTCCTGGTCATCGAGAAGATGGACGTGGTCGGCGGGGTCGCGATCAACACCGGCACGATCCCCTCCAAGGCGCTGCGCGAGGCGGTGCTGGAGATGATCGGGCGCCGGGCCGTGGGCGCGAGCGCCCGCCTTGACAGCGCGACCCAGTTGCAGGGGCTGGTCGCCTCGTGCCAGCGCGTGATCCAGGCGGAGGTGGCGCTGGTCCGCGACCAGATGCTCCGCAACCACGTCGAACTCGCGACCGGCACCGGCTCCTTCGTCGATGATCACACGATCGCGATCAGCGGGCCCCACGACACCCAGCAAGTCCACGCCAAGAACGTCCTCATCGCGGTCGGCACGCACCCGGCACGCCCGGACAGCGTCCCGTTCGATCGGCACAACCTGATCACCTCGGACGAACTCCTGCACCTCCCGCACCTGCCGCACTCGATGATCGTCGTCGGTGGCGGCGTGATCGGGACGGAGTACGCGTCGATGCTCTCGGAGCTCGGCGTGAAGGTGACGCTCGTCGAGGGACGCAGCCGTGTGCTGGAGTTCATCGACGCTGAGGTGGGTGAGGCGCTGCAGTACCACCTGCGCCAGAAGGGCATGACGCTGCGCCTCGGCGAGAACGTGGTCTCGATCGACCTGATCGATCCGCCCAAGTACGCCAAGAGCGGAAACGAGCGCATGGTCGAGGCCACCCTCGAGAGCGGGAAGGTCCTCCGCGCGGACGGGCTGCTGTACTGCATCGGGCGTCAGGGCGCGACTGCGGCCCTCAACCTCGACGCCGCCGGCCTCAGCGCCGACAAACGAGGGCGGATCGAGGTCAACGAGCACTTCCAGACGGCCCGCGAGCACATCTACGCCTGCGGCGACGTCATCGGCTTCCCGGCACTCGCCTCGACCTCCATGGAGCAGGGACGCGTCGCGGCCTGCCACATGTTCGACAAACCCGCGACCGCGACCGCCGAGCTGTTCCCCTTCGGGATCTACGCGATCCCGGAGATCTCCATGGTCGGCTGGACGGAGGAGCAGCTGACGAAGGAGAACATCCCGTACGAGTGCGGCATCGCGCAGTACAAGGAGATCGCGCGCGGGCAGCTGCTCGGCGATGAGATCGGGATGCTGAAGCTGCTGATCCACCAGGAGACGCACCACATCCTGGGCGTGCACGTGATCGGCACCGGCGCGACCGAGTTGATCCACATCGGACAGGCCGTCATGGCCTTCCGAGGGACCGTCGAGTACTTCGTGCGCACGGTGTTCAACTACCCGACGCTGGCCGAGTGCTACAAGGTTGCGGCCCTCAACGGGATCAACAAGCTGCAGAGCGTGTGAGGAAGCTCACAACAGCAAGAGCCAGGAATCGCCCTCGCTCCTGTAGCTCCCTCTGTGCCACTGTCGCGCCTTCCCTGGCCTCCCCCGAGCTACACTCGCCTCGGAATGGCCAAGAAGAAGTCATCCAGGAAGCCCCGCGTCCGCGAGGTCGCCGCGCAGGCCCCGCTGGTCGAGCCGCCGAAGGTGCTCGCGACGCGTCCGGATGAGGTGATCGGGCACGAGCGTGCTTTGGGGATCCTCGATGGTGCGATGCGCCACGAGCGGGTGCACCACGCCTGGATCTTCGCCGGGCCTGCGGGGGTTGGAAAGCTGACGACGGCCGTCGCCTTCGGCGCGACGCT
Source organism: Phycisphaerales bacterium (assembly GCA_028285065.1). Lineage (GTDB taxonomy): Bacteria > Planctomycetota > Phycisphaerae > Phycisphaerales > UBA1924 > JANQQG01. The sequence goes on from JANQQG010000098.1 coordinate 17,474, forward strand.
GCTCGATCCGACCACCGGGCCGGACCTGACCGGGCGGATGCTCCCGGAGCCCGGCAGCCCGACGCAGGAGTTGGTCCGCGCCTGGTCCCATCCGGACCTGGTCGTGGTCCGCAAGGAGCTGGGCAAGGTCAGCTCTGACGATGCCGTGCGTCGCCAGAAGCAGACGAGCATCGCCAAGAAGGTCGTTGACGAGTTCTTGATCGAGCCGGCCACCCGGACGGGCGCGATGGGGGGCGAGGGCGCAGGTGCCCGTGCGTCCAAGGTCTTCATCGTCGACGAGGCCGAGCTGCTCGGCATCCAGGCCCAGAACGCGCTGCTCAAGACGCTCGAGGAGCCGCCGCCCGGTGTCGTGATCGTGCTGGTCACGGCTCACGAGGATCGGCTGCTCCCGACGATCCGCAGCCGCTGCCAGCGCGTCGCGTTCGGCCCGCTGTCGGACGCCGAGATGGGCGCGTGGATCGATCGCTGGACCGAGCGCGAGCAGGTCGAGCTCGAGTCGTGGGTCGGCGAGTGGCTGATGACGTTCGGCGCCGGTTCGCCCGGGGCCGCGGTGTGGGCGCTGGACAACGACATGCACGAGTGGGAGTCGAAGCTCGGCCCGCTGGTGCGCGGCGCCGGGGGTGGGCGCTTCGAGTTGGATCTCGGCTCCTCACTGGCCGGCCTTGTCGAGGACCGCGCCAAGGCCCACGTCGCGGGCAACGCGCTGGCGAGCAAGGAAGCCGCCAACAAGGAGTGGGGCAGGCGAGCGCTCTGGCTCGTCGGCGAGCAGCTCCGGCGCATGCTCCGCGAGGGCGAGCGTCCGGAGGCTCGCGAGCGGGCGGCCGACATGATCGACGTCGTCCGCGAGGCCGAGGAGCAACTCGCGAGCAACGTCAACGTCATGTTCGTGATGGAGAACCTCTCCGCGCAGCTCGCGGACGTCGGGCGCGGGCGATAGGGGCAGAGGTTGGTGGTGGGTTGCGGGGGCTAGCCCTGGAACGAGATCGACTGGCGGTCCGACGGGGGCGGCGTGTCGTCCTGCGACGCGCGGGCCGCGGCTCGTGCCGTCTCGCCGGCCTGTCGTTCCTTGTCGAGCTGCTCCATGAGCATCGCCCAGGTCTCGCACTCGTACTCGAGCAGTTCGATGACCTTGTCGGCTTTGGAGACGTCGCGCTCGTGGCTGGACTCGACCAGCTGCGTGTACATGAACGTGTACAGCCCGGCGACCCGCTCGCACAGTTCGGCGTCGATCTCGGGGCGGAGCGTGGTGATGAGCTCGAGGAGGATGTTGCGGCACTTGCTGAAGCCGTCGTGGGTCCCCTCGTAGTCCTGGGCGGCCAGTGCGTCTCGTCCCTGGGTGGCGAAGCGGAGCGCCCCGTCGAGGAGCATCATGCGGAGCTTCTCAGGGCTCGCGGTCATGACCTGGGTGCGCAGGTAGGCGTTGGCGTTGGTCTGGGAACTCATCGACACCTTTATCGGGCGGCTCGGACCGGGGCTTGACGCCGAGGATCGGCGATTTTTCTGGCTGGTCCGAGAACCGTCCGCGTGCGCCATGTCCGCGCGGTTCTCGACGGAAGGGGTCTGATCAGGGGTCCTAGCCGAGCAGGCCGAGGGCGGACTGCTGGCTGTTCAGGCCCGCGAGCACCTGCTCGAGGGATGCGAACTGAGCCTCGAGGGTTGCCCGTCGGCGGTCCAGGCGCGCCTGGATGTCATCGATCCGGTCCTCCTGGGCGGCGATCTGGCTGGAGATCGTGTTCCGTCGTCCGGTGAGGATGCCGTCGATCGGGTCGACGTACCGCTTGGCGAACTCGGCGATCTGCTCGGCGACACCCTGGGCCGTGAAGGTGTCCGGATCTGTGTTGTTGACCGTGATCCCCGGGAGGATCTCGATCGGCTCGCGCTCGGCGATGTCCTTGGCGGCGAACAGGTCGCGCACGGCGTCCGGGTCCTGCGCGAGCGCTTCGCGGAGGCGGTCGCGATCGAGCTCGACCGTCCCGCCGGAGCCGATCGTGACACCGACCTGGCTGAGGAACTGGAAGGGACCGCTCACGCCGATGGCCTGGCGCTGGAGGGTGCTGAACATCGCCGTGCGGAGCTGCTGCGTCGTCGAGTCGCCCAGCAGGATCCCGCGCTGCTCGGTCTCCTCGTCGAAGTCCGAGACGGCATCGATGCGCTCGACGATGTCATTGAACGCGGTGATCAGCGTGTCCACCGCCGTGATGATGCCCTCGACGTCTCGCGAGACGGAGACGGTCACCGGCTGGTCGGTGGTGGACTGAAGGTCCAGGTCGACGCCATCGATCACGTCATCGACGGTGTTCGAGTTGGCGCGGAGGAGGATCGCCGTTGCCGGGTCGTCGGACCCGAAGAAGACGCGCGCATCGCGCCCCTCGGAGAGGCTGCTGATGCCGAGGTCGAACCCGCCGGTGTCGATGGTGAAACGCCCGGCCTGCCCGCTGGTCCTCGACGCGAACGTGAGGCGGTAGGGGGCCGATGGGTTGCCGTCGTTGATGATCGAGACGCTCACGCCGGCGTTCGCGTCGTTGATGGTGGAGACGACGTCGTCGAGCGTGTCGGTGACCTCGAAGTTGATCGTGCGCTCGAAGCTCCCGTCGATCGCGTTCAGCGTTGTCGGGTCTTCGGCGGTGGACGCGAGGTTGAGCGAGCCCGCGACCGTGCCGGAGGTGTCGGTGATGCTGATCGCCAGCGAGCCGCCCGCGCCCGGGTCCGCTTCGACGACGATCCCGTCGCCGTTGTCGTTGATCCGTGCGGTGACGGCAACGCCTGCGCCGTTGATCTCGGCGATGATGTCGTCGATGGTGGCCGAGTCGGTGCCGATGTTGACGGTCGCGCTGGCGCCGTTGGCGTCGGTGATCTCGAACTCGCCGGTGCCGACCCCATCGCCCCCGTTGAGCGAGGACAGGAGCGTCGCGCCGGAGACGTACTGACGCTGAAGGCGCGAGCCGCTAACCGTCGCGGAAGCGACACCGGCAGGGTCGGTCTCGATGCCGAGGTCGGTGGCGGTGTCGCCCTGGATGATCAAGTTCTGGCTTCCGCCGGTGGTGTCGGTGACGCTCAGGCCGGTGCCGGTGGCGTCGAGGCCGACGACGATGCGACCCGCGTTGGACGCGTCGTCGTTGATGATGTTGATCAGGTCCTGGACGGAGGTGGCGCTGGAGACGTCGATTACGAAGTTCGTCCCGTCGCGTGCGGTGAAGTCGAGCGTGCCGGTCCCGCCGACGCCGGAGCCGCCGTTGAGCGAGTCGAGCAGCACCGAGTTGAGCGTCGCGAAGATCGCCGAGCCCTCGATCGTCGAGCCGGTGGTTGAACCAAGGATGCCCAGGTCGGCGGCAGCGTCGGAGTCACCGATCGCGGCGATCTCGAAGTCGCTCCCCCCGCTTGTCGAATCGACCAGGCGGATCGAGCGGTTGTCGGCGGGGTTGATCTCGACGGTGACCTTGCCCTCGGTCAGCGACTCGACGCGCTCGCGCAGGTCGGCGATCGTGACCACCGCCGGGCCGGTCGCCTCAAGGATCTGCTGCCCCGGGTTCTCGGGGTCCTCGACGGACTCGAGGATCTCGCCGAGGTCGATCTGGTAGAGCGAGCCGTCGCGGGTCTGGATCGTGAAGTCCGAGCCCGCCGGGTACTCACCGATCGTCCGGTTGATGCGCACGCCGTTCCCGTCGTTGAGCTCGCTCAGGCGCGTGTTGTCGCCGAGCTGGTACAGCTCCGATCCGGTGAAGCGCGAGCCATTCTGAGTGAGGCTGGTCAGCCCGAGGTCGGTCGCGGTGGTGAAGCCCGCGCCGTTGTTGACGGTGACCACGCCGCCCCCGCCCGAGAGGTCGGTGATGCTGATCGCGTTGTCCGCGATGGAGGCCTGGACCTGGATCCCGCCGGCGGAGTTGATCGCGTCGAGCACCTCGTTGACGCTCGCGGCACGCGAGAGGTCGACGGTGGCCGAAGCGCCGGAGGCGTCGGTGACGATGATCTCGCCGCGTCGGACGCCGGTGCCCCCGTTGAGTTCGGCCAGGTCGGTGTCGCGATCGAGGCGTCCGCGTTCGGACTCGAGGATGATCGAATCGAGCCCGAGCGCCGAGTTGCTCCGATCGGCGAAGCCACGCGTCAGCAACTGGTGGGTCGAGACGAGGGAATCAACGGTGAAGGTGTAGGTGCCGAGTGCGGCGCCCGCCGAAGCGGTGGCGGTCAGCGCCTCTTCGTTGCTGCTGGAGGCGTTCGCACCCGAGAAGAGGAAGTTCGTGTTGAACGCCTGCGCTGCGGTGCGGAGCGCGCCAAGGCGGCTGTTGAGGTCGAGGAAGGCGGTCTGCTGGGTCTGCAGCTGGATGATCCGCTGCTGGGCGGCGATCTGCGGGCGCGCCTCGATGGCTAGGAGCTGACCGATCAGCGTCGCGGTGTCGATGCCGGAGATCAGACCGACGGATGAAGAGATCCCGCCCATGGGCGTGTCCTCCGAGGGTGTGCGCCGATGAGGGGTCGCCCCCGGCGCGAAGAAGTTCGTTCAGTCCCGACGCGCGCCCCCGCTCGGGGTCATCAGAGCCGGGCTCGGGCG
>JANQQG010000106.1 GCA_028285065.1 Phycisphaerales bacterium
TCGAGGCCGCCATCCGCGTGCTCGATGACGATGGCGACCTCGTCGGCGAGGGCACGACCCGCGCGGGGCGCGCCGACCTCAACGACACCTTCACCGTCGAGCTCGACATGAAGGTCCGCGCACGCGTCGAGGTCACGGCGCGCGGGCAGACCCGTATCGAGTACCTCGACGAGGCCGTGCCCAACGAACGGACGGTCGACCTCATCTGGCCCGAGCTCTCACTCGACAAGGCGAGCGCCGAGCGCCTGGTCGCCGAGCGCTTCGAAGCGCGGCGCGCCGAGATCGCCGCGCAGCGCACGACCGAGCTCGACTCCAAGGCCTTCAAGCACGGTCCCCACGCCATGCGCATCCTTGAGAAGCGCTTCGGCGATGCGCCCGAGGGTGAGCGTTCCCTCTGGATCTCCATGCACGGCGGCGGCGGCGCGCCGACCGAGGTCAACGACGGGCAGTGGCGCAACCAGATCCGGCTGTACGAACCCGACGAGGGCTACTACCTCGCGCCCCGAGCGCCCACCGACACCTGGAACCTCTGGCACCAGGGACACATCGACCCGCTCTTCGATCGAATCATCGAGACCTATGTCGCAAGCCGCGGCGTCGACCCGGACCGTGTCTACCTCATGGGCTACTCCGCCGGAGGCGACGGTGTCTACCAGCTCGCGCCGCGCATGGCCGACCGCTTCGCGGCCGCATCCATGATGGCCGGACACCCCAACGAGTCACAGCCGCAGGGCCTCCGCAACCTCCCCTTCGCGATCTTCATGGGTGCGAACGACGCCGCATACAAGCGCAACGAGGTCGCCAAGCAGTGGGGCGACAGGCTCGGCGAACTGCAAAGCGAAGACCCCGACGGCTACGACCACATGGTCAAGATCTACGCAGACAAGGGCCATTGGATGGACCGGCTCGACGCAGAGAGCCTCCCGTGGATGGCGTCCAAGACGCGCACCGCTTGGCCCGAGCGAGTCGTCTGGCGACAGGACGACGTCCTGCACACACGCTTCTACTGGCTCAGCGTCGAGCAGGAACACGCAAGGAAGGACGCACTCATCACGGCCTGGATCGATGGGCAGACGATCAACGTCGAGACGCCGGACGACTTGAAGTCGTTGACACTGCGATTGCGCGATGAGCTCATCGACATCGATCAGCCGATCCGCGTCGTCGCGAACGGGCGCAAGGTCTACGAAGACCGCACCGCGCGGACGCAGCAGGCCATCGACGACTCGCTCGCCAAACGCCTCGACCCGAGCACCTGCGCGACTGCCACGATCGAAGTCTCCTGGTAGAGGAACATCGATGCGTGAAGCCGTTGAGCACCTCTCACGCCCGGTCCTGATCGCCTCACTCGGCCTCGCCCTCGCCCTCGCCCTCGCGCTCCTGGGCGGATGCTCGACCGGCGGCGCCGGACCGCGTCTCGACGGGAGCGGCGCCGGCACGCGCAGCGTGCGCGTCGGGGACGTGATGGATCTGCGCCTGCCGCTGAACGACGATGCCGAGCGGGCCTGGCGGATCAGCGAGTACGACTCGGCCTACCTCGCCCTGGTCGGCGCCCCCGGCGTCGTCTCCACCGACGGCCGCACGCGACCGGGCGGGCGTGGGCAGATGCGCATCCAGGTCCGCGCCAAGCAGCCGGGCGCCACGGCACTCCAGGTCACCGAGATCCTCACGGGCGAAGAACTCGTCAGCGGCAAACGCCCGCGCGTCGTCCGATTCACGATCCGCATCGGTGACTAGGCCTGCACCGCACTCCCGGCCGATACCATCGTGGCGATGCGGCTGAACGACCTTCACGGCAAGCGAGTGGCGATCCTCGGCGCGGGGCGCGAAGGACGTGCAGCCTGGCGCGCGATCCGAGCGTGCCATCCCAGCCTCCCGCTGACGTTCGTCGATGAACGCCAGCCGGCGCCCGACGAACGGATCGACGCCGACAGCGCGACGAGCACGATCGTCGGCCCACTCGCCGACGCGCCGCTCACCTCCTTCGACGTCCTCATCCGCTCCCCGGGTATCAGCCCCTACCGGCCCGAGCTGCGCGACATCGTCAGCGCAGGAGCAGGCGGTCGCGGCGTGCGCATGACAACACCGACGAGCATCTTCTTCGGGGAGCTCTCTCGGTCGGACGCACGTGTCGTCTGTATCACCGGGACCAAGGGCAAGAGCACGACGAGCACGCTGCTGCACCGGATCCTCCTCGGCGCCGGTGTGCGGGCCGCACTGCGCGGCAACATCGGCGCGCCGATGCTCGACGAGCCGGGTGCGGAGGACGACAAGGTCGACGTGTACGTTCTGGAGATGTCGAGCGCGCAGATTGGGGACCTTGATACGCCGGGCGGCCTGCCACCGGGGACGGTCGGTGTGCTGCTGAATCTGTTCCCGGCGCACCTGGATTACCACGGGGACGTCGAGGCGTACTACGCGGACAAGGTGCGGCTGTTCGAGTTGATCTCCGACGGGACGCGGCTCGTGTGCGCGCAGCAGGAGGAGGCGGTGGTGCGCACGCGCGCGCATGATGTCGTGCGCTTTGCGTGCGAGGACGGGATCCACGTGCGCGATGGGTGGTTCATGGACGGCGCGGAGGAGATGTTCCACGTGGAACCTCTGGCGCTGCGCGGCGCGCACAATCTCGTCAACTGCTGCGCGGCGCTTGCGGCTGCCAAGGCGTTGGGTGTCGATCCGCGCGCTGGTGAGGCGGCGCTGCGGGCGTTCGAGCCGCTGGCGCACCGGTTGCAGGTCGTGGCGAGAACGGGCGAGGATGTGCGCTCGTCTGTGGTGTTTGTGAATGACAGCATCTCGACGACGCCGCAGGCTGCTGCTGCGGCGCTTCGTGCTTACGCGGATGCGCCGGTCGCGCTGTTGGTGGGCGGGAAGGACGTCGGGGTGGTGTGGGACGAGTTGATCGGGGCGGTGCTCGAGCGCGGGCACCCGTGTTCGTTGGTGACGCTGGCGGACAACGGGCCTGCGATTGCGGACCTCGTCCGTGTCGAGGCGGCGAGGCGCGGGTGCGAGTTGCCCGAGATCGTGCATGCGACCGAGTTCGAGTCGGGTATCGAGGCGGCGTACGGGTTGGTGTGTGAGGTGGGGGGTGTGGTGCTGCTCTCGCCGGGTGCGCCGAGTCAGCCGGTGTTTCGGGACTTCATGGAGCGTGGGGATCGGTTCGCGGGCGCGGCGCGGGGGATCGCGGGGTGTGAGCGGGAGGGTGGCGTTCGATGCGGACGGTGATTCAGCGCGTGAGCGAGGCGTCGCTTGTGGCCGATGGTGAGCCGCGTGCGGAGATTGGGCGCGGCGTGGTTGCGCTCTTGGGGATCGCCAAGGGGGACACGGACACGGACCTGGCGTGGACGGTGCGGAAGCTCGCGGAGCTTCGGATCTTCCCCGATGAGCAGGACCGGATGAACCTGTCGGCGGAGGATGAAGGGCTCGAGGTGCTTCTCGTCCCGAACTTCACGGTTGCGGGGGAGACGAAGAAGGGGCGGCGGCCGGGGTTCGATACGGCGATGGCGCCGGGCGAGGCCGCGGGGATGTTCGAGCGTGTCGCGGTGGCGCTCGGCGAGCGTGTGCGTGTTCAGACGGGGGTCTTCGGCGCACACATGGACGTGATGCTCGTCAATGACGGGCCGGTGACGCTCGTCATCGACTCGCGGGCCTAGTTGCGCCTATTCGGCTCGAAGGGTACCGAGCTCTCGACGCACGCTCTGATCTATGGTGGAGCAGCGGAAGAGGTAGCCGGAGTCGGTGAGCGCTTTGGGGATGACGCGCTGGCTGGCGAGTGCGGTTTCGTCGGCTGCTGGGCCGAAGCGCGCGCGGACGGCCACGGCGGGGACGCCGATGTGGCTGGGGCGGCGCATTGCACGCGCGGTCGTTCGGGCGAGTTCGCCCATCGTTGCTGGGGTGGGGCCGACGACGTTGATCGGGCCTTGCAGGTTGGGCGTCGCGATCGCGTGGAGGACGGCGCTTGCGGCATCGTCGATGCCGACCCACGGGACCCATGCGCTGGCGGGCCCGATGGGCCCGCCGAGGAGGGACGCGAAGAGCCGTCGCATGGATCGGAAGGCGCCGCCTTCTGCGCTGATGACGACGCCGAAGCGGGCGAGGACGGTTCGCACGCCGAGGTCCTGCGCTCCGAGTGCGGCTTGTTCCCATTCTCGGC
>JANQQG010000131.1 GCA_028285065.1 Phycisphaerales bacterium
TCCGACTCGGGCGACTCGCCATTGTGGAGCTTGTTGATCAGCAGGCGGACCGACTCGTACCCCCAGCCGTGGTACGGCTGGCCGACCAGCACCTGCACCTGCCCGCTCTTGACGTAGGCGAGGGCCGGACGGAGTGTGTCCATGGAGACGATCTTGGCGGTCTCGTAGATCCCGTCGAGCGCGTTCTCGGTGTACAGGGGCCACCCACCGACGAGCGCCCACCCGGTGATGTCCGGGTTGTTGGCCTGGACCTGCTGCATCATGGCGGCAGCGCGGTCGGCGGTCTCCTCGTGGTAGTACACGTCGCGGATGGTGATGCCGGGGTACTGGTCGGCGATCTCGCGGACGCCGCGCACGCGCGCCTGAAGGTTCGGCGCGGCCTGGTTGCCTGCGAGGACGGCGACGATGCCGGTCTCGCCCATGACGCTGACGAGCTGTCGCATGACCTCGCGTCCGGCCTCGGTGTCATCCACGCCGAAGTAGACGAAGCGTGCTGAGTCGGGCGCATCGGAATCGAAGCAAGCGACCTCGACACCGCGCGCGACCGCGTCATCGATCGAGCCGGTCAGGACGTTCGCGTCGGAGCAACTGATGGCGACGCCGTCGACACCGCCGGCGGCGAGGGCCTCGAGGTTCGAGGCCTGCTCCTGGGGCTCCTCTCGCTTCGGCGTGCGCCACTCGATGTCGATCTGGACGCCCATCTCTTCGCCGAGTTCAGCCGCGGCATCGCGTGCGCCCTGGCGGGCGGCCTGGAAGACGGGGTTGCCGTCGCTCTTGGCGATGACGCCGATCTTGTAGGTCTGGGTGCTCCCGGCGCCGGCGTTGTTGCCGCCGGTGTTGCCACCATTGGTGCCCGACTCCTTGCAGCCGACGAGGGCGAGGGCCGCGACGAGCGCCGCGGCGCTCCCGGTCCGGATCAAACGAGTTGCCGACATCACATACCTCCCGAGGTGCGCCCGCTAGGAGCGCATGAAACGTGTCTTGGCCTGATCGACGACGACCGCCACGATGATCGCTCCGCCCATCACGACGCGCGTGTAGTCCTGGTCGATGCTCAGGATGATCATCCCGTTGTTGATCAGCTCGATGATGATCGCCCCCAGCACCGCCCCGATGGCCGTCCCGCGCCCGCCCATCAGCGATGCACCACCGATGACGGTCGCGGCGATGACCTTCAGCTCATACGCATCGCCGAACGTCGTGGTGGCACTCCCGTAGTACCCGATCGCCGCGGCCGCGCTCAGCCCGGCCAGCAGGCCTGCCACGGTGTAGACGATGAACTTGACGCGGCCAACGGGGATACCCGCGTACTTGGCGGCCGTCTCGTTGCCACCGATCGCGTAGACGCGTCGGCCGATGACCATTTTGGAGAGGGCGAACCAGCCGAGGACGCCGATCGCGAGCATGAACAGGATCGGCACGGGCTGGATCGTCTCGGTGAGCTTGCCCGTCGGGAGCGTCACGTCGGCCTTGAAGAACCCGCCCGTGTACGAGTCGGGGAACTGGCCGATCGACTGCTGGCCGGTGAAGTGCTTGGGCAGGATGAACGCGAGCCCCCGCAGTGCCGCCATCGTCCCAAGCGTGATCACGAAGGGGTGCACACGGAACCCGACGGTCATCGCGCCGTTGGCTGCACCGCATAACCCGCCGACTGCACAACAGACGAGGATCCCGACGGGCACCGCGATCAGCGCCGACGTCGCGGGGTCCAGGCTGTTGAGCACCATGGCCCCGACGATGGCGGAGAGCCCGTAGATCGATCCCACGGAGAGATCGATCCCCGCGAGGATGATGACCCCGGTCATGCCCACGGCCATGATCGCGATGTAGCTCGCATCGCGGACCACGAGGACGAGGTTGGCGGGCTCGAGGAACGCGTTGACCGTCTTGGAGATGAACAACACACGCGAGCCACCGACGCGGCTCTCGCGCGGACGCGACTCGGACTCGAACGTGCGCACGGTCCCGTCCGCCTCTGTCACCTCGGCAACGAACCGCTCGCCCTCGGGGCTCACACTGACGGTGGCGTCCTCGGCGAGCGCGATCGAGAAGTTCTTGTTCTTGTTCCCCCCGAAGACCGTCAGCCCCACCATCATGAGCAGGATGACGATCAGCAGCCCCGACTCCTGGGCCGAGACGAGCCGGCGCAACAACGGACGCTTGGCGCCCTCCGGAGGCGCGCTCGGGGCGCTCTTGGGGGAAGAGGGGTTGGGCTCGGCGTTTGGCGTCTCGCTCAAGGGTGGCTCGCCTGCGTCATCGGGCGTCCGCTGGGGCGGCCCCGGGCGGAGAGTCTAACCAAAGGGTGTGCGCGGGACCGGCTCAGCCGCTAGTCGATCGTCCGCAGGAGGTTGCTGCGATCGCTGTCGATCGCGTTGACGTTCTGCGGGTTGGCGTCGCCGGAGAAGAACGTCGCGGCGGTGTTGCCGTTGACGAACTCTCCGTGCCCGTCGGTGAAGACGAAGTTCGCGCCGTCCTTCCCGTGGTTGTCGTCCTCGGCGTAGAAGCCCGCCTCGGATGCGTCCAGGCCCGCGAACGTTCGGTCCGCGGCGTTGCCGTACCACGCGTCCGTCCCGTGGTCTCGGGCGTTGGTCTCGTCACCGACGAGCGGCGCGGGCGCAACGAGCACCGGCTCGTCGGTCCTGAAGCCCGCGATGTACAGGTACGAGATGTTGTAATCGATGACCTGCTCTTCCCGCCCCGCTGGCGTTGGGGTCTTGAGCACACCCTGCGCAAGGCGCGGCGCCGTCCGCGTCAGGTGGTAGTCCAGGTCGTCTGCGGGTGACGTGAGCACGGCATAGTCGTCGAGGTACGCCTGCATGATCGGTTCGACGCCCGGGTTGGCGATGTACACGCCGGCGATCCAGCCCTGGTCGATGCCGTCGCCCTCCTGGTTGAGGCTGTAGAACCCGGCGTACCCGCCGTAGAAGCCCTGGTTGTCGATCACCTGGCTGAGTGTGTTCCAAGCGCCCGGGACGAGCGGGTACCAGTCCTTGTAGTCGTTGGCGTAGAGGGTCTTGGAGAGTCCGATCTGGCGCAGGTTCGACGCGGACGCGACCTTGCGTGCGCTCGCGCGCGCCTTGCCGAGCGCCGGGAGCAGGATCCCGATCAGCAACGCGATGATCGCGATCACCACGAGCAGTTCGATCAGCGTGAAGCCGAAGCGGCACGCACGATCGCGACCCCCCCGACGACGTTGAAGTGATGTCATCATGTTC
>JANQQG010000150.1 GCA_028285065.1 Phycisphaerales bacterium
CCCGACGATCTTCAACCTGCTCGGCCCGCTGACGAACCCCGCCGGGGCAGATCGGCAGTTGCTCGGCGCGTACGACCGGGCGCTCGGCGCGCGCATGGCCGAGACGCTGGCTCGCTTGGGCGCAACACGTGCGATCGTGGTGACGAGCCACGACGGGCTCGACGAGCTCTCGACGACCAACACGAACCTGATGCACGAGGTCCACGAGGGCACGGTGACGGCCCGCGTGCTGGACCCGGCAGCCCTCGGGCTCGCACGGGCAACGTTCGATCAGCTCTCGGTGTCGAGCCTCGACGAGGCGGCCGGGCTGTTCCGGTCGATCCTGTCCGGCGAGGCTGGGCCCGGTCGCGACATCGTGCTGCTCAACGCAGGGGCGTCGCTGATGATCGCGGATTGCGTGGGTTCGATCGGCGAGGGGATCGAGTTGGCCCGCGAGGCGATCGACTCGGGACGCGCTTCGGCGACGCTCGACGCGCTGATCGAGACGACGCAGGACGCCGGCTGAGTCAAGCGGCGCCCTTGGCGAAGGGCACGTCCGGCATCGACGGCGGGATCGGCGGGGCCGCGTGCGGCGCAAGGAACATGTGTCCGCCGGCGGAGTCGATCATGAGGGGCTGCGGCTCATCGACGCGCTGCTCGACCCCGTCGACGTGCAGGATCCACGCCCGGACGGTCGTGGGCTCGCTCGCATCGCGCTGGAACCAAGCAACGGCCCCGGCGAATCCCGCATCACGGACCCACTGCGTGATGGCGTCGCGTGCGTCCTCGGACTCGAAGGGCGCCACGCCGATCGCGGCGCGGAGACGAGCCAGGGCGCCCTCGGTGTACTCGTCGAGATCGGTACCGACCTCGCCAACGACGGCGAGGCCACGGGCGCGGTAGTCCTCCACCGAGACCGCCAAGGCATCGTCGTTGTGCGCGACGCCGTCGGCCAGAACGATCATGGTGCGCATGACGGGCTCGGTAACCGAGCCCTCGGGCAGTTCGAGCGCGGTGACGGTGAAATCCTCGGCGTTGATGGAGGCGGGGGCGAGGCGTCGGCCCTCTATCACGACCTCCGGTCCCGAGCGTGTGACGCTGACAGACGTGGACGAGAAGGCCGGGAGGAACACGGAGATCGCGCCGAAGAGACCGATCGCGCCAACGACCATGAGCACGGGGACGACGACGCCGGCGTTCATTCCGCTGGCGTGCTGGCGGCCCCGGCGGACGCGCTTGCCCGCGTCGCGCCGGCGCTCACCGGCGCGCTTGCGCATCTCGGCCGCGCGACCGCGCGCGCTGGCGAGCTGCTCGCTGGCGGGGAGTCGCTGGTCGACCGGGCGCACGTGCGCCGGGCGGTGGTGGCGCGAGGGACGATCGGGCGCGGGTGGGGTATGGCCTGGGGCTGCCGGGCCGGGCACCGGCGCGTCAGCGTTGACGGCGTAGCGTCCGGTCCACCAGTCGGTGAGGCGGATCGAGCCGGGCCCGCGACCGCGCGAGCGACGCTTGGGCGCCTCGGGGGTCTGCGGAGCGTTGGGCGTGGGCGGAGCGGGGATCGGATCGTGCAGTCGCTCGGAGACGCGCACGACCTCGGGGTCGGGGGCGAACGGGGGCGGCGTCGCCGGCATCGGGTCCTCGGCCCCGCTCATCGACGGGAGCTCCGCCGGGCGCACCTTGAACGGGTCCTTGGCCGCCGCGAGCGCATCGAGATCGGCGAGCATGTCGCCCGCGGATGCGTAGCGCTTGTCGTAGTCCGTCATCGCGCGCCGGACGATCCATCGCAGCGCTTCCGGGCACTTGCGCGACAACTGGCTCAGCCCGCCATGCGCGGGGAACGAGTTCTCGAGGACGGAGTAGATCACCGCGCCGGCTGCGTACACATCGAAGCGCTGCCCGTCGACCTCGTGGACCTTCACGCCCTTGAGGGCCATGCGGACCATCTCGGGGTCGCGAAAGTACTCGGTGCCGTGCGTCGTCAGCGTCATCGCGGAGCGCAGGGGCGTGATCAGACCGAAGTCGACCAGGTGTGCGCGCCCGCCGGCGACGATGATGTTGTCCGGCTTGACGTCCTTGTGCCACAGGCCGCCGTCGTGGTACTTGCGCAGCGTCGCGACGAGGTCGCGTGCGTAGGAGATCGCGGCGCCAAGCTCGGCCGATCCAAGCCCGTCGGAGGGGCTGGTCGCGTGCAGGCGCTGGGTGACCAGCGTGAGCGAGTCGCCCGGCACGTAGCGCATCACGTAGTAGAAGCGCTCGTCCGTCAGCTCGTGTTCGAGGATGAGACCGAGACGACGCGCCGCGTCGAGCGAGCGGCTCTCGCGGACGATCTGCGGCAGGCTGGATCCGTCGTCGAGGCTGAAAGACTTGATGACGACCTGGTCGACGTCGGTCACGCCGCGACGCGCCAGCGAGGCGAGCGTTCGCTCATCGGGCTCGGCGACGTGCAGTCGCGCGCCGGAACCGCCACCGGGGAGCGAGCCGACGATCGTGTACCCCTCGAACTTGCGCTGGCGTCCCTTCGGCTTGTCGGCGCCGGGGGCGGCGGCGAAGACCTCGGGCAGTCGCTTCTCGAACCCGTCGGTCAGCGGGGTGATGCAGAGCAGGCGCGCGGGATGACCGACGAGCATGCGGTAGCAGCCGCGGCCCATGGCGACGACCTCGGATTTCACAGCTCGTCCGAAGTGTGCGGAAGCGGACCAGCGTCCGATGAGGACGTTGCCGACCACGACCGGGACGAGCACGAGCGCCGTCAGCAATGCGCCGATGACGCGGAAGGCATCGCCGACCTCGCCGGCGATGAAGTTGAAGACCTGTCGGAAGAGCCACCCGATGCCCTTGAAGGTCGGGACGATCAGGTAGATCAGCCCGATGATCAGCAGGACCAGCGCGATGATCCCGACGACGGCGGCGATGAGCAGACCTGAGATGCTGAGTCCCATCGTGTGTCCCCGCGAGGCGAAAGGGGTTCCGGGAGCGTGACTGACGCCCGGCTCGGCACGTCCTCGGCGTTGCCTCAGTCGCCGGCGAGCCGGGCTTCGTCGGTCTGGCGAAGCTCGACCTGGCGCCGGTAGATGTCGGCGATCGCCTCATCGAACATGGCGTCATCAGCCTTCGTGGGATTCGCCCCGAGCCCGTTTCGCGCCGCTTCGTCCCGCTCTTCCGGCGTGAACGAGTAGGTCGCGATGACCTCCTCGAGGCGAGAGCGCAAGGCGTCGCGGACCTTCGCCAGCCGACGCGAGACCGTGGGCTCGCTGACCCCCACGTCGGCCGCGACGTCCTTCCCGCTCCGCCCGTCCAAAACGCGCATCCGAAAGATCGAGAAGTCCGTGAAATCGCTGGATCGCTCGACGAGGCGGATCGCGGCCTCGACCTTGGCCCGGAAGACGGCGGCCTCATACGCGGAGTCCACCGGGGGCCCGTCGGACGCGACCATCCAGGACTCCTCGAGTGAGGCGCCCTTGCGGTTTCCGCCCCGCTTCTGGGCGGAGCGTCGGTCGATCTCGTCGCCGAGGGTGTGCTTGGCGATCGCGAGCAGCCAGGTGCTGAAACGGGCGCCGCGCGTGGGGTCGTAGCGATCGATGGAATCGGAGAGGGCGGCCAGGGTTTCCTGCGAGAGGTCACGGACCGTCTCGGGACCGATTCGTCCGCGTCCCCACTTGGCAAGTTGGGCTCGGAGCACGGGGCCGAAGGTCTCCCAGAGCTCGTACCACGCCCCCTCGTCTCGCGAGCGGAGGCGGCTGATGAAGCTGGTCGTAAGGCTGTTGAGCATGGCTTTTCGGGCCCCGGGGGCTCTCCCAAGGATAGGAGCAAAAAAACCCAACGCGAGAACGAAAGACGGGGGGGCCCGCTCCCAACAAGAGCCGTGGAGCCACAAGACCCCCCAACCACGGGCAAGAGCCCGGGAGGAAGTGCGATGGGTTGCCTGACGAAGAATGTCGTTCGAGTCGGTCTGATCGGCGCCCTGGTCGCCGGGGCGGCGGTTGCGATCGCCGGGCCCCACCGCGTCCGGGCGGTCATCCATGAGGCACGCAGCCATGTCAACAGCGGCATCGACGGGATGCTCGATGACCCCGTCGCCCTGCGGGCGCAGCTGAGAGACCTCGAAGCCAAGTACCCCGAGCGGATCGCGGCCGTGCAGGCGGACCTCGATCAGGTGACCGGGGAGATCGCCTCGCTTCACCGTTCGCTGGCTGTCAGCGAACGCGTCGTGGCGCTGGCGGACGAGGACCTGGACCGCCTGGAGGTTGCTCTGGGTGAGGCCCAGAGCCATGAGATCCACCGCGCATCGCTCGACGGTGCGACACGGGTCGTGATCGTCTTCAAGAACAACCGCCTGAGCCCCGCCCAGGCCGCCACCAAGGCCCGTGAGATCACCAACACCCGCAACGCGTACGCGGCCCGCGCGGACGACATCCGTCGCGAGCTTGGGTACCTGGGTCAGCAGGAGGAGCGTCTGTCGTCTCTGGCGTCCAAGATGGAGGCCGAGCAGGCGGAGTTCCAGGCCCAGCTGTGGGAGCTCGACCGCCAGGTCGACGCGATCGCTCGCAACGAGCGGATGGTGAAGATGATGGAGCAGCGCGAGCGTCGCTTCAGCCGCTTCGCCAGCTACGAGGGCGTGAGCCTGGACAACCTGCGTGACGATCTTTCTCGGGCCCGTGCCGAGCAGGAGCGTCGCCTCGAGGCCCTGATGGCCCGCGTCACCCCCCACGACTACGAGGCCGAGGCCAAGCGTGATCTGGATCGGGTCTCGATCCCCGAGCGGACGGCTCCCCGGGCACTCCCGGGCGCGGGGACCGACGCGGACGTCGTGATCGACGCGGACGAGGATGCGTCGCCGGTGGCCCGCGGGTCGTAATCGACAGCCGGGCCGAGTCCGGCGCGTGAAGAAGCACCCACCACGGGGCCGGCTTCCCGAGTCAGTTCGGGAGGCCGGCCTCTTCGTTTGCGCCGAAACAGGTGGGTCTTGGGTGCTTTCAGACTGGCCGATCGGCACAAGGGCCGGTAGGCTCTGGGCTTGCCGGGTCGCTCGCCCCGGCCCGAACCACTGCCTCCTTGACCCCGGAAGAGTTGACGCGCGTGTTCTTGGATCGCTTCATCGGCCTGCTCAGCATCGACATGGGCATCGACCTCGGCACGTGCAACACGCTTGTCGCGGTCCGTGGTGAGGGGATCGTTCTCAACGAGCCGAGCGTCGTGGCCGTCTGGAAGGGCACCAACAAGGTGCTCAAGAACGGGCAGGCCGTCGGGTGGATGGCGAAGGAGATGCTCGGCAAGACGCCGGGGACGATCTCCGCGATCCGCCCGCTCAAGGACGGCGTGATCAGCGACTTCGAGATCACCGAAGCGATGCTCGCGTACTTCATCCGCAAGGTCACGGGGCGCAACCGCCTCGTCAAGCCGCGCGTGGTGATCAGCGTGCCCAGCGGGATCACGGCTGTAGAAGAGCGCGCGGTGCTCGACTCGGCCGATCGCGCCGGCGCGCGGCGCACGTACCTCGTGCAGGAACCGATCGCGGCCGCCATCGGTGCGGGGCTTCCGTTCAGTGAGCCGACCGCGAGCGCGATCGTCGACATCGGCGGCGGCACGACCGAGGTTGCGATCATGTCGCTGGCAGACATCGCGGTCTGCGAGTCGGTGCGCGTCGCGGGTGACGACTTCGACGAAGCGATCATCAAGCACATGCGCTCGACGTACAACCTGATGGTCGGCGAGCAGACATCGGAGCGGATCAAGATCGATATCGGCTCGGCAGCGCCCGTCGGGGAAGAAACCTCGATGGAGGTGCGCGGGCGCGACATGATCTCGGGCCTGCCGCGGAAGACGGTGATCACCAGCGAGGAGATCCGCGAGGCGCTGCAGGAGCCGATCGGGCAGATCATCGACACGGTGACCAAGACCCTCGAGCGGGCCGAGCCGGAGCTGGCGGCCGACCTCGTGGACAACGGGATCACGCTTGCGGGCGGCGGCGCGCTGCTCCGCGGGATGGACGTCGTTCTGCAGAACGCGACAGGGCTGGACGTGCGCATCGCGGACGACCCGCTGACCTGCGTCGCCCGCGGGACGGCGATCTACCTGGAAAACCTCGAGGAGCTCAAGGGCGCCCTCAAGAGTGATCTGGACGTCTGATCCGAGGGGGATTCCGGGGGGGGCGGTCGCGAGGAGCGCAGGACGCGCATGGCACGCGGGCCGCTGAGACTACCGAGCGCTGGAACCCTGCTTTTCGCCTCCGCGGGCGTCGCGTTGATCGTTGCGCTCCTTCCGGCGCGCCTGCTCGGGTGGGCGGGGTGGTTCCGCGAGCCGCTCGAGTTCAGCGTCGCGCCGGTGCAGGCGCCGGTGCGGTCGATGGTGGTGTGGATGCGCGGCGCCGACCGACCGGGGAACGCCGGCGCGAGCGAGCGTGAACGCGAACTCGAGCGTCAGCTCGCCGAGGCCGTCACGAGACTGCTTCGCACCGAGGCGGAGAACGAGATGCTGCGCGGGCAGATCGACGTACTCAGCCGCGGTCTGGAAGCGACACAGGGCGTTCGGTTCCGGACGGCGTTCGCGCCCGTGATCGGCCCGGGGGCCGATCCATCGACAGGCGGGCTCAAGATCCGTCTTGGGCGCATGGACGAGATCGATGAGTCGGGCATCGCGGTCGTGCACGGCGTGCACCTTGTCGGGCGCGTGGCGCGCGCGGACAGCCGCGTCTCGTGGGTGATCCCAGTGACCGAGCGCGGCGCGCCGGCGCTGCGCGGCGTCGTGATGCTCGGCGAGGGGAGCGCCGGTGAGTTCGGCCCACGCTGCCAGCTCTCACCGGCGGGCGACGGGACGCTGACGGGCCCGCTCCAGTGGGACCCGGACCGCCCCTGGGCGGACGAAGCCGTGCGCGAGGGGATGGAGGTCCGCCTGGACGACCCGACGTGGGCCCGCGTGGCGCAGATGCTGGTCGTTGGCAAGGTCGAATCGGTCGAGTCCAGCGAGGCCACCCCCGAGCGCCGCATCGTGCGTGTGCGTCCGGTCTACCGGCTGGACCGCGTGTCCGAGCTGGTCGTGCGCATGCCCGAGGGCGGCTCGGGCGAGACGGGGGGGGCGCCATGAACCCGGGCCTGGTCGCGCTTGCGGGGTACGTGCTGCTCGGGCTGGGGCTCGGCGTGAGCGAGGCGCTCCAGCTCGGGGACACGGGGATCGCGCCGAGCCTGCTGATCCCGCTGGTCGTTGTTGTTGCCATGCGCGCGAGCGCCATGGAGAGCGCGTGGACCGGGTTGCTGGCCGGGCTCGCCGTCGACCTACTCACGGAGGTCCCCGTCAGCCATGCCGGGGGGCTGGCGACCATCCCCGGACCGAATGCGCTCGGCTTCCTCGCGGCTTCCCAAGCGGTCGTCGCGGCCCGGGGGGTGCTCTACCAGCGCGGCGCGTTTGCCGTGGGCGTGCTGTCCGCGCTCGCGGCGGGGATGGCCCATCTTGTGGTGGTGCTCCTGATGACACTGCGTGCGATCTACGACAAGCCGTCGCTGTGGGCGCCGTGGGAGGAGCTGTTCACGCGTGCGGGCAGCTCGCTGTACACGGGACTGGCGGGGCTGGTGCTCGGGTTCGCGCTGCTCCCGCTCGCGAGCCTGGCGGGGGCTCCCGATCCATCGCGGACGCGCTTCGGGCGCTGAGCGGGCGCGCATCGGTAGACTCCGCCCATGTCCCCCGCGCAAGTGCTGCTCATCGACGACCCGCTCACCCACACCGAGGCGCTCGGTTGCCTGATCGACCTCCGCCCGACGCACGGCGTGCGCACGGGCGCGATGACGACGCGCGACCGATGGGGCGCGGCCCCCGATGTCAAGCTGATCGGGGCGTTCTCACGCGAGGAGCTGCGCCCGCTGTGCCCGGAGTTCATGGAGGTCCCCGACGATTCGGCGCCGGTGGTGCTGGTCTGTGGTCGTTGCGTCGCGCCGATCGAGGACGTGGTCCGCCTGCACGAGGGCGACGAGCTGCGCTGCGCGGAGACCGACGAACGCATCGCCCTGTGCGTCCCGCACGGCGTGGTCCGTGATCGAGCCACCGCACTGAGCGCCTGGGCGGACGATGCCGGACTTCCACCCGCACGCGTGCGCAAGGCCCCGGGCGTAGTCATGCTCCGGCGTCCCTGGGACGTGCGCGTTGCTCGCGATGCGCTGATCGCCCACGACTTGGAGGTTCTGCTCGTCGGTCCGCGCGAAGGCAAGATCGACCCGCGCGCGATGGTCGTCGGTGACGACCCCGATGCGCCCGATCACGTGCGCGTACGGGTCTGCGCCGGAGCGAGTGTGGGCGCGGGCGCGATCCTCGACGTCACCCACGGGCCGATTGTCGTGGACGAACGAGGGGTGGTGCGGCCGGGCGCCACGCTCATCGGGCCATGCTACGTCGGCAAGGACGCGGTGGTCCTCGATCGCGCGATCATCAAATCAAACACGGCGATCGGTCCGGTCTGCAAGGTTGGGGGCGAGGTCGGCGGGACGATCTTCCAGGGCTTCGCCAACAAGGCCCACGACGGGCACCTGGGCGACTCGTGGATCGGAGAGTGGGCCAACCTCGGCGCCGGCACGATGAACTCCAACCTGCTCAACACGTACGGGGAGGTCTCGTGCAGCGCGACGCCGGGAGCCGAGCGCGAGCGGACCGGTGAGACGTTCCTCGGTGCGATGATCGGCGATCACGTCAAGACGGCGATCGGGACGCGCATCATGACGGGAGCCGTCGTGTTGACCGGGACGATGTGGGCGTCGGGGGCCCCGATCAGCGGCACGACCGGTCGGTTCGCGTGGGTGACGGACGATGGGTGGAAGCACTACCGGGTGGACAAGTTCCTGTCGGTGGCGCGAGCCGTGATGGCGCGGAGGGGGCTGGAAATGGGCGAGGCGTACATCGCGCGCCTGCGAGAGCTGGCCGGCGAGGCCTGACCCCCCCCGCTCCCCCGCCTCCGACTCCACGACGCAGCCGATCCGTACACTGCCCGCGTGAAGACGCTCTACCTGATCGACGGCTACGCCCAGTTCTTCCGCGCCTACCACGCGATCCGCACGCCGATGACCAGCCCGGTCACGAAGGAGCCGACGAACCTGACGTTCGGCTTCGTCGGGATGCTGCTGAAGCTGCTGCGCGGCGAGGGGCGGGTCGGGGCCGAAGGGGGCGCCGACTACGTCGCGCTCGCGCTCGACGTCTCCGGCGACACCGAGGGCCTGCGCAACCAGATCCTCCCCGAGTACAAGGCGAACCGGCCACCGGCACCCGAGGACCTGCCCGTCCAGGTCGATCGCTGCCTCGACCTGCTGCGCACCATCGGCGTCCCCATCGTCGGCGTCGAGGGCTTCGAGGCTGATGACTCCATCGCGGCCATCGCGACGCAGCTCAAGGAGTCGCACCCCGACGTGCGCGTCCGGATCATCTCCAAGGACAAGGACCTCAAGCAGCTGCTCGAGCCGGGGCGTGTGGAGATGTACGACATCCACACGGACCAGCTGATCGATGCCGCGGGCTTCAAGGAGGAGACCGGACTCGAACCCTCACAGGTGATCGACATGCTGGCGCTGATGGGCGACAACGTCGACAATGTTCCCGGTGTGGATGGCGTCGGCCCGAAGACGGCCTGCCAGCTCATCGCGCAGTACGGCACGCTCGACGAGCTGCTCGCCCATGCCGACGAGATCAAGGGCAAGCGAGGCGAGCGCATCCGCGAGGCCGCCCCGCGCCTGCCGATCTCTCGCGAGGTGGTGACGCTCCGCCACGATGCGCCGGTGAACCTCGACCTGGAGGCGTCGAAGGTCGGTTCGCTGAACCTGCCGGCGCTCGAGCCGATCCTCCGCGAGCTGAGATTCAACAGGTTCATCGATGAACTGCGG
>JANQQG010000188.1 GCA_028285065.1 Phycisphaerales bacterium
GATCTGCCACAACACGATCGCCACCAACACCGGCACGAGCACGCCGCCGCTGACGAAGCCGGCGATCAGCGTCCCAAGGTGGACCCACATGGCGTGGCTGCGCTGGCCATCGGACACCTCGAGGTCGCGCAAGCGACCCGACGTGCCGACGTCCTGAGGAAAATCGTTGTCGTATTGGTCCGCCACGCCGGCCATAGTGCCCTCCAGCCTGCTCATTGGGCAAGCCCGACGGACGGTTTCAGGACCCGGACTTGGGCGGGAACCAGGGAGCGGGGGCTACGAGAGGTTCATCGCCCTGGCCATGGCCCGCCCCATATCGGCGGGGCTGAGCGCGATCTCGCACCCGGCGCTCTTCAGAGCCTCGATCTTCGAGTCGGCCGTCCCCTCACCACCCGAGATGATCGCACCCGCGTGACCCATCCGCTTGCCGGGAGGCGCCGTCTGCCCGGCGATGAACGCGGCCACAGGCGTCTTCACGTTCTCCGCGATGAACGCGGCCGCCTCCTCCTCGTCGCTCCCGCCGATCTCACCGATCATCAGGATGCCCTGCGTGTCCGGGTCTGCCTCGAACATCCGGATCGCGTCGATGTGGTTCATCCCGCGCACCGGATCGCCGCCGATCCCAACGCACGTCGACTGCGCAAGCCCCAGGTTCGACGTCTGCCACACCGCCTCATACGTCAGCGTGCCAGAACGTGAGACGATGCCGACCTGCTTGCCGGTCGTGCACTCCGGGTCCTCGACGTGCGTGTGGATGTAGCCGGGCATGATCCCGATCTTGCACCCGCCGCCGCCCTTGGCCTTGGTCGTGTACGGGTCGCTCGAGTCCTCACCCGCGCCCGTCTTCTTCCCGGGCGTGATCACGCCGGGGCAGTTCGGCCCGACCAGCACGATCGGATCGTCCGCCGGGCGAGCCGCGTTGATCTCATCCAGGCGCGCCCGCGCCTTGATCATGTCCCCAACCGGGATCCCCTCCGTGATCGCGCAGATCACACGCATCCCCGCGTCCGCGGCCTCCAGGATCGCGTCCGACGCAAACGCCGGCGGCACGAAGATCATCGTCGCGTCAGCACCCGTCTCCGCCACGGCCTTCTCAACCGTGTCGAACACAGGCACCTTCGCGCCCCCCGGCACCTCGAAGAACTGCCCACCCTTGCCCGGCGTGACGCCCCCGACGAGCTGGGTCCCGTAGATGTGGCACCCCTTTGAGTGCGTGCCCCCGAACCCACCGGTGATGCCCTGGCAGATGACCTTGGTGTCGGCGTCGATGAGGATGGACATGGCAAGCTCCAGAGCGTTCGGGCGGTGGGTGCTGTCGGGAAGGGAGCAGGGTAGGGGGTGCCAGGCTCGGGGTGCCAGTAGGGTCCCGCCCCCACCTCCGAGCGGGCAGGATGCCCGCTCGGCCCCGCCGAAGGCGGAACAAAGACCAAGCCCCGGCGGCACGACGCCGCCGGTTGGTCGCCCGCACGTCATTCGCGCACCATCTCGCCCCCCGCAAACCCTCGCAGGACGCGCCCCACACCAACCCGCACGTCGGCGGGCGACCCCACCCACCCACGCGCACAAAAGAAAGAGCCCGGCCTGCGCCGGGCTCTCTCGAAACTCACTGCGACGCCGGAATCACTTCCGCGTGTACGTGATCTCAACGACCTTGAACGGGTCGCCGTACTGGATCTCCGAGATCTCGAAGACGAACGAGTCCTCGCTCAGGATCCGAGTCGTGTACATCACGTTCTTGCCCATCTCACCGGTCAGCGGCTCGTCCATCGTCCCGAACATGGTCATGGTCTTGCCGTCAGGGCTGATCGAGCCGGTGCTCGAGTACGTCCCGGTGCCCATCGAGTCCATCCACATGCTCGTGAACAGCTTGCGACCGTTGTTGTAGCCGGTGAAGCCCATGCCCTGGTACTCACGACCCATCAGCTGACCGGTCGTCTTCTGCTGAAGGAACCGACCGTCGAGGACCATCTCGAAGCTCGCCGTGCCCGGCGTCTGCGCGGGCGGCGCGCTCGGATCCATCCACAGCTTGGTCACCGTCGTGTACTCACCGACGAACTGCTGCAGGTACTCGTGGCCGGCGCCGGGCGTGCCCATCGCCATCCAACGCTCCATGCCTTCCTGCATCCCCGCCTCGTCGGACGGGAACATCGACTCGATCAGACGCTCGTGCGGCGGCTTCTCGTCAGCCTCGGGCTGCGGCGCGGCCAGGTTCGAACCGGCGATCGCGCCGGCGCTGATGACGCAGACGCCGACGACGCCGTGAATCAGGTACGGGGTGGTGCGCTTCATCTTCTGTGTGCCTCCAAAGCAGTGTGAACAGTCCCCCCGCCCCACTCCTCTTCACTCGCCCGCGCGACGCTCCCTCCCACGGGAACACGCCGCCCAGAGCCGATCCAATCAATAGGTGTACTCATCCCCCAACGTCTTCACCTTGTAGCAACGCTTCGACAGGGGGCGAGCGCCCGGCGTGAAAACGCCGTCCGGGCCCACATTCGCCGCCACCTTCGGCAGCCAACTCTTGATCATCGTCCCCCAACCGAAGGTCATCATCTTCCGCCAGATCCAAGGCAGCGCCTCGAGCCCACGCTGCTCGAACCTCAAGAGCGTCCCCCCATCAGGCGTCGGCCCCAGCTCCCACGTGATGTACATCGGGTCCATCATGCTCCCGTCCGCCTTCTGGGTGGTCCACGACCACACCAGGCGGCGCTCGGGCTCGAACTCGAGGATCTCGACGTCGGTGTGCTTGATGCCGCCGCACCCCCGCTGCGGATCCACGCAGAACCGGAACGTCGCCCCCTGCTCCGCAACCTTCAGCGTGCTCGGCATCAGCCACTCCGCGATCGCACGCGGATCCGTCAGCGCCACCCACACCGCTGCCGGTGGGTGCGAGTAACTGCGCTGCTTGCGCAACACCTTCGTCGGCTTCGTGCGCGCGCCACCGGCCGCGGCTGATTGCGTCGACATCATCGTGTCAGCTCCGTTGGAATCGTCTTGACCTTGTAACACCGCTTCTCCAGCGGCACCGCCCCCGGCGTGAACCCGACCTCCCCCGACACACTCGGCGACACGTTCGCCAAGACCTTGCCCAACTGCTTGAACACACCCATCCACCCGACCTTCGCCATCAGACGCGTCCACAGCCCGAGCCTGTCCAGGCCCGAGTGCGTCAGCGTCAGACGCGTCCCCCCATCACCCAACGCCTCGAGCGCGTACGTCACCACCGTCTCCGGCGCGTTGCGCCCCTTCTCCTTCTCGATCACATCCAGCAACGAGTACGACAGGCGCCGGTTCGGCTCGCACTCCAACACGCGGCACCGCGCGTGCGTCAACGCGCCACGCATCGGGATCGGATCGCACATCAGCGTGAACTCGTCCCCCACCGACGGCTCAGCCGGGAAGTCGTTCGGCATCATCCACTCGGCAAGCGCCCGAGCATCCGTGAGCGCCAACCACACAGCCTGCGGCGGATGCTCGTACGTCACCGATTTGGTCAACACGCCACGGCTCACGAGCCACCTCCCCGCCCGCCCGTCCCGTGCGCCTTGTCCGGATACTTGTTGTCGAGGTACTTGCCGAGGTTCTCGAGCTTCTCCGTCCAGAACCTGTCGTACGCGACGATCCAGTCCACGACATCGGTCAGCGGCTCCGGCGTGAACGCGTACACCCGCGTCCGCCCCACCCGGCGCGCCGTCACCAGCCCCGCCTTCTTCAGAACACTCAGATGCTGGCTAAACGCCGGCTGCGTGATCCGCGCCACGCCCCCCATGAGCCCGTCCTTGATGCGCTCGAACATCTCCGAGACCGTCCGCTCCCCCTCCCGCAGGATGTCGAGGATCGCCCGCCGAGTCGGATCGGCGATGGCGTGGAACACAGTGGCGTCGGCCGCGAGCCGTGGCATGGGCCCATCATATCAGCAAATGCTTATATGTCAAGGGCGCATGTCAGAGTCAAAAACAAAGAGGCATTCTCATCTGAATAGTGGGTTTCTCCGCTATGCATGGTTGGATAAGCTCCTGCGACCGAGTCTCAAGAATCGCCTGCTCAGGCTACCAACGCCTCCGAAACGAGGACACGACTCGGGCAAAAGCACACCTATTCAGGTGTTCAGCCCTCCCGACACACATCTGTGGGGTGCCAGCCAATGGCCCAGGAATCGGCAGATCTATGCAAGTCCGCGGCGAAGACCATCCTCAACATGGGCGACACCACGCCCGCCGAGGGCCTGATCTCCATGTCGCTCTCCCTGGCAGCCGACCTCTTCCTCGAGGAAGGCGTCAAGCCCGTCCAGGCGATGGTCCCCCTCGTCAAGGCCGCCGAGGTCGTTGACGAGATCAGCTGCGGGCACGCCACCGTCCCCCTCCCGCGCAAGCACGTCCTGCTCGGGTTCTGCACCGCGATCGAGGAACTCGGCCAGCGCCATCCCGACGCGAAGGCGGACGACGCCGTCCAACGCCTGCAGAACATGTCCAGCGACAGACCGAAGCGCAACACGTCCACGCTCCGCTGGCTCTAGCGCTCGCCGCGGCTACTGGCCAACAACGATCCCACCCGCGGTGCACCCCTCCGGCGGGTTCAGGTAGCAGTTCGCAAAGTCGAACCAGTCCTGGTCGTTCTGGTTCCCGTCCTGGTTGTAGTCCGAGTGCCCACGGGCGCCCAATCCCTGGAAGTAGTCCGACGCGAAGTCGAACCAGTCCTGGTCGTTGAAGTTCCCGTCCTCGTTCCAGTCGCACGGACAGTCGATCGCCGCGATCGGGTCGTCCGGCGGCTCCTCTTCGACCCGCCGACCGCACACGATGATCGCAAGCTCGCGGTCCACCTCGTCGCCGAGGAACGAACCGAAGCCCTCCCACAAACCAACCGACGGCTTGAAGAACTTCGCCGGCCCCGCCTTCGTCTGGCACTCCGCCCCCTTGTTGCAGTCGAACGACGCACACACGAACGTGCGATCACGAAGCGCGCCCGTCCCCTCCGCCACGATCGACACCCAGTACGTCTTCCCGCCCTCGACAACCCACCCAAGCTCGCCGAAGTCGATGCTGATCGCGTCGACCACCATCGGAACGACCTCGGTCGTCGAGACGCTCACGCCCAACGGCTCCCGCTTGGTCGCGCTGGCCGTCATCAGCGGCATCCCCGGCATGCACGTCTCCGGGTCCTGGTCCCACAGCTCGACCTCGACCGTCGTCAACTCGCAGTTCGTCAGCACGCACGCACGGATGACGTCGATCTCCCACTCCGCGCAAGGCGGGAGCGAGATGTCGTCGCTCGAGCGGTAGTTCGCAAGCGCTTGGTTGATCTCGACCGGATACTCGATGATGTAGTCCGCCTCGCCACCGTCGTAGAGGACGTCGCACTCGTCCGCGCAGATCGCAAACGCGAAGTCCGTCTTCCCCAGGTTCGTCGTGTCGATCGGCGTCCAATCAACCGCGCCCTGATCCGGAAGCAGGTACTGGCCCTGCACGGCCTGCACCACCGAACTCCCGGCCGTCGCCAACTGATACTCCTCAGATCCACCATCCGTGCGCACGCCGCGGAAACCGATCCAGTAGAGCTGCCCACCCTCGAGGCGGCAGTTCCCCGTCACGAAGCCGATCTCGTACAGGTCAAGCTCGTCCTTGTCGATCCCCGTATCCACGGCACTCGTCGACGGGAAGCTCGCGATCACATCGCCGGGCTTGCCGTTGCAGTCCCGGTACAGCGTCGCGATCGCGTCCGGCGCATCCGAGTCGGTCAGCATCAGCGCGAAGATGTTGTCGATGCGGTTGAGCGTGCCGGGGCGCAGGAAGAAGTCGTCCGCCACCTCACCGAGCACCGTCCCGTCGAACTCCTGCAAGGCCAACTGCCCGCCCGCGGAGTCGTAGTCCCCGTTGTCCCAACTGCAAACGCAGAAGCCGACATTCAGGGCGACCTGCGCACTGGCCACAGGCGCAACAACGAGAAGGAGCGCAAGAGCGCCGAGCACAGGCACACAACGATCACGCATTGCCAGAACCTCCCGAGAGCGAGCAGGTGTGGTGAGGACCCACACCAGAACCCGAGACTACCCCCACCCCCACGCTTCCCAGCCCCTCACGCACCCAACACACCCCCCGCGGCCACCGATTCGGGCGGATTCCCGATCGCGCGGACACCCAGGTCGGGATTCACCGCGCGCGTGCCCAACCCACGCCCCGCGGCTACGTTGTGCCTCCTCACCCAGACCCCGGAGCAGCCCATGCACCGATCAGCCGCCCCACTCCTCACCATCCTGCTCCCCCTCCTCCTGCTCACCGGCTGCGCATCGCAGCGCGCGAGCATGGAGGTCATCGCGCAGAGCCCCGACCGCCAATGGACCGGCGTCGCCGTCCTCCCCAACGGACGCGCATGGGTCAACTACCCGCGCTGGGCGGGCCCATACAACAACGCCGTCG